>CAJKQY010000016.1:0-28728 GCA_905202145.1 uncultured Collinsella sp.
CGGGATTGGTCAATCTCGGCCGACTATATTTGGCTAAATTATTCCGGCGCTAACACTCCGGTCTATTTGCTGCCCGTGTTCTATGTACTGCAGACGGTCGCTTACTCGTTATTTGCTCCAATTAAATACTCAATTTTTCAAAATGCTGTCGATTCTTCGATGCGCTGTTCACTGATTTCGGTCCAAAGCCAGATGGTGGCGGTGGGTGCCATCCTTTTCTATCTGTTCAATGCTGCGTTGAGCAGCATCGCGGGCATTCGAGTCATATTGCTTGTAGCGCTCGGGATTTCTTCTTTGGTGTATATCCCCGCGCTCTTTCGTCTTACAAGTCAAAGGCCATGAGTATTTGGGCACCGATAACTTATATATCAACGCAATAAACCCGAGCGCGAGGGCGTTTGGGTTTATTATTGAAGCGTATGTAACCTGGCGGCGCCACACCGCCTGTTAGTAGGGAGACACATGAACGTTCTGGTCGTCAACGCAGGATCTTCGACCCTTAAGTATCAGGTCATCGATACCAAGTCCCACAAGGTGTCCGCAAAGGGCTCCTGCGAGCGCGTCTGCTTTACCGGCGGTACCTTCACCCACGCTGCCAACGGTTCCAAGAAGGTGACCGAGAACATCGAGTTCCCCGACCACAAGGTCGCCATCGAGGTCGTTCTGAAGGACCTCGAGGCCAACGGCGTCAAGATCGAGGGCATCGGCCACCGTATCGTTCAGGGCGGTTGGTACTTCGGTGATTCCTCCCTCGTCGACGAGGACGTCCTCGCCAAGATCCGCGAGGTCGCTCCGCTCGCCCCGCTGCACAATAACCCCGAGGCCAACGTTATCGAGTACTGCCTGGAGCAGTATCCCGATCTGCCCAACGTCACGGTCTACGACACCGCTTTCCACTTCAACATGCCCGAGGTCGCCAAGACCTACGCCCTGCCCAAGGACGCCTGCGACAAGTTGCACATCCGCAAGTACGGCGCCCACGGCACCAGCTACCGCTACATCTCCAAGAAGGTTGCCGAGATGACCAACGGCGAGGCTCGCAAGGTCGTCGTGTGCCACATCGGTTCTGGCGCTTCCCTGTGCGCCATCGAGGACGGCAAGTGCATGGACACCACCATGGGCTTGACGCCGCTCGACGGTGTCATGATGGGCACCCGCTGCGGCTCCATCGATCCTGCTACCGTGTGCTACCTGCAGCGCGAAGGCGGCTACACCTTCGACGAGGTCGACGAGATGATGAACAAGAAGTCCGGCCTTTTGGCTGTGACCGGCGGCAAGACCAACGACTGCCGCAACGTTGAGGAGCTCGCCGCTGCCGGCGACCCCGAGGCCCAGCTCGCCTTCGATATGTTCGTCTACAAGATTGCCGCCAAGGCCGCCGAGATGGCCACTTCCATGTGCGGCATGGACACCCTGGTCTTTACCGCCGGCATCGGCGAGCACGCTCCGGCTGTCCGCGCTGGCGTGGCCGACCGTCTGGCCTTTATGGGCGTCAAGATGGACCATGCCCGCAACGCCCTGCGCGGCGACGGCGCGTGGTGCCTGTCCGCCAAGGATTCCAAGGTCAAGATCTTCGTCATCCCCACGGATGAGGAGTTCATGATCGCTTCCGACGTCGAGCGCATCGTCAACAGCAAGTAATTGCAAGAGGGGAGGGGCTGGACGACCAAGTGCCGTTCAGCCCCTCTTTTGCGCTCGTTTGGCGATATGTCTGATAGCTATTTATCAAGATGTGATAACTTCTTATTAAAATGCGGTCGCCTTAAGAGGTCTACGTCGACCGTATTGCACTGCAAAGGAGTCTCATGAACGTACTTGTTGTCAACGCCGGCAGCTCAAGTCTTAAATATCAGCTTCTGGATACCGATACCCGCGAGGTTTTCGCCAAGGGCAACTGCGAGCGTATCGGCTCGGACATGGGTATCTTTGGTCATTCCGAGAACGGTGGCGCCAAGCAGACCGAGGAGGTTCCCTTCCCTGATCATCGCTCTGCTATCGCTCGCGTGCTCGAGGAGCTCGAGAAGACCGACTTTACGATCGATGGCATTGGGCATCGTATCGTTCAGGGTGGCTGGCACTTCGATGATTCCGCGGTCGTTGACGACGAGGTCATGGCTAAGATCCTTGAGGTGGCCCCGCTCGCTCCGCTGCACAATTACGGCGAGGCCGCAGCAATCGAATATTGCCGCGAGAAGTATCCGGAGCTGCCCAACGTGGCCGTCTTCGACACCTCGTTCCACATGACCATGCCCGAGGTCGCCTACACCTACGCGCTGCCCAAGGACGTGTGCGACAAGTACCACGTGCGCAAGTACGGCGCCCACGGTACGAGCCACCGCTACGAGTGGATGATGGCTAAGGAGATCCTGGGCTCGTGCTGCCACCGTCTGCTTTCGTGCCATCTGGGCAATGGCGCTTCGCTCGCCGCCATCGAGGACGGCGTGTGCCGCGACACCACGATGGGCCTCACGCCGCTTGACGGCCTGATGATGGGCACCCGTTGCGGTTCCATCGACCCGGCCACCGTGTGCTATCTTCAGCGCGAGGGCGGCTACAGCTATCAAGAAGTCGATGACATGATGAACAAGCAGTCTGGTCTGCTTGCCATCTCGGGTATCTCCAACGACGCTCGCGACATCCGTACGCGCGCCTCCGAGGGTGACGAGCGCTGCCTGCTCGCCTTCGATATGTTCGCCTACAAGGCTATGCAGCAGGCCGGCTCCATGATCGCCTCCATGGCGGGCGTGGATACCATCACCTTTACCGCCGGCATCGGCGAGAACGACTGGTCGATCCGCAAGGCCTTCTGCGACTGCTTTGAGTGGCTGGGCGTGCGTATCGACAACAACAAGAACCGCGAGGCCGTGGGCAACGGCCCGCAGGTCATCAGCGCCGCTGGCTCTTCCGTCACGGTCATGGTCATCCCCACAGACGAGGAATACATGATCGCCCACGACGTCGAGCGTCTGACCAAGAACAACTAACGCATTCGTCTGTAATTGACAAAAAGGCCTCCAGAGCAACAGCTCCGGAGGCCTTTTTACTAGCATACGGAAATTCCAGTTCCAAAGTGATCATCGCCGGCAACGCCTGCGCTTCCAGCAACGGCACCCATCCATTCAGATTTTTCAGACCTAGCTCGTAGCCAAGCCGCCGTCCACTCCAGATGCCCCGATTGCCACGTGGCGGCAGGGACCCTACAGGGTAAAGCTCTGAAAACTTTCCGCAGGACGGAGGAAGCCCCCGCCGCACGTAGTGCGCAGCGGGGGCTTCCGACATGTCCGAGGACGTTTTCAGAGCTTTACCCTGTAGGGTCCCGAGGGGATATGTACGCTACTCAGCCATCTGAGCCTGGACGGCGGTGATGGCCACGACACCCACGATGTCGTCGGCAGAGCAGCCGCGCGACAGGTCGTTGACCGGCTTGGCGATGCCCTGCAGGATGGGGCCGTAGGCGTCAGCGCCAGCGAAGCGCTGGACCAGCTTGTAGCCGATGTTGCCGGCCTCGAGGTCGGGGAACACGAGCACGTTGGCCTTACCGGCGACGGAGGAGCCGGGAGCCTTGAGCTGGGCGACGGTGGGGACGATAGCGGCATCGAGCTGCAGGTCGCCGTCGATGGCGAGCTCGGGAGCCTTCTCCTTGCAGAACTTCACGGCCTCCTGGACCTTCTTGGCGACCTCGCCGCCGGCGGAGCCCATGGTGGAGTAGGAGAGCATGGCCACGTGCGGCTCAACATTGCCCATGAAGGTGGACCAAGAGTGAGCGGAGGCGATGGCGATCTCGGAGAGCTCGTCAGAGGACGGGTTAATGTTGAGGCCGCAGTCGGCGAAGATCAGCGTGCCGTCGGTGCCGAACTGCGGGGTGTCGGTGCACATCACGAAGAAGGCCGAGACCAGCTTGGTGCCCGGGGCGGTCTTGAGGATCTGCAGCGCGGGGCGCAGGGTGTCGGCGGTGGAGTGGCAGGCACCGGAGACCAGGCCGTCGGCGTCGCCCATCTTGACCATCATGGTGCCAAAGTAGGTGGCGTCCATCACCTGGGCGCGAGCCTGCTCGATGGTAACGCCCTTCTTGGCGCGGAGCTCGGCAAACTTCTGCGCGTACTCCTCGTGCTTCTCGGCGTTGCGCGGGTCGATGACGGTAGCGCCGGGAACGTCGATCTCGTCGGGGTTGCCCAGGATGACGAGCTTTGCCAGGCCCTCCTCGATGATTTTGTTTGCCGCGACGATGGTACGCGGATCCTCGCCCTCGGGCAGGACGATCGTCTTAAGGTCGGCCTTGGCGGCAGACTTCATACGGTTAAGGAAATCGCTCATGTTACTCCTTACAAGCGTTTCGCTAAGCTCCAGGCGCCCGGCTGTTCACGAATAAACCCGCTGCTAGCGGGTTTACCTTTCAATAATGTACGCCGCGGTGCTTGAGCTTTCCTTGTGTGGCAAGCTCATTATAGGACGCATTAGCGCTATAATCGCTCTGATAAATATGTCTCGAAGAATGTTCGAGAAAAGCCCAGCTAACGAGCCCGTGGCTTTTGACAAGGAGTATCGATGCAGATTACCTCAGGCCTGCCTGAAGGCTTTAATGCCGGTGCGTACGACATGATCGTTGTCGGCGCCGGTTATGCCGGTGCCGTTTGCGCCCGCCGTCTTGCCGAAACTATCGGCTATCGTGTTGCCGTTTTGGAACGCCGTAGCCACATTGCGGGCAATGCCTTCGACTGCACTGACGAGGCGGGAATCCTGGTCCACGAGTATGGTCCGCACATCTACCATACCTTTAACGAGCGCGTCCACAATTTCCTGTCGCGCTTTACCAAGTGGACGGACTACCAGCACAAGGTGCTCGCCAACATCAACGGTACCCTTATGCCCGTGCCCTTTAACCATGCGAGCCTCAAGCTCGCCTTTGGCGATGAGCGCGGCGAGGAACTGTACCAAAAGCTCGCGGAGACCTTTGGCAAGGACGTCAAGGTGCCCATTATGGAGCTGCGCAAGAAGAACGACCCGGATCTTGCCGAGGTCGCCGATTATGTCTATGAGAACGTCTTTTTGCATTACACCATGAAGCAGTGGGGCCAGACGCCCGACCAGATCGACCCCTCGATCACTGGCCGCGTTCCCGTCTTTGTGGGCGATGACGATCGCTACTTCCCGCAGGCTCCTTTCCAGGGCATGCCGCAGGATGGCTATACCGCGCTGTTCGAGCATATGCTCGATCACGATCTGATCGACGTATTCTGTGACGTAGACGCCCGTGACCTCTTTGAGATCGACGAGACTACCGTCAAGATCGACGGCAAGGTCTATGGTGGCGAGATCGTCTACACCGGTCCACTCGACGAGCTGTTCAACCTCGACCTGGGTGCGCTGCCGTACCGCACGCTCGACATGAAGTTCGAGACGCTCGATATGGATCAGTTCCAGCCCGTGGGCACCGTCAATTACACTACGAGCGAGGACTACACGCGCATCACCGAGTTCAAGAACATGACCGGTCAGGTTTTGCCCGGCAAGACCACCATCATGAAGGAGTACTCCAAGGCCTATACGCCCGGCTCGGGTGAGACGCCGTACTACGCCATTCTTGAGCCCGAGAACCGTGAGCTCTATGAGCGCTATCTTGAGCGCGTCCAGAACCTGACGAACTTCCACCCGGTGGGTCGCCTGGCCGAATATCGTTACTACGATATGGACGCCGTGACCAATTCTGCCCTCGATCTTTCGGATGAGATTATCGCCTGCCATGCATAAAGTCATAACATTCGGTATTCCCTCGTATAACGCTGCCAAGGACATGGACCATTGCATCACCTCCATCTTGGAGGGGAGCAATTACGCCACCGATATCGAGATTATCGTGGTGGACGACGGCTCCAAGGACGAGACGGCCGCCAAGGCCGACGAGTGGGAGGCCCGTTATCCTGGAATCATCCGCGCGGTGCACCAGGAGAATGGCGGCCACGGTATTGCCGTCCTCTCGGGCCTGCGCGAGGCGCAGGGCACCTACTACAAGGTTGTCGACTCGGACGACTGGCTCGACGGTGCGGCGCTTTCGACCATGCTGTCGATTCTGCGTGGCTTTGAGGAGCGCGACCAGCGCATCGACCTGTTTATCTCGAACTACGTGTACGAGAAGGTTTACGAGGGCACGCATACCGCTATTGGCTACAAGTTTGCCCTGCCGCGCAAAAAGATTTTCTCTTGGGACCAGATTGGGCACTTCCGTCCCGATCAGAACCTGCTCATGCACAGCCTGTGCTATCGCACCGATGTACTGCGCGAGTCCAATCTGCCTATGCCGGCACACACGTTCTACGTGGATAATATCTACGCATACGTGCCGCTGCCGCGCTGCAAGACCATGTACTACGCCGACATCGACCTCTATCGCTACTTTATCGGTCGCGAGGGCCAGAGCGTCAATGAGGCCACGATGGTCAAGCGCCTGGGTCAGCAGTTCCGCGTAACGCGCATCATGATGGAATCGTTCCACCTGTACCAGGACGTCGAGTCCTCGCGTCTGCGTTCGTACATGATGGGCTACTTCACCATGATGATGGCGATTTGCTCGGTGCTCACCAAGCTTTCCGAGGAAGATTGTGCCGATGAGCGCCTGAAGACGCTGTGGAAGGACCTGAAAGAGTACGACGAGCGCATGTATCGTCGCGCTCGCTACGGCGTGGTCGGATTCTTTACCAACCTGCATGGACGGGCCGGAGACAAAACCACACTCGGCCTATACCATCTTGCCTCAAAGATCTTCAAATTCAACTAGCACAGAAATGCTCGGGTAACGGGGACCCCTGGTCCTTAACTTGCTACTTCGAACAGTCCTGCGCAAGACGGAGGCGCCACTGGCGCCTCCTTTGCGTGCGGAACTCGTATCAAGTTAAGGACCAGGGGTCCTCTGCTATGTCTCGCTTTATGTCAGCAAGCTGAATTTGAAGATCTTGGACGCGCGGTACACAGGGGCCTGGGCTGAAAAGATCTTAGTTGGTAGTCGGTCGGGGAGGGGCGGGCGTTACGTTTGTCGCGAGTTCCGCATGCAAAGAAGGCCACTTAATGTGGCCTTCGTCTTGCATAGGACTGTAGAGCAGCAAACGTAACGCCCGCCCGCCTCCGACCGACGGTCGAGTGGATTACTTTGCGGCGCCGGGGATGCCGTGGGAGGTTTTGGCGGTTTTGGCTCCGTTTACGATGGCGGTTTGCAAAGCCCTTACGGCGAGCATGCCCAACAGGTCCAAGGGAACGGCGGCGCTTGCCTGGGCTCCCAGCTTGCCGCTGGCGAGGGTGTAGATGGTGTCACCGTCGTTGGTGGTGTGCGTGGGGCGGATGGCGTGCGCATAGGCGTCTGCGGCCATTTGGGACACCTTGGTGGCCTGGGCTTTGGTGAGCTTCACATTGGTGACAATGCAGCTGATGGTGGTGTTGGTGCGGTCGAGCGGCATTTGCATGGAGCCGGCGGCGGCAAAGGCTGCGAGCTCCATGTCGACGATCTGGTCGCTGTCTGCTGCAGCGCGCATACCAGCGACCCATTCACCGGTGAAGGGGTCGACGACATTGCCACAGGCGTTGACCGAGACCACGGCGCCCACCTTAACAGGGCCGAGTGCCACGGCGGCGGCTCCAAGGCCGGCCTTCATGCAGGTGGCGGGGCCCATGAGCTTGCCCACGGTGGCACCGGTGCCGGCACCTACATTGCCCTGCTCGAGCGTGGTGGGGGTGTTGTCTAGCGCCTCGCGCACGGCGGAGATGCCAGCCTCAATGTCGGGGCGTACGGTGGGGTCGCCAAAGGCGAGGTCGAAGATGCAGCTAGAGCAAACGATGGGCACCTGCGTGGGACCGACGGGAAGGCCGATGCCGCGGCTCTCGAGCTCGCGGGCGACGCCGCTTGCGGCCTCCAGACCAAAGGCCGATCCACCCGAAAGGCAGACGGCGTGGACCTTGTCCACGGTGTTCTCGGGACGCAGCAGGTCGGTCTCGCGCGATGCCGGGGCACCGCCGCGAACGTCAACACCGCCGGTGGCGCCCTCGGGTGCCACGATTACGGTGCAGCCGGTGCCGGCCTCCTCGTCCGTATAGTTGCCAAAGCAAAAGCCATCGACATCGCAAACGTCAATGGCCTCAAGCAGTGTGTCCATGTTTTACTCCTATCGGTTTTCCGCCGGGCCTTATGCCCGGTCGGGATCCGTACGGTACGCCAAAATTGTAGGCGCCGGGGGATACCCAGCGCCAGATGCAATTACGATAGTTTTTGAATCGCACGCGCGACGCGAGCGATGGGCAGACCCACCACGTTGTAAAAGTCGCCCGAAATATCGTGCACGAGCATACGCCCGCCGACGCCTTGGATGCCGTAGGCGCCTGCCTTGTCCATGGGCTCGCCCGAGGCGACATAGCGCTCAATCTGCTCGTCGGTGAGCTCATAGAACGTCACGTCGGTCACATCGACAAACGACAGGCTCTCGGCGGCGTGCGGGGCTGTGACGTCTCCGGCTCTAACGATGCAGACGCCGGTTGCGACCTGGTGCGTGCGCCCCGAGAGCTCGTGGAGCATGGTGCGGGCTTCGTCCTCGTTTGCCGGCTTACCCAAAATCTTGTCATCGAAGGTGACGATGGTGTCGGCCGCGATGGTCAGCTCATTGGGCTCGGCGTGCTCGGCGGCAACGGCGGCAGCCTTAGCGCGAGCTAAGCGCTCGACAAGCGTAAGCGGGGTCTCGTCATCAAAAGGAGTCTCGTCGATGTCAGCGGGAATGACGCGGATGTCGTAGCCCGCTTCGCGCATCAACTCGATGCGGCGCGGTGATTGCGAAGCCAAAATCATAGCTGAATGCCCTCGGCAACCTTCTCGACAGCCTTGTCGCCGGCGAGCGTACGCAGCAGCTCAAGCGTAAAGGGGAGCGACTGGGCCATGCCGCTGGCGGTGATGATGTTGCCGTCGTGCGTGACCTTATCGCCGGTATAGACGCCCTCGGGGAAGCTCTTCTCAAAGCCGGGGAAGCACGTGGCGTGGCGTCCCTCGAGCAGGTCAAGCTCGCCCAGGATAAACGGGGCGGCGCAGATGGCGGCAACATGCTTGGTCGCGGCGAACTCGCAGACTACGTCGCAGACGCGCTGGTCAGCGCGCAGGTTGGTGGCGCCGGGCAGGCCGCCGGGCAGCACGACGCAGTCGTACTCGTCAAAGTTGATCTCGTCAAAGAGTGCGTCGCAGGTTACGGGAATCTGCAGCGAGCTTACGACCTCGCGCGTGGGCATGATCGAGACGAGCGTGGCACGCACACCGCCGCGACGCATGACATCGACCATGGTCAGGCATTCAATCGTTTCAAAGCCATCGGCGGCGAGAACGGCAACGCTGGGCATAAGGGTTCCTTTCAAAAAGCGGCATACAATTAGCCGTCTTATACCCCGAAGGCATACGCTTGCCACGCTCGATTTCCCAATGTTTAAAAAGGAACGGGGATTAGATAATCATTCGGCGCGCAATGATTATCTAATCCCCGTCCCATTCCGTTGTGCGCCACCGACTTTTTTGCACGCTGAGAATTGTTGCGCAACACATTTGGTTTTTTCAGGCTTAGCGTAGTCTCAGGTCATATTCACCTCTCGACTGAAAGGGGCAGCCATGCCAAGAACAAGAAAAATGAAATGGGGGGGGGCTTCTGGTAGCCGGCCTGGCGCTGGCCACTAGCCTTGTCGCTCCACCGCTCGGTGCCTACGCTGCCGACGTCCCCACGCCGGAATTCAAAGAGACATATACGGTGGAAAGCGCTGAGAGTGCTGTGTGCCGATCTTTATCGGGAAAGTACATTGTCTTTAACGAGGATAATAATGGTGACCCCGGCGATTATGGAACGGTTTTAAACGTTGAAGACGGAACGCAGAAGCGTGTCAAAATGTCCCTCGAGAACAGCTGGGATGGTTACTGCTGCTTCTCTTCTGATGAAAAGACGTTATATGCGTACGACGAGGATAGCCTGTCAGTTACCGCCTACGATTTGAACTCAAGCAAATCAAAGACATATAAGCTCAATAATTCTGTCATTGCGGATGGGCGGGCAGCGAGATTTCAGCTATCTGAAGATGGAAAATCATTTCTATTCATATCAGGCTCTCAATCGATTCAGTTTTGCAAGTATGGCTTCGAAAATGGAGAGATTGAAGAGCAATTCGAAGTAGATGGAGACACATGTGGCGTCGAATCTTCTTACGAAGTGAAAAGCGACGACTACTGGATGTCTTCGGATGGCATGTACGGCTACATAGTGTTCTATGGGTCTGAGGATGGCAACCACTGCAATAAAATAGTTACCTATGACTTGGACGCAGCTTCGATTGCCAATATCGTTAGCGTTAAACCGGATGAGGAGGACAGCTACGATTGCGTCTATCCTTTGGGTCTTGTATTTTCCGGCATTCCAATTACTTCGGACAAAGGCACCTTCCTTAACAACGGCGCTTTGCTGTCGAAGAATGGCGAAATGACAAATGATACTGTTTGCGAGCCTACAAATCCTGACCAACTGAATGAACATGATGGCATCTGCTCGGTTAATTCGAACGGTTCATTGACTTTGATTCTCCAGGGTAGTGAAGGGAAGTACTATGGTTCTTTCTCTGATGAAGTCGCAGTATATGATTGTGCCTCGGGTAAACAGGGGGAGAAAGTAAAGCCGTCTAGTCCGGTTGCGCTTATGGTTCATTGTCCAATGATGGTCGATATGTGCTCGGAACTAATTATGATAACGATAGCCAGATGGTATTGCTCGATTTAAATAAGAACGATGCTTCTCAGACTGCTTTAAAGAGCGAAAGGAGTGTAGAGGAGCTTTGGTTTGCTGCTGACGATGCGCTGATTTGTTGTATGAGTCCTGCTGAAAAAGGCATTCGGGTTGATGTGTACAAGTCGAACATTGCACGAAGTCCTCTAAAAACAGCGTCATCTGGAAAGGCCGAAGAGTCCTTCTTGTTCAGTCCTGTTGTTGTCGGCGCAATTGTTGTTGCGCTGGCGGTTGTCGTTATCGTCGTCGTTTTTGTTGTCCGCAGGAAGATGGCGTCTCGCGTGGCCACCGATTCTGGGGTGACCCCTCTGGGATCCGCTGCCGACTCACAAATTAACCCTTCGCGCCAGCAGGGCTCGCTTCGGTTTAGTGGTGAGCAGCAATTCCACCAGGCTACAACTTCTATGGATGGGCCGCGCTTTTGTGCTTCATGCGGCACTCCGCTTGTTCCCGATGCAAAGTTCTGTCCTCATTGCGGCGCCCCGATAAAACGCTAACTGCGATACCGTGCCAACGTGCATAGTTAAATGAAATGCCCAGTTGATTGCATTATGAAAATGTAATCAACTGGGCAATTGTTTGGTGGCTTGCGCTGCTTTCCAGTCCCGTCTGTTTCGAAATGCATGACAGGAGACGGGGCTAAACCATCGATTATCGAATGATTGTCTTATCCCCGCCCTAGAAATAATATCTGCTAGTTGCGTTTGAGGTGGACGACGGTTTCGCAGTGGAAGGTTTGCGGGAACAGGTCGACCGGCGTGATCTTGACGGGGGAGAAGACGCCTTCCTCGACAAAGCGCTTGAGGTCGCGCGCCAGAGTTGCCGGGTCGCAGCTCACGTAGGCGACGTCGCGGGCGCTTGTGCTGGCAATGAGGTCGATGGCCTCGGGTGCCAGGCCCGCACGCGGCGGATCGACTACCAGGACATCGGCATCCTGATCGGGGAACTCGCGCACGGCATCGCCGCCGATGACGTCGACGTTATCGAGCTTGTTGATTTCCAGGTTCCGGCGCAGGTCGCGCACGGCCGGGCCGTAGGCTTCGACTGCGGCGACAAAATCGCAGCGGCGGGCGAGCGGCAGGGTAAAGGTGCCGGCACCACAGTACAGGTCCACGGCCAGCTCGTCTTCCTGAGGATCGAGCGCGTCCATGACGAGCTCGATCAAAATCTCGGCGCCCTTGGTATTGACCTGGAAAAACGACGGGGCAGATAAGCGCATCTGGCCTTCGGCGATATTCTCGGTCCACGAGCCCTCGCCGGCGAGCATCTCGACTTTGGAGACACGGCGGGCTTTCTTTTCGCCCTTGCTCATCACACGCACCACGCTCGTGGGATGAGCGGCGTCCGCCAGCACGCGGGAGACCTGCGAGCGCGGGAAGGAACCCGTGGGCGTCCAGAGTGCGACCTCGAGCGCCTTGGTGCGACGCGAGGCACGAATGCCCACGCGCTCAAGGCCCAGATCGTGGCTGCCGCTCAGATAGTTGAGCGCGCCGACGACCGATTTGAGTGCCTTAGGGAAGCGTTTGTCGAACAACGGACACGAATCGACGGTCACGATTTTGCTGGGATCGACGCCGTGCATGCCAAGGCGTACGCGACCGTTGACGACGGTCGGTTCGAGCTCGATTTTATTGCGGTAGCCCCAGTCGTCCTTGGTATGGCGGATGGGCTGCACCAGCTCATCGACCTGCTCAGGAGCGAACTTGCCGATGCGCTCGAGCGTGGAACGCAGGTTTTGCTCCTTGGCGGCGAGCTGTGTCGTGCGTGAGAGATTGCCCCACGAGCAGCCGCCGCAGATGCCCACGAAGGGGCAGGGAGACTGAATGCGATCGGGGCTTGGCTCCAGAATCTCGGTGGTGCGGGCGCGCATGAACGACTTGCCGTCCTGTACGACCTCGGCCTCGACGGTGTCGCCTGCCACGGCGCCCTGCACAAAGACGGCCTTGCCGTTGTCGGCGTGCGCCAGTCCATCGGCGCCGTAGGTCATCGATTCTATAGTGAGCTTCATATCCCTGCCTGTCATTCGCGTTGTTGTCCGCACCATGGTAGCAGGGAAAAGCGCCCCGCATCCGAGGCTTTCCTCAAATGCGGGGCGCTTCTACAAACGTCTATTTCGTCTTGCCGGTAATGAGCGTCTTAAGGCCTAGGCCGATCAGGCCCAGTCCCATGCGCACGCGACCGGGGCGATGGCGCTCGATGGCCTTGGTCTTGCCGGCGGGCTTATCGCGACGGGCGCTCGTCTCGGGTGCGGGCTTGGTGACCTGCGGCTCGGGCTGAGGCGCAGGTGCAGGCTCGGGCTCAATGACGGTTGCCTGGACCTTCTGAACCTCGGGCGCTTTCTCCACGGCGGGCTCTGCGGCAGCCACGGGTTCATTCACTGGGGGAGCGGCAACTGCTTCCGGCTCGACAGTGGGCTCGACAACTGCCTCGCGCTCAACCTCGGCCTGAATAGCCTCTTCGGCCACACGTTCCTTCTCACGCGCGCGCTGCTGCGCGGCGGCCTCGGCGTTGCGATAGGCACGCTCCAGCAGGGCTTCCTGCGAGTTGAAGGGTTTCTCACCCTCTGCACGCTCCACGGGGACCCAGGTACCGTCGCTCGTGAGGCTGCGGGCCTTCACATTGTCGCGCAGCTGCATGCTCATGTACTTATGGACCAGGGCACGGCAGGTGGGGTCGAGCACGGGGAAGGCGATCTCCACGCGGTGCTCGGTGTTGCGCGTCATCATGTCGGCCGAGCTCAGATAGATCATGTCCGAGTCCACGCCAAAGGCGTAAACGCGCGCATGCTCCAAAAAGCGTCCGACGATAGAACGGACATGCACATTCTCGGTCTTGCCCGGAACGCCCGGCTTGAGGCACGAGATGCCGCGGATGATCATGTCCACGCGAACTCCTGCGCACGATGCCTCAGCGATCTTGTCGATGACCTCGCGGTCGGTGAGCGAGTTGAGCTTAAAGAACACACGGGCGGGCTCGCCAACGAGGGCGCGCTGGATCTCGCGATCCAGGCCGCGCATGATGAGCGGCTTGAGGCCGACCGGCGCCACGCCCAGGAAGCGGTAGTCGCCGCGCAGGTTGCCCAGCGACAGGTTGCGGAAGAACAGGTTGGCGTCCTCGCCGATGCCGGGATGGGCGGTCATGAGCATAAAGTCGCTGTAGAGCTTGGCCGTCTTCTCGTTAAAGTTGCCGGTGCCCAACAGTGTCAGGCGTGTAAGCGCCATGCCCTCGCGATAGGTGAGCTGGCAGATCTTGGAGTGGCACTTAAAGCCCTCGGAGCCGTAGATAACGGTGCAGCCGGCCTCTTCCAAGCGCTCGGCCCACTCGATGTTGTTCTGCTCATCGAAGCGGGCGCGGAGCTCCATGAGCACCGTGACCTCTTTGCCGTTTTCGGCGGCATCGATCAGCGACTCGCACAGGCGGCTCTGCTTGGCCACGCGGTAGAGCGTGATACGCAGCGAGATGCACTCGGGGTCGTAGGCGGCCTCGTGCACCAGATCCAGGAACGGGTTCATGGCCTCGTAAGGGTAAAAGAGCAGCTTGTCGTGCTGAAGTACCTGCTCGCGGATAGAGCGGGTCATATCGATGGTGGGGTTGGGCTGCGGCTTAAACGGCGTAAAGAGCAGCTCGTTGCGCAGGTGCTCGGGAATCTTGCCCTCAATGCCAAAGACATAGCCCAGGTTGAGCGGGATATCGCAGGTAAAGACCGAGCGACGCGAGAGCTCGAGCGCCTTGCGGATAGTCTTGAGCGTTGGCTTCTCGAGTGAGCCCGAGACGGCGAGCACTACCGGCTGCAGGCGCAGGCGCTTCTTGAGGATGCGCTTCATGTGCTGGCGGTAATCCTCTTCCTCCTCGACGCCCTCGCCGTCCGGGTCGATATCGGCATTGCGGGTGACGCGGATCAGCGCGCGATCCAGCGGCTTATAGGAGCCAAAGCAGCTGTCCAGGCAGGCGAGGATGACGTCCTCGAGCAGAATGTAGGAGTAGGTGCCGGTGGGCGAGGGGATCTCGACCACGCGGTTCATCGAGGCGGGAATCTCGATCAGGCCCAGCAGGCTCTCCTCGTCGGTGACGCCGTCCAGGCCGCACGCCAGGTAGAGCGCGCCGTTGCGCAGGTTGGGGAAGGGGTGGCGCGGGTCGATCACCAGCGGTGAGATGACCGGCGATACGTAGGCCTGGAAGTAGCGGGTTACAAAGGTGCGCTCCTCGGGCGTAAGCGAATCGATGCGGGCGCGGTGAACGCCCAAGGTATCGAGCTTGCCCTCGATGTTCTTAAAGATGGACTCCCAACGGGTAAGGAGCCCGGGCAGCTCTGCCATGACAGCATCGACCTGTTCGGAGGCGGTCATATTGCTCTTGTTGTCGACAGGTTGCTTTTTGAGCTCGGCCAAGTCGGACAGGCCACCCACGCGCACCATGAGGAACTCATCGAGGTTGGACTCGAAGATCGAGACGAACTTAAGGCGCTCGAACAGCGGCACGGACTCATCAAAAGCCTCGTCGAGCACGCGGTTGTCAAAGCGTAGCCAGCTGAGCTCTCGGTTCTGCGTGTACGAGAAGTCGCGCGGCGGTTTGCGCAGCTTTGCGGCGGCTTGCTTTTTTTCGATTTTGCTCGGCATATGCATCTGTCCGTTCAGTCCCCGCAGGGGACGGTAGCCTAACCCTATTCACTATTGTCTCAATTTAGTCGACTTGTGGCACGGACGTATTGTGCGAACGGTATCTTAACCTACTTCTTACGCCGTCAAGGCATGCAACTAACTGCCCGACTCGTTTTGAAAACAATCTATATCCATACTCAATTGGTGAGGATGTATGAATAAGAATGATTGCGAGCTGAATATAATCGAATTCAAATTGAATCATGGACAGACGATATATATATGCAGAAAACCGTTTTAGCTATGCAATTCCTAAACATGAAATTATTTGTGCAATCTTGCTCAATTTCTTAGAAAAAAGAACGATTACCTTTGAAAACCTGCTTTAGAGAACTGAAGTGCATCATGGGGGAATCGTATGCGATATACCGTTCATCGCACTTTGCTGACCGTTCGGGGGCGAGGTGGAATTGCGGGTGGTTTTTGGATATAACTAGAGCTGTCAGCAAGCAGCGTCCCATACGGAGGGGCGCTGATACATTCGGCCAGTAAGGCCCGAAAGAAAGGTAGGAGGCCATGACGAAAGGTCTGCACGTGCCTTCCGAGATCGGCAAGCTCAGGAAGGTCTGCCTGCACCGCCCCGGCGACGAGCTCCTCAACCTGCCGCCCGACGAGCTCGAGCGACTCCTGTTCGACGACGTCCCGTTCCTGGAGGTCGCACAGCAGGAGCACGACACCTTCGCCCAGATCCTGAGGGACCAGGGCGTGGAGGTCCTCTACCTCGAGAACCTCGTCGCCGAGGTGTTCGACCAGGTCCCCGGCGCCCGCGCCGAGTTCACCGACCAGTACATCGCCGAGGCCGGCATCCGCGGCCAGCACATGCCGCAGATCGTCCGCGAGAAGCTGGACTCCATCGAGGACAACCTCGAGTTCGTCAAGAAGACCATGGCCGGCATGACCAAGGCCGAGATCGACCTGCCCCTCACGGCGTCCACGACCCTCGACTCCCTGGTCAACTCCGAGTCCGAGTCCGACCTGATCATCGACCCGATGCCCAACCTCTACTTCACCCGCGACCCGTTCGCGGTCGTCGGCGAGGGCGTCAACCTCAACCGCATGTACTCGGTCACCCGCAACCGCGAGACCCTGTACGGCAAGTACGTCTTCAAGTACCACCCCGACTACAAGGACGTCTCCCTGTACTTCCGCCGCGACTGCCAGTTCCACACCGAGGGCGGCGACGTGCTGAACATCAACGAGAAGACCCTCGCCGTCGGCATCTCCCAGCGCACCCAGGCCGCAGCTATCGACGTCATGGCCCAGAACATCTTCTGGAACTCCGACTCCAAGGTCGAGCGCATCCTGGCCTTCGACATCCCGGTCTCGCGCGCCTTCATGCACCTCGACACGGTCTTCACCCAGATCGACGTCGATAAGTTCACGATCCACCCCGCCATCATGGGCACCCTGCGCGTCTACGAGCTGACCGCCGGCAAGAACCCGGGCGACGTGAACATCCGCCTGATCGAGGACACCCTCGAGCACGTCCTGGAGGACGCCACCGGCGTCGACCAGGTCAAGCTGATCCCCTGCGGCGGCGGCGACCCGATCGCGGCCTCCCGCGAGCAGTGGAACGACGGCTCCAACACCCTGTGCGTCGAGCCCGGCAAGATCTGCGTCTACGCCCGCAACACCGTCACCAACGACGTGCTGTACAAGGAGGGCCTGGACCTTCTCGTCGTGCCCTCCGCCGAGCTCTCCCGCGGCCGCGGCGGCCCGCGCTGCATGAGCATGCCCTTCTGGCGCGAGGACCTCTAAGGTCTTCAAGGACCCGTACAGGTCTTAATACATACATCTAGCTGCCATTAGATGTCTCCCATTGGGGCGGTGCGGGTATTCGCACCGCCCCATTCTTGTATGAGGAACGTCAACACGATTTGATGACTGCTTTTGTAAGGAGCTTGGCCATGGATATCAAGGCAATCGGCGTTGAGGAGTGGCTTAACGTTTGGGAGAAGAGCGCTACGTGGGATATCGCCCAGTCGACGATTTCGTCGCTTACCATGGGCGAGCTTCGCGCGCTCGATGAACAGGACGGCGCCATGTTCTACGAGCGCCTGGATCGCGAGAAGATGAACTACGGCTTGATCGAGGGTTCGCCGGAGTTTAAGGCCGAGGTTGCCAAGCTATATCGTCGCGAGGTCAATCCCGATCACATTCTGCAGACCAATGGCTGCACGGGCGCTAACCTCAACGCCATCATGGCTGTAGTCGAGCCCGGCGACCACGTTATCGCCGAGTGGCCCACCTATGCGCCGCTCTATGAGATCCCGCGTACGCTCGGCGCCGAGGTCGAGTACTGGGAGCTTCGCGAGGAGCTTGGCTGGAGGCCCGCTATCGAGGAGCTCAAGCGCCTGGTGCGTCCCAATACCAAGCTCATCTGCATCAACAACGCATCGAACCCTATCGGAACGGTGCTCGATGCCGATACGCTCGGCCAGATTGCCGAGATCGCCCGCTCGGTTGGCGCCTACGTGCTGTGCGACGAGGTGTACCTGCCGCTTGAGAACACCGAGGATTTTATGTCGATGGCCGATGTGTACGAGAAAGCCATCGTCACCAACTCGGTGTCCAAGACCTATTCGACGCCTGCGGCCCGCGTGGGCTGGGTTGTGGCAGACGAAGAGGTATCTAACCGCATTCGCACCTACCGCGACTACACCATGATTTGCGGTGGCGTGTTCAACGACGCCCTAGCGACCTATGTGCTCGAGCACAAAGACAAGATTCTCGAGCGCAACCGCAAGATCGTGTTTGGCAACCGCGATATCGCGCAGGCTTGGATCGACACGCAGCATCGTGTCTCCTGGACGGCCCCACAGGGTGTGTCCACCTCGTTTATCCAGCTGGACATTCCCGAGCATGACGAGGAGTTCTGCAAGCGCCTGCTGGCCGAGAGGGGAGTGCTGCTGGTTCCCGGTAGCCGCTTTGAACTTCCCTGCGGCGCGCGCCTGGGTTACTGCGCGAGCGAGGACGTTCTTCGCGAGGGCTTAAGGCTTTTGGGCGAGGCCCTGGCGGAGTTCGATCGCTAGGATTCCGACGGCTCTCAAAGCCGCTCAAATCTGTCTACGATTATCGATAACAGTCCCGTTTCCCAAGAGGGGAGCGGGACTGTTATTCTATACCGAGAAGTCAAGTTGTTACAAATGAAGCCGTAAGGCGAGCCGGTATTCGCTGGGCCTTATACTGAGCTTCCGGCGAACGGTATCAAGCGTCTGGTAAACGGTAATTTGTTACCAGAAATGAATAGGACAAACTTTTTTCTGAATAAAAATGAAAATGGTTGAGACGCGGTATGAATCGCTAATTCTATTCATAGCTTTATTGGAAATATGCAATTTGAGGGTGGTTTAATAAAGTTAAGTTCCATTTGTTATTTGGATTGAAAACGCGTTTAAGCACGTAAATAAACTTTATTAAATCAAAGTGTGCCATGCGTGAAGTATATGTGTATGCCGTTCACCCCTCATATAAAACCGTTCGGGGGCGAGGTGGAAGTATGAACTGATTTTGGATATAAATATGTCGTCAGCAATAACGCCTCACACGGAGGGGCGCTAACGAATCGGCCCTGACAAGGGCCCGAAAGAAAGGTAGGAGGCCATGACGAAAGGTCTGCACGTGCCTTCCGAGATCGGCAAGCTCAGGAAGGTCTGCCTGCACCGCCCCGGCGACGAGCTCCTCAACCTGCCGCCCGACGAGCTCGAGCGACTCCTGTTCGACGACGTCCCGTTCCTGGAGGTCGCACAGCAGGAGCACGACACCTTCGCCCAGATCCTGAGGGACCAGGGCGTGGAGGTCCTCTACCTCGAGAACCTCGTCGCCGAGGTGTTCGACCAGGTCCCCGGCGCCCGCGCCGAGTTCACCGACCAGTACATCGCCGAGGCCGGCATCCGCGGCCAGCACATGCCGCAGATCGTCCGCGAGAAGCTGGACTCCATCGAGGACAACCTCGAGTTCGTCAAGAAGACCATGGCCGGCATGACCAAGGCCGAGATCGACCTGCCCCTCACGGCGTCCACGACCCTCGACTCCCTGGTCAACTCCGAGTCCGAGTCCGACCTGATCATCGACCCGATGCCCAACCTCTACTTCACCCGCGACCCGTTCGCGGTCGTCGGCGAGGGCGTCAACCTCAACCGCATGTACTCGGTCACCCGCAACCGCGAGACCCTGTACGGCAAGTACGTCTTCAAGTACCACCCCGACTACAAGGACGTCTCCCTGTACTTCCGCCGCGACTGCCAGTTCCACACCGAGGGCGGCGACGTGCTGAACATCAACGAGAAGACCCTCGCCGTCGGCATCTCCCAGCGCACCCAGGCCGCAGCTATCGACGTCATGGCCCAGAACATCTTCTGGAACTCCGACTCCAAGGTCGAGCGCATCCTGGCCTTCGACATCCCGGTCTCGCGCGCCTTCATGCACCTCGACACGGTCTTCACCCAGATCGACGTCGATAAGTTCACGATCCACCCCGCCATCATGGGCACCCTGCGCGTCTACGAGCTGACCGCCGGCAAGAACCCGGGCGACGTGAACATCCGCCTGATCGAGGACACCCTCGAGCACGTCCTGGAGGACGCCACCGGCGTCGACCAGGTCAAGCTGATCCCCTGCGGCGGCGGCGACCCGATCGCGGCCTCCCGCGAGCAGTGGAACGACGGCTCCAACACCCTGTGCGTCGAGCCCGGCAAGATCTGCGTCTACGCCCGCAACACCGTCACCAACGACGTGCTGTACAAGGAGGGCCTGGACCTTCTCGTCGTGCCCTCCGCCGAGCTCTCCCGCGGCCGCGGCGGCCCGCGCTGCATGAGCATGCCCTTCTGGCGCGAGGACCTCTAAGTCTTTCCGTTTCCGGTGCGGTCCCCCTACAACCGCACCGGTTTCGCCCGTCAAACGGGCAACACTAATACTTACGTAATTCATTTTTTCGAAAGGATACGAACCATGGGTGTTAACCTCTCCGGCCGTAGCTTCCTCAAGCTCCTCGACCTCTCCACCGAGGAGATCGAGTACTTGCTCAAGCTTTCCAAGAACTTCAAGGACATGAAGCGCGCTGGCGTTCCGCACCGCTATCTCGAGGGCAAGAACATCGTCCTGCTCTTCCAGAAGACCTCCACTCGTACCCGCTGCGCCTTCGAGGTCGGCGGCATGGATCTGGGCATGGGCGTCACCTACCTCGATCCCGGTTCGTCGCAGATGGGCAAGAAGGAGTCCATCGAGGACACCGCCCGCGTTCTCGGCCGCATGTATGACGGCATCGAGTTCCGTGGCTTTGCACAGGACGACGTCGAGGAGCTCGCTGCCAAGTCCGGCGTGCCCGTGTGGAACGGCCTGACCACCGAGTGGCACCCCACCCAGATGCTCGCCGACATCCTGACCGTCCAGGAGAACTTCAACTACGACATCAAGGGCAAGACCCTCGTCTTCATGGGCGACTGCAAGAACAATGTCGCTCGCTCCCTCATGGTTGTCTGCTCCAAGCTCGGCATGAACTTCGTGGCCTGCGGCCCCGAGGAGTGCATGCCCGCTGACGACGTCATCGAGGCCTGCAAGCCCATCGCCGAGGCTAACGGCTGCACCATCAAGCTGACCACTGACGTCAAGGACGGCGTCACCGGTGCCGACGTTATCTACACCGATGTGTGGGTCTCCATGGGCGAGCCCGACGAGGTCTGGGCCGAGCGCATCGCTCAGCTCACCCCGTATCGCGTTACCTCCGAGGTCATGGCTATGGCCAACCCAGGTGCCATCTTCCTGCACTGCCTGCCTAGCTTCCACGACACCAACACCACGATTGGCGCCGAGAAGTGCGAGCAGTTCGGCATCACCGAGCAGGAGGTCACCGACGAGGTCTTCGAGAGCCCCGCTTCCAAGGTCTTCGACGAGGCCGAGAACCGCATGCACACCATCAAGGCTGTCATGTACGCCACGCTCAAGTAAGAGCATCTAGCATCTCGCTCGGGGTGTATTGCTGCACACCCCGAGCAGCTTTGTCTGGTAAATATCTCGCGTCGGGCGGTGGGCACGGCACGGAAGATCCGCTTCGCGCGAGAAAGTTAAATGATTTATGAAGGGGGGATGAGAACCATGACTGAGACCGCTAAGAAAAAGCGCGGTATGCCTTCATCGTTCACCATTCTTCTAGCTCTGCTGGCAATTGTTGCAGTGATTACCGTTATCGTCTCCGGCACGTCCGGCGGCGCGGTTACTGCCGCCCGTCTGAGCGATTTCTGCACCGCCCCGATTAAGGGCTTCGCTGACGCTCTGCCCGTCTGCCTCTTCGTTATGATCCTGGGCGGCTTCCTCGGCATGATGACCGAGACCGGCGCTCTGGACAACGGTATCGCCGTCCTGGTGCAGAAGCTTAAGGGTAACGAGATCATGCTCATTCCCGTGCTGATGCTCATCTTCTCCCTCGGTGGTACCACCTATGGTATGTGCGAGGAGACCGTTCCCTTCTACGCCCTGCTCGCCGCTACCATGATGGCCGCTGGCTTCGACCCCATGGTCGGCGCCGCTACCGTCCTGCTCGGTGCTGGCTGCGGCTGCCTGGGCTCCACGGTTAACCCGTTCGCCGTCGGCGCTGCCGTCGACGCTCTGACCGGCGTTGGCATTGAGGTCAACCAGTCCATCATCATCGGCCTTGGTGCCGTCCTGTGGATTGTCACTACCGCTATGTCCATTGTCTTCGTGATGAACTATGCCAAGAAGGTCAAGGCTGACAAGGGTTCCACCATCCTGTCGATGCAGGAGCTCAAGGACGCCGAAGAGGCTCACGGCAAGGCTGCTTCCGAGGTCCACAAGGAGGTCAAGCTCACCGGTCGTCAGAAGGGTGTTCTGATCGCCTTCGCCTTCACCTTCGTCGTCATGATCGTCGGCTTCATTCCGCTGGCCGACCTCAACGAGGGCGTCGCCAACTTCTTCGACGCTGGCGCTGTCTACGACGCCGACGGTAATGCCGTCGTCCAGGGCTGGTCTGCCCTGATCACCGGCCTGCCCATTGGCCAGTGGTACTTCGACGAGGCTTCCACCTGGTTCTTCCTCATGGCCGTCCTGATCGGTATCATCGGTGGCCTGTCCGAGAAGCAGATCGTTAACACCTTCATCACCGGCGCTGCCGACATGATGTCCGTTGTTCTCGTCATCGCCCTCGCCCGTGGTATCTCCGTCCTCATGGCTAACACCGGCCTCGACGTCTTCGTCCTCGACGCTGCCGCCAATGCCCTGGCTGGCCTGTCCGGCGTGATCTTCGCTCCCATGAGCTTCCTGGTCTACTTCGGCCTGTCCTTCCTGATCCCCTCGACCTCCGGTATGGCCACCGTCTCCATGCCCATCATGGGACCGCTGGCTGTTAAGCTTGGCTTCTCGCCTGAGGTCATGGTCATGATCTTCTCCGCCGCCATCGGTGTCGTGAACCTGTTCACCCCGACCTCCGGCGCCATCATGGGCGGTCTCGCCCTGGCCAAGATCGAGTGGACGACCTGGCTCAAGTTTGCCCTTAAGCTCATCGTCGCGCTCTCCGTCGTCTGCGCCATCATCCTGACCGTCGCTTGCGTGTTGATCTAAGTACCCAACGGGTACCCCACGGAAACCTTGACGATCCTGTAAAGGATCATCTGGTCATCGTCTGTCCGGTGGGGTCAACCCACCGGTAGACTCCTACCTTTAGCCCCCTCCCGTTCCGTGCGCGGGAGGGGGCGCTCTCATGTTGCGCGGTTCTACGAACCGCGCAACCAGTCGACGCTGCGCGACGCCCAGGACGACAATTTGTCATTCAAAAGGCAAGGCATGACCAAAAGGTCTATGCCTTGCCTTTTTCATGCCAACTTGTACGTCCTGGACGTCGCTCGCTGACTTATGCTCAACCTGCGACGTTTCTGTTGTTGGTGCAAAGGGGTCAGGTTACTTCGCACCAAAAGGGGAAGTTGCGGTGGAATAGTTCCTGTTTGGCCGTCTTGAGGGGTTAAACAGGAACTATTCCACCGCAAATTATCGATGGCGTGTTTGGTTGGTGCCTGTTGATGGTCTGGGTATCGGGGAGGGCGGGCTCCGTTATAATCGCCTAGAACATTAAATGGAAACGGGACGGGAGCCATATATGCGCCAGGGTTTCGACAACGCGAAGTATATCGAGCTGCAGGCCGCTCATATTAAGGAGCGCATCTCGCAGTTTGGCGGCAAGCTGTATTTGGAGTTTGGCGGCAAGCTGTTTGACGACTATCACGCGAGCCGCGTGCTGCCGGGTTTTGAGCCGGACAGCAAGTTTCGCATGCTCAAGAGCATTGCCGACGACGTCGAGGTCATCATCGCCATTAACGCGAACCACATCGAGAAGAACAAGGCTCGCGGTGACCTGGGTATTACCTATGACGAGGACGTCTTGCGCCTGGTCGACCTGTTCCGCGGCAACGGTTTTGCTGTCGCGGCCGTGGTTATCACCCAGTACGCCGGCCAGCCCGCCGCCGATGTGTTCCGCAATCGCCTGAACGCGCTCGGCATTCCTGCCAAGCTGCACTATCCCATCGAGGGCTATCCGCACGACGTCGACCTGATCGTGTCCGACGACGGCTATGGCAAGAACGAGTTTGTCGAGACCACTCGTCCGCTCGTCGTCGTGACAGCGCCCGGCCCTGGCTCGGGCAAGCTCGCCACCTGCCTGTCTCAGCTCTATCACGAGCACAAGCACGGCACCGCCGCCGGCTACGCCAAGTTTGAGACTTTCCCGGTCTGGAATCTGCCCCTCACGCACCCAGTCAATATCGCCTATGAGGCCGCCACGGCCGACCTCGACGATGCCAACATCATCGATTCCTTCCACTTGGAGGCCTACAACAAGACCACGGTCAACTACAACCGTGACGTCGAGGCTTTCCCGGTGGTCCGTGCCCTGATGGAAAAGATCCTGGGCAAGAGCCCCTACCAGAGCCCCACCGACATGGGCGTCAACATGGTCGGTTTTGCCATCACCGATGACGATGCCTGCCGCGACGCTTCCAAGATGGAGATCGTCCGCCGCTACTTTACCGCGGTCGAAAATGTGCGCCGTACCGGCGTGGGCGATGAGCAAGTCGACCGTCTCAAGATTATTATGAAGAAGGCCGGTATCGACAAGAACTACTCGCCGGCACGCTCGGCCGCCCTTACCAGGGAGCAGCTGACGGGTGGCCCCGTAGGCGCCATGGTCATGCCCGATGGCTCCGTGGTGACCGGCAAGACTTCCACGCGCCTGGGCGCCGCGAGCTCGCTCATCATGAATGCACTTAAGCATGTCTCGGGCGTTGACCTTGAGCTCGAGGTCATTAGCGATGAGGCGATCGAGCCTATCAGCAAGCTCAAGACGCATTTCCTGGGTAGCAAGAACCCGCGCCTGCACACCGACGAGACGCTTATGGCGCTCTCGATCACCTCGGCAACGAGCGAGACGGCGGCCCGCGTCCTTTCGGGCCTGGAGCAGCTGCGTGGCTGCGATGCCTTCTTTAGCGTGATCATCTCGCCGACGGACGAGACGGTGTTGCGCAAGCTGGGCATCAACGTGTGCTGCGAGCCCAAGTTCGAGCGCCGTGGTTTCTTCCACCGCTAAGCCTGGATAAATTGGTCTGAAAGGGGCGCATCGGATATACATTCGGTGTGCCCCTTTTATCAACAAAGCTACCGTTTAACCTAAAATTAGGCCGTTTACCTGCCTATAAGCGATTTGGGCGGTATACAATAACCCTAATTGTTTCATCCTTTTGCGGGGATGCCGCATGATGGATGTTGCCGGCCATCATGGGGTGTGCCGGTCGCGCACGGTGCAAGTGATGCCCGTGCCCGGTTTGAGGAGGCTGCCATGGCTGGCAAGGGTCGTGCGAGTGTCAACGATATGAAGCGTGTCGAGGTGCAGGTGCTGATGGAAATCGCACAACAGTCCGAAGACAACGGCGGATTTTATGGCTTTTCGCGCAAGACGCTTGCCGAGCGTGTGGGGGTGTCTCCGTATCGCGCCCGCGCGGCAATTGAGCGCTTGGAATTCGAAGACATCATTGAGGTCGTCTCGCGCTACAGCGACGACGGCGGCCAGCTCGCAAATGGTATTTGTCTTACGGAGCGTGGCGAATGGTATCTAGAGGGCATCCGTGCCGGTATGCTCGTGCAGGACTTGATCAAGGACCAAGTCGCCGATCGATAACAGCGTGCATGCATAGTGGAAACGACGCCGCCTGGGCAACTGGGCGGCGTTTTGTTTCGAGATGGAGAAATGCGATTGCGCGTAAGAAAAATTGTGTGCGGCGCGCGTCGCGAGTATTACAATGAAGACCCGTAAGATGTGTATGGACAACTTCTACGGGAAGCGCAGGTAACTCAATATGACCAAGCATGTGTTCGTGACCGGCGGCGTGGTTTCGTCTCTGGGCAAGGGTATTACCGCGGCCTCGCTGGGCCGTCTGCTCAAGTCGCGCGGCTACAAGGTGACGATGCAAAAGGCCGACCCGTATCTGAACGTCGACCCCGGCACCATGAGCCCGTTCCAGCATGGCGAGGTCTTTGTGACCGAGGATGGCTACGAGTCCGATCTGGACCTGGGCCACTACGAGCGCTTTATTGACGAGAACCTGACCCGCGATTCCAACTTTACGACTGGTGCCATCTATAAGAGCCTGATCGCCCGTGAACGTCGCGGTGACTTTTTGGGCGGCACCGTGCAGGTGATTCCGCACGTCACGAACGCCATTAAGGATAAGTTCCGTCGTATTGAGGAGCAGACCGGCTCCGACGTGGTCATCACTGAGTTGGGCGGCACCATCGGTGACATCGAGTCGCAGCCGTTTGTCGAGGCCATTCGTCAGTATCGCAAGGAGGCCGGCCCCGAGAACGTCTGCTACATCCACGTGTCGCTCGTTCCCTATATCGCCGCCGCCCACGAGGTCAAGACCAAGCCGACGCAGCACTCCGTCAAGGAGCTCCGCAGCTTTGGTATCCAGCCCGATATTATCGTTCTGCGTTCCGACCACCATATCGACGATGCCATCCGCGGCAAGATCGCAAGCTTCTGCGACGTCGACACCGACTGTGTCTTTACCAACGAGGACTGCGCGAGCATCTACGATGTTCCGCAGCTGCTCGCCGAGCAGGACTTTGACCTGCGCATTTGCGAGCGTCTGGGTCTGGACCCGCGTGAGCGCGACATGAGTCAGTGGAACGAGTTCCTGCGCAAGCAGAACCATGCCAACCAGCACGCCGACAAGGTGAAGATCGCCGTCGTGGGCAAGTATACGCAGCTGCCCGATGCCTACCTGTCGGTTATCGAGGCCCTGCACCACGCGGGTGTGTTCTACGATCGCCACGTTGACGTGCAGCTGGTCGATGGCGAGAGCCTCGACGAACAGAATGTCTCCGAGGTCCTAGGTGACGCCTCGGGCATCTTGGTCCCTGGCGGCTTTGGCAAGCGCGCCCTGGAGGGCAAGATCCTCGCGGCCGAGTTCGCCCGCGAGCACAAGATTCCGTATCTGGGCATTTGCCTGGGTATGCAGGTGGCCGTGTGCGAATTTGCCCGCAACGTCGTCGGCCTTGCCGGCGCCAGCTCTTCCGAGTTCGATCCGGATGGCCCGTATAGTGTCATCGACCTGATGAGCTCGCAGGAGGACGTGACCGAGAAGGGCGGCACCATGCGTCTGGGTGCCTATCCGTGCAAGCTTGCTGCCGATTCCCTCGCGCGCGAGGCCTATGGCGAGGAGCTCGTCTACGAGCGTCACCGTCACCGTTTTGAGTTCAACAACGCCTTCCGTGACCAGCTCGAGGACGCCGGTCTGGTTATCTCGGGCCTTTCGCCCGACGAGCGTCTGGTCGAGATGGTCGAGCTGCCGCGCGACGTACATCCGTGGTATGTGGCCACCCAGGCTCATCCCGAGTTCAAGAGCCGTCCGACCAACCCGCAGCCGCTGTTCCGCGAGTTCGTGCGCGCCTCGATCGGCCAGCATGAGGGCGTCGACCGTCTGCAGGTGACGCCCATGAACCTCGCTACGGACTAAGGGTGCCGGCGAACCAGGAACATACCGAAGCTACTCCCTCGTCGCTCGCTGTGGCGGCGGGGGAGTATCTCGATTACCTCGCTGTCGAGCGGGGCTTGGCGCGCAATACGATTGCGGCCTACCGTCGTGACCTGACGACGTACTGCGCCTATCTGGAGCGGGCTGACATTGCGTCTTTTGAAGATGTGAGCCGTCAGGTCGTGGAGGGCTTCGTTGCCGATCGCCGCGACGGAGGCTATTCCGACGCCTCGGTGGAGCGCGCGCTTGCTGCCGTGAAGGGTCTGCATGCCTTTTTGGTGCGCGATGGGGCCGTGGCCCAAAACCCGACGGCGGCGTTGCGCCTGCCCAAAAAGGCAGATCGCCTGCCGGAATACCTTTCGGTGGAGGATGTCTCGGCACTGCTCGATCAAGACTTTCCCGAGGGCGAGATGGGACTGCGCGATCATGCCATCTTGGAAGTGCTTTACGGTTGCGGCTTGCGCGTGAGTGAGCTGGTTGGGCTCGATGTGGGCGATATCCATATTGATGACGGGTTTGTCCTGGTGCGCGGTAAGGGCTCCAAGGAGCGTCTGGCCCCGTTGGTGGGAAGCGCGGCGCGTGCCCTGACACGCTATATAGGTGACGGGCGCACTCTCCTGGCCGCCCATGCTCACGGGACGGAGACCTCGGCGGTCTTTTTAAATAAGAACGGACGTCGCCTGTCGCGCCAGGCCGTGCATGCGATATGCGAGAGGTATGGGCGCCAGGTGGGGCTGGTTGGGCTCCATCCCCACACCCTGCGCCACTCCTTTGCCACCCACATGCTCGCGGGCGGTGCCGACCTGCGTGTGCTGCAGGAGATTTTGGGCCATGCCGATATTTCGACCACGCAGGTCTACACGCATGTCGACCGCACGCAACTGACCGAGGTCTATCTGGCGGCGCATCCGTTGGCACATCGCTAGCACCTCGCTGACCTGCATATTTATAAATATTAAAGGGGACGGGCCCCAGATTGCCGAGACGCACTTTTGCGCACATGGGCAATCTGGGGCCCGTCCCATTTTTCGCCAGACACCGACGCGTTGGTGGGCCGTGTGTACCGTGGGTGGGGAGTTTGGGGGCGATGTGAACGGTGTGTAAAGGGACGTAAAAATCGCCTCAAGGTCAACTTGAAGGTTGAGGTTCGCGGGCGTGGTTCTACAGGTGGCATCCCGTCTTTGCTGCAAACACAACATATTGTGTTTTCGAACATATGCTCGGGGGTGTTTTACAACATATTGGGGGTGGAGTGGTGGG
>CAJKQY010000017.1:0-28633 GCA_905202145.1 uncultured Collinsella sp.
ATCGCTCCAACGTGATGAACTGGGGCATGGTGCCCTTCCAGATGGAGGCCGAGCCTAACTTTGAGGTGGGCGACTACGTCTTTGTGCCGGGTATCCGCGCCGCGCTCGATGGCGACCTAAAGGGCATCGCCGCCTACGTGGTGCGCGCCGACGGCACGGTCGAGCAGATTGAGCTCTACATTGCCGATATGACGGCAGAGGAGCGCGCCATCGTCAAGGCCGGTTGCCTGATCAACTACAACAAGTTCAAGGCCGCTGCCGAGTAACGCACTTAATTGTCCGCCCGGGGCTTACCCTTTCCCGCCCGCTCACGCGCTTCGCGAGGGTCGCGTTCGGGAAAGGGTAAGCCCCGGGCTACATTTCTGCGTTCTCGTTGGGTCTTGAGGGGCGCTAATAAATAGACTTGCTTGATGCCGCCTCTGTTAATGGGGCGGCTTCTTTTTGTCGAAAACCACCACAAAGGTGCCTGTCCCCTTTGTGGTGGTCGCGGTTTGTCTCGTTCTGTAATAGGTAGACCCTTATTTGCCGAGTAGTTGTTACAGATCTAGATAAACGGGCACTGCTAAACAATTCATCTCGATCCGTAACATCTGGACCCAAAAACGGCCGCTAGATGTTACAGATTGAGATGGTGAACGCCGGGGCCGAAAATCACCACAAAGGCTCCTGTCTCCTTTGTGGTGGTGGGGGCGAGCTCGATGCTGCCGTGCTCGCTGAACGACATTCTAATGAGCGTCTCTACAGGATTTCATCTGGGCTGGCGGGCTTGGTTGTTTTGGGGATGCCGAGTTTGGATGACGCGAAATCGTCAACATTGTCCTTAATTCCGTCTTTGGTGTAGACAGTGACCATATAGGTGCTGTGTCCGAATTCGCTCTTGTCGCGTGTTGCCCAGGCATCCCAGTAGGCGGCCCCGTTTCGCCCTTTGATTTTTCCGACACGGCGGAGTTCTGTTCGCTTTAATTTCCGGTTGCTATAGATGGTTCGACCGGCTTCCGCGGTGAGCCCGCACTGTCCAAGCAGCTTGTCGAGGACTTGGTTCATGTGGCGCTCATCGGTGTTTGGTGCGTAGTCGTAGGCGAGGGTGATGGAGTCGAGTGGCTGGTCGTCGATCAGATAGTTTAGCGCCTGAGGTTCAAGGCAGAAATAGGGGGAGCATCCGTCGACCTTGCCGAGCAACGGTAACTTGGACTGCCAACTTCCGGTGGGAATTGCATATTCGTAGAACACGCCACGGCAGACAAAGGAGAGCGAGGTGGCACGCGAGCCGGCGTCGATCATCCCGCAAAGATCGAAGGGCGAGGCGATACCAAAAGAAAAGGGCGTGATGACGATAAGGAAGAGCATCACGATGGGTATGGCGAGAATGGCGATGACGTTGCGACCGGTGGAATGAGACGGCTTCATATGCGCTCCTCGAGACAAAGATCTGTTGAGGATAGGCAGAAATGGATATGTTCAGAGAACAATTCAAGTTTAATCTCATGGCGCGAGATGGTCGACCGTTAGCGTCGAAAACCACCACAAAGGTGCCTGTCCCCCTTGTGGTGGTGAGGAGCACGCGGCTTCTTTTGGTAATAGTGCTGGCTGGCGATATCATTAGTGCAGGTGGCGAAGGCTTGCATTGTGAGGTGCTTTACTGTGAGAAGTCCTGCCCGTATTGGATTGATTGTTTTGGCGCTTGCGATCACCGTGGTTGGCATGGGTGCTGTCAGCATGGCGTTTCTACCTGCTGCGGTGACGGAGCCGGTGGTCAAGCCTGTGACTCAATCTGTCGAACTTCTGACCGGCGCCGCCAAGTCCGAGACCATTACCGTTGATTTTGATGAGCAACCGGCTGCGCTGGGCATTAGTAATTATCCAAGTATTCAGCTTGGGGCTATGCGCTATGCCACGGATTCTAGTCTGATCGACAGGGCGTCCGAGCTGCTCAGGGGCAAAACCTTTAAGCGCTGGTATGGATATGCGTCCTATCGGGCAAAAGCGAACGACATGGTTGGCGGATGCCACTCGTCCATCGAGTTGGACACCGCGAATGGCGCCAAGTTATGTGATGTCTCGTACGATCCTGGCTACGAGGGCAATGAGGGGCCGGGCATCTACATCTTGGACGGCGATGCCGCCTATGTCATGGAGGGCAACCAGGCCGAGCTCAACGATTTTATGGGTCAGTGCATTCAGGATGCCTATGAACAGACCTGCTTGCCCGACCCGCAGACTGCACGCGATAGTGGGTCTGCCCGTACATGGCTGTTCGAGGATGAGATGCCCTGGAACGCCGAATCGGGAAGCACGGGCTCGGCAAGTAAATAGAGACTGCAACCACCACAAAGGTACCCGTCCCCTTTGTAGTAGTTCTCGGTTTGTCTCGATCTGTAACATCTTTGCCGCTAAAAGTGGGCCTGGTGTTACAGATTTAGATTTTCGATTCGGGTGTCTTCTGTTTGTCTCAATCTGTAACAGATAGGGCCCTATTTGCCGAGTAGTTGTTACAGATTTAGATAAACGGGCGCCGCTGAGCATTTCATCTCGATCTGTAACATCTAGGATCAAAAATGGCTGCTAGATGTTACAGATCGAGACGGTAGTGCGCCTGGGCAGCGGCGGGCTGACATCTCAGTACCCTATCTCTTAATCACTCAGAAAATCTTATATATAGAGACTTAGATTTGTGTATAAGATCGCGCAAAGCTGGCAACAATACTTCTCGAACAACGTGAAGCCGCCCCGTAGGGCGGCCGCCCCAAGAGAGGTGATTCCATGAGAATCGATAAGCTAGCAATGACGTCGCGCGAGGCGCTGCAGACCGCCATGAGCACGGCTGCCGACGCGCAGGCCGGCGCGGTAGAGCCGATTCACCTGCTGTCCGCCCTGCTCGGTGCCGGCGAGCGCAATATCTCCGTGATCATAGAGCGCATTGGTGCCGACCCGGCTCAGCTCGCACGCTCCACGCAAGATGCCATCGACCACGCGCCCAAGGTTTCGGGCGAGGGCCAGCAGATGGGCCTGTCCAACGAGCTCGTCCGCGTCATCGAAAAGGCCGAGAAGAAGGCCACCAAGATGGGCGACAGCTTTGTGGTGACCGAGCATCTGCTGATGGCACTTGCCGAGGACAAGGGCGAGGCCGGCCGCGTTCTGCGCGACGCAGGCGTCACCAAGGAGCGCATCGAGCAAGTCTACGAGGAGCTGCGCGGCGATGACCGCGTGACGTCCGCCGAGGACAAGACGCAGTTTGAGGCGCTGGAGCAGTACGGTCGCAACATCTGCGACCTCGCCCGCGCCGGCAAGCTCGACCCGGTCATCGGCCGTACCGATGAGATTCGCCGCACCATCCAGGTCCTGTCCCGTCGTACCAAGAACAACCCCGTGCTCATCGGTGAGCCGGGCGTCGGCAAGACGGCCATCGTCGAGGGCATCGCCCAGCGTATCGTGGCTGGCGACGTGCCGAGCACGCTGCGCGACCGCGACCTCATCGAGCTCGACATGAGCGCGCTGGTCGCCGGCGCCAAGTACCGCGGCGAGTTCGAGGACCGCTTGAAGGCCGTGCTCAAGGAGGTACAGAAGTCCGAGGGCAAGGTCATCTTGTTCATCGATGAGCTCCACACCATCGTGGGCGCGGGTGCCACCGAGGGCTCCATGGACGCCGGCAACATCCTGAAGCCGGCGCTTGCCCGTGGCGACCTGCACGCGATCGGCGCGACCACGCTTGACGAGTACCGCAAGTACATCGAGAAGGACGCGGCGCTCGCGCGTCGTTTCCAGACTGTGATGGTCTCCGAGCCTACCGTCGAGGACACCATCTCGATCCTGCGTGGCCTCAAGGAGAAGTACGAGATTTTCCACGGCGTGCATATCACCGATAGCGCGCTCGTGGCAGCTGCCGACCTCTCCGATCGCTACATCGCCGACCGCTTCCTGCCCGACAAGGCCATCGACCTGGTCGATGAGGCGGCAAGCCGCCTGCGCATGGAGCTCGACAGCATGCCGGTCGAGATTGACGCCACCACGCGTCAGCTCACCCAGCTGCAGATCGAGGAGCAGGCGCTCATGAAGGAGACCGACGACGCCTCCAAGGAGCGTCTGGAGGCCCTGCGCCAGGAGATTGCCGAGGTCCAGGAAAAGCTCAACGTGCAAAAGGCCGGCTGGCTCAACCAAAAGAACGCCATCGACCACGTGCAGGAGCTCAAGGGGCAGCTTGACGAGGCCAAGAGCGAAGAGGAGCGCGCGACGCGCAACGGCGACCTGGGCCGTGCGTCCGAGCTGCGCTTCTCCGTGATTCCGGGCCTGCAGCAGCAGATTCAGGATTCCGAGGTCGCGCTCGAGGCACAAAAGCAGCAGGACGGCGAGGGCCTCAACGAACAGGTGACCTCCGATGAGATCGCCGAGGTCGTGAGCGCCTGGACCGGCGTGCCTGTGTCCAAGATGATGCAGGGCGAGCTCGACAAGCTGAAGGGCTTGGAGGGTGAGCTGCATAAGCGCGTCATCGGCCAGGATGAGGCGGTCTCCGCTGTGGCCGCGGCCGTGCGCCGCAGCCGTGCGGGTCTCTCCGACCCGGACAAGCCCATCGGCAGCTTCTTCTTCCTGGGCCCCACCGGCGTGGGCAAGACCGAGCTCGCCAAGGCGCTTGCCGAGTGCCTGTTCGACGACGAGCGCGCACTCGTGCGTATCGACATGTCCGAGTACATGGAGAAGTTCAGCGTCCAGCGTCTGATTGGTGCGCCCCCGGGATACGTGGGTTACGACGAGGGCGGCCAGCTCACCGAGGCCGTGCGTCGTCGTCCGTACTCCGTGATCTTGCTCGACGAGATGGAGAAGGCTCATCCGGATGTCTTCAACGTGCTGCTGCAGGTGCTCGACGACGGCCGTCTGACCGATGGCCAGGGTCGCCAGGTGTCCTTCAAGAACACGATTATCATCATGACGTCTAACGTGGGCTCCAAGGCCATCGCCGATCTGTCCGGCAAGGACGAGGAGGAGATGCGCCATCAGGTCGACGCCGCCATGGCTCAGACCTTCCGCCCCGAGTTCCTCAACCGTATCGACGATATCGTGGTGTTCCATCCGCTCGGCATGGCGCAGATCGAGAAGATCGTCGACATCCAGCTTGCCGACGTCCGCGCACGCCTGGCCAAGGAGCGCATGACGCTTGCCATCACCCCGGCGGCCAAGCAGATGCTCGCCGTGGGCGGCCTGGACCCCGTGTTCGGTGCCCGTCCGCTCAAGCGCCTGGTCCAGCGCGAGGTCGTGGACGCCATCGCCGCCGCCATCATCGACGGCACGGTGCGCGAGGGCGATCAGGTGACGGTCGATGTCGACAAGGACGGCGGCTTTACCGTCGTGTGCGACAACACGCCGGCGGCCACCTACGAGGTTCCCGACGCCGAGTAGATTTTGGGCCATGCCTTAAAATCTGTCAGTCGTCTCTAAACGCCAAGGGCGGCGGATCCAATTGGGTCCGCCGCCCTTTTTCGTGCGACAATCGATGATGTTGAACACGATTGCATGGCAAGGAGATATGCAGATGAAAGACGAGATCAAGACAAGCGCGCCGGCGACCGATGCCGCACCCGCCGCACCCAAGCCTGCACCTAAGCCGGCGCCCAAGCCGCGCGACCCCTACATCCGTGCCGAGAACGAGGACGACGACGGCTACGATCCCTACAGCGATCGCCGCCCCGAGCGCGAGCCGATGTTCGAAGCCGACCCCTGGCGCTGAGTGCCATCCAAAAGGCCACCAATAAGTTGCGGTGAAATAGGGACTGTTTTGCGGTTTGACCAGCAAAAACAGTCCCTATTTCACCGCAACTGCGTTAGGGATTTTTCTGCAGGGGAGGGCAGTCAAAAAAGCCCCGTCCCAAATTGACTGCTCGGGGAGTCGCATTCGAGCTCGGTTGTCCTCTTAGCCACTCGATATCCTTCGGAGCAATAACGGTGATAAAACTTGCTTAAGTGCTAATCAAACTACACACAATCTTGCTCTCTAGCTAATCAAGAATCAGTATAATTTTGATTAGCTAGAGAGCAAGATTGGAGAATCATGGCATTCAACGACTTGATCGCCCAGAAAATAAAGGACTTTGAACAGCAGGGGGTTCCGCAGGTCTTTGAGCGAGACCTTGATCTAGGAAACCCACAGGAGCCAAAGCGCGACAACATCGTAAATGTGATTGTGGGAGCCCGCCGTTGTGGAAAGACGTATCGCCTGTATCAGGAGATGCAGCGGCTTCAGGGCCGGGGCGTCGAGCTTGACCGGATGCTTTACTTTAATTTTGAGGACGAGCGCTTGCGCCCGTATGAGTCATCGCTGCTGGCGGACGTGCTCGACACGTTCTATGCGCTGTATCCTGCTGCTCGAACCGAGGGCGCTTACATTTTCTTTGACGAGATCCAGGAAATTCCCGAATGGGGTGCGTTTCTGCGGCGTGTAGTCGATACGGAGAAAGCGACCGTCTATGTGACGGGATCTTCTTCTAAGATGCTGTCCTCAGAGCTTAAGAGCGAGTTCAGGGGTCGTTCTCTTATACGGGAGCTTTTTCCGTTGAGTTTTTCGGAATACGTTCGGTATAAGACGGGGAGCGTTTTCGAGCCAGATGCGACCTTTTCCCCAAGCGATGCAGCGCTGCTTCGACATCATCTGATCGGATATCTTGAACGAGGGGGATTCATCGCGACGCTTGAGCAGACGCCCGCAGACGCGATTCAGCTGCTACAGGAATATGCTTCGCGAACGGTCGCTATGGACGTCATTGAGCGTTACGACGTCAAGAACCCTCGCCTGGCATCGCTGTTCCTAACGCGGTGTATGGCATCTTCGGGACGAGAGCTGTCGGTGAACAAAGTGTACAACGAGTTCAAGAGCAGGCAGATACCCGTCAGTCGTAATTCGCTCAGCGACTTACTTGAGTATTATGAGGACGCCTACCTGCTGTTCTCCGTGCCGGAGTTCACGCGTTCACTGGCAAATAACATGCGGTCTGCGTCTAAGGTCTACGCTGTCGATCCTGCGATGTTTGGAGCATTCTCTCCCGCATCGGCATTGGACCAGGGCCAGAGGCTCGAGACCGCAGTGTTCAATGCGCTAAGAAGAAGGACTCCCGCGGTGAGGACCGGCTCGGTCTGCCGCCTGCTGATCAAAGAGAAGAGCAAAAGCCATGAGGTGGACTTTGTGGCTGGGGACGCACTTCTCATGCGGGCTTATAGCCTGATTCAGGTGAGTGTGGATATGGCAAGTGAGAAAACGCGCAAGCGCGAAATTGCCGCGCTTGATGCCTCGATGGCCCAGTTCGATCTTGGCGAGTCGGCAATCGTTACCATGGATGAGCAGGCCGATATTCCATGCGAACACGGTGTGGTACACGTTGTGCCCGCATGGAAGTGGCTCCTTGCCTAATCATCTACGGATCGTGGGGCCAGGACCTCCTGGTCCCTTCATCACGGTTGGGGAGCACCGTGATGCGCGCGGCTAGTCCTGGGCTTTGATGCTCGGCAGCAGGATCTGCGCGAGGTAGTCGGTTTCGAGCTTAGTGGCACCATCGGCCTTGCCGTCTTTACCCACCAGGTCGTTCTTGATCTGGCTATACGTATAGCGGTTGCCGGTCGTAAGCTCGACAAGCTCAATGGCCGTGTCCATGGGGTAGGTTGACACGGGGTTCTGTGTCCGTCCGTTGATGGTCTGGGGCACCACGTACGGATAGACGGGGCCGCTGGCGTAGACGGTATAACCGTTGCCTAGATTGGCCGCACCCAAAACCGTATCGCCTTCATCGGGCGTAAAGCTCTCGCCCTCGCGCACCGCGACAAGCGTCACGAGCGGCGTATTGGCGTCGTCGCCCAGATAGATGCATAGCGTGCTTCCGTTTTGCCAAGTTGCGACCTTGCCGTACCACTCGACGGGAATATCGAGCTGGTAGAGGTCGGTTGCCTTGTGGCGAGCGTCAGCATCACGGGACGCCTGTGCCTTTTGCGCGCTCACGGCATTGACGGCGGCGTCGCGCCGCGCGGTTGCTGCCTGCTGGAGCACTTTGGCAGCCGCGGCGGAGCTCGCACCGCCCTCTTCGGCATACTTGGCGGCGGCATCGATCTGGTCGTCAGTCACCGTGTCGGCCGAAGGCACCTTGAGCTTAAAGGTGGCCTGGGCACTTAGATCCTGTCCATCGCTCTTAACGGTGACCTGCGTCTTGGTGGTCGGGACGGTATAGATGGTGCCGTCGGCCGCAATGGGGGAGGCAGCGATGGAGAGCGTGTAATCGCCGGGCAGCAGTTTGATGCCGCGGCCGTGCTCGTCAACATAGAGCGTTTCGCTCACGGAGGAGCCATTAGCGTCCTGACCGCTCACCTGTACGGGAATCTTGGAGCCGGCGGAACAGTCGAGCCCCGCGGTATGTACGCCAATCTGCACTGACATCATCGTGTGGGCATTGGCGGCGACAGCTGCAGCCTGCTCTTGCTGATAACCGTTCCAGGCAGCATAGCCTGCACCGCCGGCGACGAGCGCGACGGCCACGATGCCGGCGACCATCAGATTGCGGCGCTTGGGCGACATCTTGCGATGGCGAACCTCGGCCTCGCGTGCTGAGGGAACGGACGGTAGGGGAATATCGCCCATGGCGATGGTCTCGTCCACGGCAGGCGCAGAGCCCAGGCCGGGAAGCTCGCGGGTCAGCGAATCTTCGGCCGGCAAGCTGTCGAGCAAGATGGTTTCCTCGCTCGTGTCGGATTCGGGCTGGTCGTCGGCCTCGTATTCGGTGTCTTCGTGATCTGCCTCATCTTCGGCAGGCTCAACGTCGTCTGCATCCTGATCATCGGACTGCGCCTCGGCTTCCGACTCATCCTGCACATCAACGCCCGAATCGTCAAACGCAATCTCATCAAGTGAAATCCGGTCTAGGCTCTCTAGGGCTTCGGCACACGCTTCTGCATCTTGGGCCGCATCCTCTTGGCCCATCGTCTCATCATTCATACATCCCCCAAGCTCAATATCGGGACAACAATGTACCCAAAATTGGGGTTACATAGAGCTGTCAGGCGGTTGGAAATCTGATTTTATCTGTGAGAGAGGTTTTGCATATGTGCGTGAATGCGCGCAACAACAAAAAGCCCCGGAAAGCGGGCGAATCGCTTTCCGGGGCTGCGCATGACGCGCGATTGCGGCATCGGCTAAGTTTGCCTACATCCAAATGTGGACGGAATAAACATGTTACTCGGCGTGTGCGTAATCAACCTTGGCGCGGCGAGCAGTAGCCTTCTCCCAATCGCTGGTTCCCTCAAAGACGTCCTGCTTGTAGGGATTGCGGCCGAGCTTCTTGGCACGGTAGGCGATGTAGATGATCGCGGCGACGTTGGCGACCAGTGCGGCGATCGAGACCGCGGTAGCGGCGCCGGGGTCGAGCGTGGAGTGGGTCACAAAGATGGACTCCTCCTGGAAGTACGGGAACACCTGGGCAAACATGCACCAAATGGCCAGCGTAAAGGCGCGGTTCTGGATCCAGCCGCCCTTGTTCCAGATAAAGGCGGCGACAGTGGGCGCCAGCAGCAGCGCAAAGCCGCAGAACCAGGAGTGGGTGGGCAGGCAGTTGTAGGTGTAGCAGAAGTTCCAGATATCGTAGGCGATGATGTAGACCCAGGTCATATCGGGCCACAGCATGTCGGTCTGATCCTCGGAGGCGTAGACGCTCCACCAACCGGTCATGCAGAAGATGTTGATAATACCGGCGATGCCGTTGAACACGTTGTTCCAGCCGGCCAGCTGCGTAGCACCTTCGGAGGTGACCCAGGTGGACTCGCCCAGGACAAAGAAGTGATAGGCGCTCTCGAAGTCGGATACGACGGCAATCATGATGTTGATGGCGACGATCACAAACGGCCATGCGCGGAACCAATGTGCCTTGCCGATCTTGCCCCACTGGTACTTAATGGCAATGAAGCCCCAGCAGCCGGCCAGCGCCGCGTATACCTTGGCGTAGTGGAACCAGCTGTTCTGGTACACATGGGTGGGGTTGGTGAGCGCCCACTCGGCACCCTGCGAGACGCCGATGGCGATGGCGACGCAGTAGATGGTCATGGCCAGCGGAGCCACGCCAAAGATGATTGCTGCGCCCAGCTTGGTGCGGCGGCCGACCTCGTTGAGCACGATCAGGCCGATAAAGACCATGGCCCAGCCGGCCCAGTGGATAAGGGTATCGCTACCCCAAACATCGAACAGCATGCTGCTCTCCTTTCACACGCCCGCGGCCCCTCTTCTGATCGCGGGCAGTTTGGCCAAATGTCGTCAGTTCTGGGGCTTGCGCTCCGGATACTTGGCGGTATAGCCCTCGATGTGGAGTGTCGAGGCGATGATTTCCTTGACCGTCTCGTCGGACACATCGGGGTGCGTGCGGATATACATCAACAACCCCATGATGAGGGTGTAGAACGTCTCGTAGACATGGTCGATGCGTAGCTCATGATGGGCGACAAAGTCCACCACGGTGGTGTCGCAGATATACTGCGCCACGCGCTGAACCACGTTGTGCAAAAAGCCGCCGTAGAGCGCGCCGCTGCTTGAAGTGAGCGTGCTCGGCAGCTCGTGGCCGCTGGCGACCAGGCGCTTAAAGAGCGGGGCGACGGTGTCGAGCGCGCCCTCGATATCACCGACGGTGCGGTCGGCGTTCCACTGCTCGAGTTCGGAGATAAAGCCGTCGATCGCCTCGTCCATAACAGCGGTGACGGCGGCGTCCATGTCGGCGAAGTAGTGGTAAAACAGCGAGCGCGTGCAGCCGGCTCGCTTGGTCACGGCCGATACCGATAGGTGGGACACGCCCAGCTCGGAGCTTACGGTGCGCACGGCGGCGAGGATCTCGCGACGGCGTTCGTCGCCCGTCAAGCGCTTTGCCGCGCTGTCGGATGCGGGGACGGCATTGACCGCAGAGGTATCTGCTGTGTTGTTGCCCATGCGTTTGCCGCCTTTCATCCTCTTTTGCCTGACCGTTCGCCTAACAGTCTTGAATATTGTTGACGGTTCGTCAATACTATTTTTGACACAATGTCAACAATGGCGGGTGAACGGCATGGGGGCATGCCCGGCCTGCAAAAAAAGAGGGGCGCCGCGGTCCCGCCGGGCTGTGGCAAGAGAAGGGACAACCATGATTCTCAACGGACCGGGGATTAGCTACACCGAGCCCGACATCGGTTCGGAGTTCGTGCCGCCGCTGCCGGAGCATCCGCGTGAGGCCATCGTCAAGCTGTGCGAGCACTGCACCAACCGCCTGCTGCATCGCGATGAGCTGCTGGGCTACGAGTACTGGTCGTTTGCCGAGGCCGCAACCGACGAGCAGGCCGAAGTGCTCTGCAAGATGAAGATGCGCCGTCCCTATACGCTGCCCGAGATGGTCAAGCTCACCAGCATGCCCGAAGCCGATATCGAGAAGATGCTCGACGATATGAGCTACACGGGTCTGCTCGAGTACAACTGGGAAAACCCCGAGCACGCCAAGCAGTGGGTGCTGCCCATGCTGGTGCCGGGTTCCGCCGAGTTCCTCAACATGCGCGTGAGCCAGCTCGAGGAGCACCCGGTCTATGCCAAGTTCTTTGAGCAGGCGTCCAAGGGACCGCTGTCCAAGGCCACGCCGATGGTGCCGCCCGGAGGCGCCGGTATCGGCATGCATGTCATTCCGGTCGAGAAGGCTATCGACGCCGCGAGCACCTCGGTGCCGATCGAGCATATCGAGCATTGGCTCGACAAATACGATGGCAAATATGCCGCTAGCACCTGCAGCTGCCGCGCGAGCCGTCGCGTGATGGGTGAGGGCTGCGCCGACGACCCGGCCGATTGGTGCATCGCCGTGGGCGATATGGCCGACTACGTGGTTGAGACCGATCGTGGCCATTACGTGACCCGCGACGAGGTTTACGACATCCTGCGCCAGGCCGAGGACAACGGCTTTGTGCACCAGATCACCAACATCGACGGCGAGAACAAGATCTTCGCCATCTGCAACTGCAACGTCAACGTGTGCTACGCCCTGCGCACCTCGCAGCTGTTCAACACGCCCAACCTGTCGCGCTCGGCCTATGTCGCCAAGGTCGAGAAGGACAAGTGCGTGGCCTGCGGTCGCTGCGTTGAGGTTTGCCCGGCCGGCGCCGCCAAGCTGGGCCAGAAGCTCTGCAGCAAAAAGGCCGGCGGACAGGTGCCCGAGTATCCGCGCCAGGAGCTGCCCGATGCCACCAAGTGGGATCACACCAAGTGGTCGCCCAACTACCGCAACGACAACCGCATCGAGACGCACAAGTCCGGCACCGCTCCTTGCAAGACGGCCTGCCCAGCGCACGTTGCCGTTCAGGGCTATTTGAAGCTCGCGGCTCAGGGTCGCTATGACGAGGCCCTAGCACTCATTAAGCGCGAGAACCCGCTGCCCGCTATCTGCGGCCGTGTGTGCAACCGCCGCTGTGAGGATGCCTGCACCCGTGGCCGTGTGGACGCCGCCGTGGCTATCGACGAGGTCAAGAAGTTCATCGCTCAGCGCGATCTGGATGCCGCGACCCGCTATGTCCCGCCCGTGGTGACGCCGACGCGCGCTGGCGGTTTCGATCAGAAGATCGCCATCATCGGTGCCGGTCCGGCCGGCCTGTCCTGCGCTTTCTACCTGGCCGAGAAGGGCTACAAACCTGTCGTGTTCGAGAAGAACGAGCGCCCGGGCGGCATGCTCACCTACGGCATTCCCAGCTTTAAGCTGCAGAAGGACGTCATTGAGGCCGAGGTCGAGGTCATTCGCCTGATGGGTGCCGAGTTCCGCTATGGCGTGGAAGTCGGTCGCGACGTGACGCTCGACGAGCTGCGTGCGCAGGGCTTTAAGGCCTTCTACGTTGCCATTGGCTGCCAGGGCGGCCGTCTTGCCGGCATTCCGGGCGAGGATGCCGAGGACGTGACCGTGGCCGTCGACTTCCTTCGCGAGGTTAACAGCGGCAAGGTCGATACCCTGTCCGGCCGCACCATTGTAGTGGGCGGCGGCAACGTGGCCATCGACGTTGCCCGCAACGCCTGCCGTCTGGGCTCTGAGCATGTTGAGATGTTCTGCCTGGAGAGCGAGGCCCAGATGCCCGCCAGCGAGGAGGAGCGTCGCGAGGCCGTTGAGGACGGCGCTCACATCAGCTGCGGCTGGGGCCCCAAGGAGATTCACCTGGACGAGGCCGGTCGTGTGTGCGGCATCACCTTCAAGCGCTGCATGCGTGTCTTTGACGACGAGGGCCGTTTTGCGCCCGAGTACGACGAGAACGATCTGCGCCGTGTCGATGCCGACCGTGTCGTCATGTCGATTGGCCAGTCCATTGTGTGGGGCGATCTGCTGGCTGGCTCCAAGGTGGAGCTCGGCCGCGGCCAGGGCGCCCTTGCCGATCCCCAGACTTACCAGACCGCCGAACCCGACATCTTTGTGGGCGGCGACGTCTACACCGGCCCCAGCTTTGCCATCGACGCTATCGCCGCCGGCCACGAGGCCGCGGTGTCCATCCATCGCTTTGTGCAGCCGGGCTCCACGCTCACCATCGGCCGCAATCAGCGCCGCTACACCGCGCTCGACCGCGACGACGTTGTGCTCGAGAACTACGACAACGCGAGCCGCGAGGTTGCCCACGTGAACCGCGAACGCGAGAAGGCTGCGCCGTTTAGCGAGTATGTTGAGACCTTTACCGAGGAGCAGGTGCGCGCCGAGACCGCCCGCTGCCTGGGCTGCGGCGCCTCGATCGTCGACTCTAACAAGTGCATCGGCTGCGGCCTGTGCACCACCAAGTGCGCGTTTGACGCCATCCATCTGGATCGCGACCGCCCCGAGTGCTCCACGATGGTCAAATACGAGCAAAAGCTCCCCAGTCTGGGTAAGTACGCGCTCAAGCGCGCGATTAAGATCAAGTTTGGGAAGAAGTAAAAGAACCTAACAAGAAAGCGAACGGCGCAGAGGGCGGTTGGACAGCGAGCGAGTCCCAGGCGTGGCGAGGTGCCTTGAAAGAGGAGGGCATAGGGCTTTTGCCCATGCCCGACGATTGAAAGGCAGATCGCCACGCCTGGGACTCGCGCAGCGTCAAGCCGACCGCCGTTCGGTAGAACGGCGGAAGGAAATAAATGCACGAGCTCGGAATCGTCTATCACATCATTCGCGATGTCGAGAATGTAGCGCGCGCTCATGGCGTGCGTCGCGTTTCGAGCGTAACGTTGCTGTTGGGCGAGGTCTCGGGCGTCGTTCCCGACTTGCTGCTCGACGCTTGGCGCTGGGCAGCAGATAAAAAGCCTATCGCGCAGGGCGCGGAGCTTGTTGTGGAGCCCGTCGAGGCTGTGACGCATTGCGAGGCATGTGGCCGCGACTACGCGACGGTCGAGCACGGCAAGACCTGTCCCCATTGCGGTAGCGGCGAGACATACCTGCTGCAGGGCCAAGAGGTCATGATCAAACAGATCGAGACCCCCGAAGAGGATCCGGCAGACGCTGCTCCTGACGGCCTCTCCGACGCCCCCGATGCCGTCGACGCCGCCAACCCACTCCACATCGCCTAGGATTCCCTATAAGTTGCGGTGAAATAGTTCCTAAATCCAGCCTTCTGGCTCTTAAACAAGAACTATTCCACCGCAACTATTTTGAGTGGTTTCATAGACCATAAGTCACGAAAAAAGTCAAGCCATGTCTGTTTAAACAAAATAGCGGCAGTACAAGCGCATTCGCGCTTGCCTAAAATCGATATTAATGAACAGCCTGCTTGTATCTGTAAAATGCTTGGCTTGATGAGCGACGCCTTGTCGTGTAATGAGTCAAAAAGCAGTAACGTAATCAACTTGTAACAAACCTAGACGTTTAAACAAATAATCCAACCTTTTGCGGATTTAGCTATAATTCCACAAACCAAACAGCTATACTCCTTTCATGTCGTGTAGGAAATACGTAGACAAAAAGGAGGTTATGTGATGGTAAGTATTGTTCTTGCTAGCCACGGGGACTTGGCAGCTGGAATCAAGCAGACGGGCTCGATGGTCTTTGGCGATCAGCCGTCTGTTGCCGTGGTCTCGCTCGAGCCGAGCATGGGCCCCGACGACTTCCGTGCCAAGGTCGAGGAAGCAATCGCTTCCTTCGAAGACCAGGAGCAGGTGCTCTTCCTCGTTGATCTGTGGGGCGGCACGCCGTTCAACCAGATCAGCGGGCTCATCGAGGGCCACGATTCCTGGGCTATCGTCACCGGTGTCAACCTGCCTATGCTCATCGAGGCATATTCGCAGCGCTTTGACGCAAAGAACACTGCACATGCGATCGCAAAACATCTCGTGACTGAGGCTAAGGCTGGCGTGCGTGTCAAGCCCGAGTCTCTGGAGCCCGAGGAGAAGAAGCCGGCTGCGGCCGCCGCTGCTCCTGCAGGCGCCATCCCTCCGGGAACGGTCATCGGCGATGGGCACATCAAGATCGCCCACGTCCGTATCGACACCCGTCTGCTTCATGGTCAGGTGGCCACCACGTGGACCAAGCAGATCAACCCCAACCGCATCATCGTGGTTTCCGACGGCGTTGCTCACGACGAGCTCCGTAAGACCATGATCGAGCAGGCTGCCCCTCCGGGAGTCCATGCCAACGTCGTGCCCATCAAGAAGATGGCCGAGGTCGTCAAGGACACGCGCTTTGGTGACACCAAGGCCATGCTGCTCTTTGAGAACCCGCAGGATCTGCTCAAGGCCATCGAGGCCGGCGTCGACATCAAGGAAGTCAACATCGGTTCCATGGCTCACTCCAAGGGCAAGGTCGTCGTCACCAACGCCGTCGCTATGGGCGATGACGACGTCAAGACTCTCGAGGCCCTTAAGGCCAAGGGCGTCAAGTTCGAGGTCCGCAAGGTTCCTTCGGATTCCTCCGAGGATCTCGACGCCATGTTGAAGAAAGCTAAGGCCGAACTGGCCGCTCAAGCATAGTAAAGGAGGGTCCGATACATGTCTGCAATCACTATTCTGCTTGTTGCGATTGTCGCGTTGCTTGCCGGTATGGAAGGCATTCTGGATGAGTTCCAGTTCCATCAGCCGCTCGTGGCATGCACGCTTATCGGTCTCGTAACCGGTCACCTTCAGGAGGGCATCCTCCTGGGCGGTTCGCTCCAGATGATGGCCCTTGGCTGGGCTAACGTCGGCGCCGCCGTCGCGCCTGACGCCGCTCTGGCCTCGGTCGCTTCTTCGATCATCATGGTGCTCGCCCTCAACGGTGGCGCCACCGATTCGGCCAAGGCCGTTACCACCGCTATCGCCGTCGCCGTCCCGCTGTCGGTCGCTGGTCTGTTCCTGACCATGATCTGCCGTACCATTGCTACCGCTATTGCTCACGCCATGGACGGTTGCGCCGAGAAGGGCGACTTCTCCGGCATCGAGCGCTGGCAGTATGCTGCCATCCTCATGCAGGGCCTTCGTATCGCCATCCCGGCAGTGCTTCTGTGCGTCATCCCGGCCGAGGCCGTTACCAACGCGCTTAACGCTATGCCCGACTGGCTGTCCGGCGGCATGGCTGTCGGCGGCGGCATGGTCGCTTCCGTCGGTTACGCCATGGTCATCAACATGATGGCCACCAAGGAGACCTGGCCGTTCTTCGTCCTCGGCTTTGTCCTTGCTGCCATCCCTCAGCTCACGCTGATCGCCCTTGGTCTCATCGGCATCTCCCTTGCCCTCATCTACCTTGGCCTTAAGGATCTGGCCAAGCAGGGTGGCGGCACGGGCGGTGGCTCCGGCGACCCGCTCGGCGACATTCTGAACGATTACGAGTAGGAGGGGAGTGATACATATGGCAGAGAACAAGATTCAGCTCACCAAGGCTGACCGTAAGAAGGTTTGCTTCCGTCATCAGTTCCTTCAGGGCTCGTGGAACTACGAGCGTATGCAGAACGGCGGCTGGTGCTTCGCAATGATCCCTGCGATCAAGAAGCTCTACACCAGCAAGGATGACCAGATTGCCGCGCTTAAGCGCCACCTGGAGTTCTATAACACCCACCCCTATGTTTCCGCCCCCGTCATTGGCGTTACCCTCGCCCTCGAGGAGGAGCGCGCCAACGGTGCTCCGATCGATGACGTCGCCATCCAGGGCGTCAAGGTCGGTATGATGGGCCCGCTCGCCGGCGTCGGTGACCCCGTCTTCTGGTTCACCCTTCGCCCGATTCTGGGCGCTCTGGGTGCTTCCCTGGCCATGTCCGGCAGCATCGTCGGTCCGTTGCTGTTCTTCTTCGCGTGGAACATCATCCGTTACGCTTTCCTGTGGTACACACAGGAGTTTGGCTACAAGGTCGGCTCCTCTATCGCCAAGGACCTCTCCGGCGGTCTGATGGGCAAGGTCACCGAGGGCGCTTCCATCCTGGGTATGTTCATCATCGGCGCCCTGGTCGAGCGCTGGGTGTCCATTTCCTTCACCCCGATCGTCTCCACGGTCAAGCAGTCTGCTGGCGCCTTTATCGACTGGGCTAGCCTGCCTTCCGGTTCCGAGGGTATCAAGGAAGCGCTGACGATGTACAACTCCGTCGGTGCTACCGCCCTTGATCAGATGAAGGTCACCACGCTCCAGGGTAACCTCGATCAGCTCATCCCCGGCCTTGCCGCCGTGTGCCTGACCCTGCTGGTCTGCAAGCTCCTCAAGAAGAAGGTTAGCCCGATCGTCATCATTCTGGCTCTCTTCGCCGTTGGCATCATCGGTCGCTTCTGCGGCTTCATGTAAGCACGCTTCGGCTTAAGACCGAGAGTTGCTAGGTAAGGGCTTTTGAGCCATTGAAACGGACCGCACCCGGTGGGTACACTGGATGCGGTCCGATTGTTTTAATTGGAGGGCGAGGCGCGTATGGCGCAATCTCAGAACAGCACGGTCGATCTGGCAACGCCGGCAACCTGCCTGATGGGGCTTACCAGCCACGGTAACGTGATGGTGGGCAATAAGGCGTTCGAGTACTATAACGAGCGCAATCCCGAGGATTATATTCAAATCCCGTGGGACGAGGTCGACTATATTGCCGCCGAGGTTTTGCGCGGCACCAAGAAGATTACGCGTTTTGCCATCTTCACCAAGGACAACGGTCACTTTACATTTTCGACGCGCGACGACAAAGAGACGCTTCGCGCGGTCCGCAAGTACGTCGACGAGGATAAGCTCGTGCGTTCGCCCGACTTTATCGATGTGACCGCCAAGGGCGCCAAGAGCATCCCCTCCGTTATCAAAAACCTCTTCCACAAAGGTAACTAGTCGTTAAAGAGCGCCTTCCTCAAAGTGGGGCCCAGTTTCCCATGGGGCTCGATCGGGAAAGTGCATCCCAGCTCGAGCGCCGATTCTGGGATGTAGTTTCCGGAACGGGGTCGTTTGGGAAACCGTATCCCGTTTCGAGCCGAAATTCTGGGACACAGTTTCCCAGCGAGGTCCCATTGGGAAAGTCTGACCCAGAATTTGCCTGGATAGTGGGACGCGCTTTCCAGAGGACTGTTCCACCGCAACTTCGAAGAGTGGCTATACGCTGCATTACAACGGTGTAAATCTGCTACACTAGTACAACATGCCTCCGTAGCTCAGGGGATAGAGCACCGCTCTCCTAAAGCGGGTGTCGACGGTTCGAATCCGCCCGGGGGCACCAGGAAAATCGCAGGTCAGACGGTGTAAATCGTCTGGCCTGTTTTTGTATGAATAGGGGCAAAACTCGATTGAGGGGTGAGCTAGGGATGAAAGTTCTTTCTATGGTGAAATCATCTCAACTCCATATTTTGTCCTCGGGGCCGGTTTTCAACCCTTCCCACAGCCTACGGGCTGGATGTGGGGCCCTTCGGCTATGCAAAGCGTTGAAAACCTAGGTTGACGTTGCTGTGAGATGGGCGAGTTTCTAACAGTCCCCGGCGTCTCCGGGTTTTACTCGGGACCCTCCGACACCGGGGACCGTTGAAGACTCGCCCTTCCGTCCGCGGTACCACCCTTACCCTTTAAAATTGTCAGAAAGAGATGACGACGCAGGAGGTCCGGTATGCCTGCCAGCAAGAAAGAGGCAAAGGAGTTCGTCAAACGGTGGAAGAAGCGCCTCGGTGCCATCCCCGCGGGCTCCAACAACGAGCAGCAGGACACGCAAAAGTTCTGGGTAGATCTGCTCATCAACGTCCTGGGCATCCCGTCCAACACCATAGACAGCTTCGTCGACTTCGAGCGGAAGGTGAGAGGCCGTCGCATTGACGTGTTCGTCTCTGACCACAACTTCCTCTGCGAGCAGAAGTCGTGGGGCATCGATCTCGACAAGCCCGAACCCAGGAACGGCGGCATGGAGACCCCGCTCCAGCAGGCCATGTGGTACGCGCGGCACCTGCCGTACTCCGAGCGCCCCCGCTGGGTGATGACGTGCAACTTCGGGACCTTCCGCCTCTACGACCTCGACAACGAGCGGCCCGAGGACACCGTGCAGGAGTTCTCCCTCGAAGAGCTCCAGGACAGCCTGTATCTCCTGTCCTTCCTGACCTCCAACGAGACGAGCCGCCTGCACAAGGAGCAGCAGCTTTCCATCGAGGCCGGGGCCTACGTCTCCAGGCTCTACGATGCCCTCGCCAAGCAGTACCACCACATTGAGGAGAAGGACGAGCGCGCGCAGGAGGAGCAGCGCTCCCTCAACGTGCTCATCACCCGAATCATTTTTCTGCTCTACGCCGAGGACGCCGACCTCCTGCAATCGCACCAGGCGTTCGGCAGGTACTGCGAGGGAGACCCCGCGAAGCTCCGCCGAAAACTGGTCGATTTGTTTGAGACGATCGACACGCCCCTAGGGCGGAGGGACGAGTACATGGACGAGGACCTCGCGGCCTTCCCCTACGTGAACGGCGGTCTGTTCGCCGACTCCTCCATCATCGTCCCGCAGATGACCTCGGAGATCCTCGAGGCCATCACTGACGCGTCCCAGGACTTCGACTGGCGCGAGATTTCGGGCGTCATCTTCGGCGGCGTGTTCGAGGGCACGCTGAACCCCGAGACGCGCCACGCCGGGGGCATGCACTACACGAGCGTCGAGAACATCGAGCGCTGCCTCAAACCGCTCTTCCTCGACGAGCTGTGGGACGAACTGCACGAGGCCGAGGGCGAGAGGACGGCTGCCAAGCGCAAGCAGGCCCTGGCGAGGCTGCACGACAAGGTGGCCTCCATCACCATCGGCGACCCGGCATGCGGCTCGGGCAACTTCCTTACCGAGGCCTACCGGCAGCTGCGCACCATCGAGAACCGAATCATCGAGGACGAGCTCAGCGAGGAGACCGGCAACGCGGGGCAGACGTCCCTCGTCATTGCGCAGGACAGCCCCGTCCGCGTATCTCTCGATCAGCTGTACGGCATCGAGATTAACGACTTCGCCGTCTCGGTCGCCAAGACCGCCCTTTGGATCACCGAGGAGCAGATGCTCCGAAAGACGCAGGAGATATACGTCGACTACGACTTCGACTTCCTGCCGCTCAGGAGCCTCAGCAACCTCCATGAGGGCAACGCCCTCAAGACCGATTGGTCCGAGGTGTTCCCCGATGACCTCACGTACCTCGTGGGCAATCCGCCCTTCCTTGGGGCCCGTAACCAGTCCAAGGAGCAGAAGGCGGAGCTCCTTGAGGTCTTCGACGGAGCGAAGAACGCGGGCAACATCGACTACTGCGGGGCCTGGTACATGAAGGCCGCGAGGTTCACACAAGGGAAGCGCACGCGCTGCGCCCTGGTCTCGACCAACTCGATATGTCAGGGCGAGCAGGTCGCCAACCTCTGGAAACCCCTGCACGACCTGGGAATCCATATCGACTTTGCGCACAACACCTTCCGCTGGGACAACGAGGCGGCAGATAAGGCCCACGTGTTCTGCGTCATCGTCGGGTTCTCGCGCGAGGTTGGGGCCAAGACGCTCTTCTATCACGCAACGCCCGATTCTGACGAAGAGCAGATTTCCGTGGCCCGAATCAATGCTTATCTTAAAGACGCTCCTGACGTTTTTGTCTACAGCAGAAGTAAGCCATTATCAGATGTTCCAGAAATGGGAATAGGCTCCCAGCCTATAGACGACGGCAATTACCTTTTCACTGATGAGCAGAAAATCGAATTCTTGCAAAGTGAACCTGGTGCAGAGAAATTCTTTCACAAGTGGCTTGGATCACAAGAATTTATCCGTGGCAAAAGCCGTTGGTGTTTATGGCTTGGGAACGCAAATTGGGATGAGCTAAAGAATCTGCCTAAATGCAGGGAAAGGGTTGAAGCGGTGCGCCGGTATCGGCTCAAGAGCAAGAGAAGTCAGACCGTTAAGGCTGCGGAGTGCCCTGCCCATTTTGGAACTGAAATCCTGTCGGATACAGATTCAATCTTGATACCAGAGGTTTCATCAAGCCGAAGGCGATACATCCCAATGGGGTTCGTCGATGCTGAGGTCTTTTGTAGCAATAAAGTTCGTCTTATCCCAAATGCAACTCTCTATCAATATGGGGTGTTGCAGTCCCAATTTCATAATGCATGGGTTAGGGTCGTGACCGGAAGACTGAAAGATGATTATCAGTACTCGGCTGGTATTGACTACAACAACTTCGTCTGGCCCGAGCCCACGGAATCCCAACGCGAGGAAGTCGAGCGTTGCGCCCAAGCCGTGCTCGACGCCCGGGATGCCCAAGAAGGTGCGACGCTCGCGGACATGTACGATCCCAAGAACGAGACGTTCTTCCCCGAGCTGATGGCGGCGCACAAGGCGCTCGACACTGCCGTTGAGGCCGCCTATGGCGTCGACTTCGGTGGGGACGAGGAGAAGATAGTCGCCCATCTTTTCAACCTGTACGCCAAGAAGGTCGGTGAACTATAGTGCCAAATTCCATCTATAACCCCATATCGCTGGAGGTCGGTAACATCCTGAAGGATGTTCAGACGGGCAAGATCGGTCTGCCCGACCTGCAACGACCCTTCGTGTGGGGCAACGAAAAGGTCCGCGACCTGCTTGATTCCATGCTCCGCGGATACCCTATTGGCTATGTGATGCTGTGGGACTCTCCGAGCGACAACGCGGGCAAGAAGTCTGCCATAGGCTCGAACCAAAAGGTGTATGCCGTCCCCAAGTCCCTTGTCATCGATGGACAGCAGAGACTCACTGCCCTTCTGAGCTCCCTGTACGGCGTGTCCGTGCGAGACAAGAACTTCAGGGAGCGAACGGTGAAGGTCGCCTACGACCCCATCGCACGCTCATTCAAGAATGCCGACGCCTCGACCGAGAAGGATTCGCGCTATGTGCCGGACGTATCCGAGGCCTTCGCAGCGAACCACGACAACAAGCTGAGCGCCTATCGCAGGGCGTTCATCAAGCGCCTTAACGAGGCGAATGCCAAAAAGGGAGAACCCGAACTCGACGATGACGGCGAGGATGCCGTCGAGAGCGGGCTCAACGCATTACTCGGGCTTGAGCGTTATCTTCTGCCGACGCTGGAGATTTCCGAATCGGCTGACGAGGAGACCGTATCGGACATCTTTGTGCGCGTGAACTCGCAAGGGCAGGCGCTCAAGCAGGATGACTTCATCATGACCCTACTTTCGGTCTACGAACCTGCCATGAGGGAGCGCATAGAGGAGTTCTGCGCCATGAGCCATGCGCCCGCAAAGGGCACCTCGTACAACCCGCTCATGACCGTCTCGCCGACGCATATCATTCGCGCCACGGTGGGCGTGGGGTTCAAGAGGGGTCGCCTGCGTTATGCCTACCAGATTCTTCGCGGGCGAGATCTCAAGACAAAGGAAACGACGCCCGAGACGAGGGCCGAGAACTTTGGCACGTTCGGTCGCGCCCTCGATCTCGTGCTTGACCTGAACAACTGGCACGCCTTCATCAACACGCTGGCGGAGGCGGGCTACGTCTGCTCCGACCAGGTGGGGTCGGGCAACGCGCTCATGTTCTGCTATGCGTTCTACCTTATCGGGCGCTATGAGTTCGACATGGAGCCACTGGCTGTGCGCGGTCTCGTGCGGCGCTGGTATTTCGCCGCAGCCATAACGGGGCTCTATGTGGGGTCCTTCGAATCCGAGTTCGAGCAGCAGCTTAACGACGTCTCGCGCCTTGATACTGCCGACGAGTTTCAGGCGTACTTCGACCGTAGGCTCGCCGCCATCATGACGGACGATTATTTCTCCATTACGCTGCCCAGCTCCCTCGATGCAAACGAGGCGACGGGTCCGACCTGGTGGGGCTTCGTCGCGGCTCAGGTTGTGCTCGGTGCCAAGGCACTGTTCAGCACGGCCCCTCTTTCTCAGCTGCTGCTTACCGGTTCGTCGGGCTCCAAGAAGGCCCTGGACAAGCACCATCTGTTCCCAGATAACTACCTGAGGGCCAAGGGTTACCTTTCGCAGCGCAGCAACCGAGGTAACTTCACCCTCGTTGACTACCAGAACAACATCTACATCTCGGATGATGCCCCGAATGAGTATGTTCGTAGCTATCGCGACGCGCTGGGAGAGGACGAGTATCGCCGTAACTGCGAGGAGCACGCCCTGCCCGTTGGGTTCGAGGACCTCGATTACGAGGAGTTTATCAGCAAGCGAAGGCAGCTTATGGGCGAGCTTGTGAAGAGGGCCTACGAGCGGCTTTAGTCTAGCTCCGCCCGCGCCACCCTTCCCGTCGCCCGCATCATCAGGGCTGCATCGGTTAGAATCGTGTGTGCGACGCATCCCGTGCGCGGGCGGCCGAAGACTTGATCGGAGGTCCCCAATTGCTGAAATTCCTTAACGCGCTCGCCGCCCTTGCGACGGTCGGCACGTTCATCATTGCGTTTCTTGATTCGTATGAGGTTCGGTTTAAGGTCCGTAGGCGCACGCGCGGTGCGGACGGTTCTCGGCGTTTGCGCCGCAAGCGCAAATAAAAACGGCCGGGGTTGCAGCCCGGCCGTTTAACACGTTAGAAAACTAGGCCGCCCGCGCTCCTTAACACTTACGCGGGATGCGTCGTTTTCTAGAAACATTCTACCCGTCCGGCTGCGGGTCCGTCCACATTTTCCAAATCAAATCACCAGATGTCTACTGAGACACACAAAGCGCCCGCTTGCTGGGGGAGCAAGCGGGCGCTTCTGAGCGAATGTGTTTGCGGTCTAAACCGCTCGGAGCAACAAGCGATCGACGTTAGTTGCTAGACTCGGAGTCGTCGCCGGAGCCGGAGATAGAAACCGTCAGCGTAATCGTGCTGTCGGTGGACTGCTTACCGGTGGGGGAGACGCCCGTAACGGTGGCATTCTCGTTGCCGCTCACAGGGTTGCCGTTCTGATCGCAGAATGCGATGTTGTAGAACCCGGCGTTGTTGAGCGCGGTGACGGCGGCGGAGATGCTCTTGCCGTACAGGTTGCCCGGGACGCTGGCCTTGCCGGACTTCTTGGCGATGACGACGGTGATCGTGGCACCGGGCTTCTGCTTGCCGCTGGGGTTCCAGCTAATAACGGTGCCCTCGGTAACCGAGTCGTTTTCCTGGTAGCTCACGTCGACGCCAAAGCCAGCCATGTCGAGAGCGTTGCGCGCCTGGGCCTCAGTCATGTCGGTCAGATCGGGCACCGAGGTGGTGTCCGGGCCGCTGGAGACCTTGTACGAGATGGTCGTGCCCTTCTCGACCTCCTTGCCGGCAACAGTGCTCTGCTCAAAGACCTGGCCTTCTTCGGCCTCATTGGCTTCCTCCGAAGCGCTGCCCTTCAGGCCCACGCTTGCCAGTGCGGCCTCGGCCTGGTCCTTGGTCAGGCCGACGAGCTGCGGAACCTCAACCTTCTCGGAGGGCTTAGGGCCCTTGGAGACTACCAGGTTCACCCTCGTGCCCTTGGCCTTCTTGGTGTTGCCGTTGGGGGTCTGCTCGGCGACCTTTCCCTCGTCGACATCGTCGTTGTAGCTCTGGTCGACGGTGCCAACCTCAAGGCCGGCTTCCTTGATCAGCTCAATAGCGGTTTCCTGGTCCTTTCCCAGCACGTCGGGCACCGTGACCTGTTCGCCACTGAACATGCCCGTGGCAAAGGCCACTACAACGCCAATCACGGCGACGGCGGCAATCACGGCGGCGATAATCTTGTTCTTGTTGGACTTAGGCTTCTCGACCTCGTAGGAGCCCGTGGAGCCCGAGACAGCGCTACGGGCGGTGTTCTGACCGCTCACGCCCGAGACGGGACGAACCATAGCGCGCGTTGAGTCGGAAAGCTCGCGGGTCTTGGTGGCACCCAGGTCGCCGGCGGCACCGATGATGCGCGTGGGCTCCGAGACGTTGACGGCACGGCCGGACAGGTAGCTGTTGAGCACCTGGCGCAGCTCGTCGGCCGTCTGGAAGCGGTTTGCCGGGTCCTTCTCCATGCACTTGAGGATGATGCGCTCCAGGTCGGCATCGACGCCGGAGTTGATCTGGCTCGGCGGGATGGGAAGCTCGTTGACCTGCTTGAGCGCGACCGAGATAGCGTCGTCGCCGTCAAAAGGTACGCGACCGGTGGCGCACTCGTACATGACGACACCCAGCGAGTAGATATCCGAGGTGGGGCCGAGGTCCTGGCCGCGGGTCTGCTCGGGGCTTACATAGTGGGCGGTGCCCAGAACGTTGTTATCCTGCGTGAGGTGGCTGTTCTTGGCGCGTGCGATGCCAAAATCCATTACCTTGATGTTGCCGTCAGGCAGCACCATGATGTTTTGCGGCTTAATGTCGCGGTGGATGATCTCGTGCTTGTGTGCGACCGAAAGCGCGGAGCTGATCTGCGAGCCGATCTGCGCGACCTTCTTGGGGTCGAGGGCGCCGTGACTCTTGATGCCGCTCTTAAGGTCGGTACCGCGCAGGTACTCCATGACGATGTAATAGGTGTCGCCGTCCTTGCCCCAGTCGTAGACGCCCACGATATAGGGGGAGGACAGGCCGGCAGCTGCCTGGGCCTCCTGCTTAAATCGGGCGGCGAAGGTGGCGTCGCCGGCATACTGCGGCAGCATGATCTTGACGGCAACCGTTCGGTCGAGGACCTGATCCTGTGCACGGAAGACGGTCGCCATACCGCCCGTCCCCACCTTATCTTTGAGGAGGTATCTTCCCCCGAGGACCCTCTGTTCCATTCCTGCTCCTAACATAACTATTCGCTCAACGATGTGTGTAGTACCAAATGTGTGGCCGCTGGGGCCGTGTGGCGCGTTGCCGCTAGCTCATCGGCCGCGGCGTGCCCCAAGTATCCGCTTTGATCACGGGCATCACGCTCCCTGTGCGGCGAGCGCCGCGGTCAGGACGATGCCGGCAATCTTGGCCGCCTTGACGTCGTGCTTGTCGTAATCCTCCAGGGCCACCGAGATGGCAACCGTGGGTGAATCGTAAGGTGCAAAGCCAACAAACATAGAGTTGACGTTGGTGCCGCCGGTCTCGGCCGAACCGGTCTTGCCGGCAACCTTGACGCCCGGAATCTGGGCATCGGTGCCGGTGCCGGACTGGACGACGGCGAGCATGGCCTGCTTGACCTGGTCGGCCGTGGCAGAGCTGACAGCCTGGCCCAGCGAGCGGGACTGCGTGGTCTTAACCACGGTCCCGTCCGGGGCGAGTATCTGTGACACAAAGAACGGGTCCATGACCACGCCGCTGTTGGCGATAGCGGCAGCAATCACGCAATTCTGCATGACGGTGGTCTGCGGGCCAGGCGTGTGGTCCATGCCGACGGGCTGGCCGGCGCCTGCCCAAGCGGTCTCCCACTCGGTCATAAGCGACGGGTCGGCCATGATGGAGGCCGCGGCGGTAAGGTCCTGACCCAGCTTTTGCCCATAGCCAAAGGCGTTGGCAAACTGTACCAGCGAGTTGGCGCCGACCTCGTTTGCCACCTGGCCAAAGACGACGTTGGACGACACGGCGAAGGCCTGCTGCAGGCTGATGGTGCCGTAGCTCTCGTTGGCATCGTTGGTGACCGGCGCGTTGCCGATGTCCATGGAGCCGGGCGCCTGGTACGTGCTGGTAAGGCTGGCGGTGCCGGTTTCGAGCGCCGCGGAGAGCGTGACGACCTTAAAGGTCGAGCCCGGGGTGTACAGCGCGTCCATGGCGCGGTCGTACATGGAGCCGTCCTCGCCGCCGCCCGACTGCATCAGGGCATCGATGTTGGTGTTGTCGTAGGTGGGCGAGCTCGCGCACGCAAGGACCGCACCGGTGCGCGGGTCCATGACCACCACAGCGCCCTTAAAGCCCTTGAGCGCCTGCTCGGCAGCCGTCTGGATGCGCGAGTCGATGGTGAGCTTGGCGGTATTGCCCGGCTGGGTCTGCCCCGCGAGCGACGCGATGGCGTTGTTCCAGCTGGAGTAATCCTTGGAGCCGGTGAGCGTATCGTTCATGACGCTCTCGATGCCGGCGGTGCCGTATTGCTGGCTCACGTAGCCCACCACGTGCGCGGCCATGTTGCCGTTGGGGTAGGAGCGGGCGTAGGTGCCGTCCTCCTGCTGCAACGACTCGGCTAGTGTCACGCCGTCGGACGTGATGATGGAGCCACGCTGGATGTACTTGGAGCGGGCGATGGTGTGGTTGTTGGTCGGCATGTCCTGGTAGTCCTTCGCCTTGATGACTTGGACATAGGTGAGGTTGCCGATAAGGATGGCGAACAGCGCCGTGAAGGCAAGCACGGCACGAGTCAGACGGTTGGCAAGCGCCACGCGGCCGAGCACGCCGGACTCAGGCGTGTCGAGCAGGCGACGACGCATGCGAGAACCCGCGGAGTGGTTGCCGTGGCTGTAGGAAGGTGCGTTGGCAAAACGCGTACCGGTCGGGGCAGCGGCGGATGCGACCTGGTCATCGGTGATGGCGGCCATGGTGCCGGTGCCGGTGAGCTCGGCTTCGCGTCCGGTTGCCTCGTCGCCGGCGCGCAGCAGCAGCGCGACGATGATAAAGCTCGCCAGCAGCGAGGAGCCGCCCTGGCTCATAAAGGGCAGGGTAACGCCGGTCAGCGGGATCAGGCGGGTTACGCCGCCAACGATTAAGAATGCCTGGAAGCTGATGGCCGCCGTAAGGCCGGTCGCGCTAAAGGCGGCAAGGTCGGACTTGGCGCGGGCTGCCGTGGTGAGGCCGCGCACGGCAAAAAGCATAAATAGGATGAGCACGGCGCCGCCGCCCAAAAGGCCCATTTCCTCGCCGATGGCCGAGAAGATAAAGTCGGACTCGACGACGGGGATGTTGTTTGCCATGCCGTTGCCGATGCCGACGCCAACCAGGCCGCCGTCAGCCAGCGAGTAAAGTGACTGTACGATCTGGTAGCCCTGGCCCTGGGCATCCTTAAACGGATCGACCCAGACTTGAAAGCGCACCTGCACGTGAGACAGGAACTTGTAGGCGCCCACGGCTCCAACGGCCAGCAGCGCAAGGCCGATGATGACGTACGAAAAGCGTCCCGTGGCAACATAGAGCATCAGCAAAAAGATGGTGTAGAACAGGACGGCCGAGCCCAGGTCGCGTTCGAAGACGACGATGAGCAGGCACACGCCCCACACGGCAAACAGCGGCAGCAGCAGGCGGAAGCGCGGAATCTTGAGGCCCAAGATCTTGCGGTTGGAGATGGAGAGCAGCTCGCGGTTCTCGGCCAGATAGCCTGCCAGGAACAAGACGATGAAGACCTTGGCGAACTCGCCGGGCTGGATGGTGAAGCCCGCGATGCGAATCCACAGCTTGGAGCCCGAGATCGTGGTGCCGATAAAGA
>CAJKQY010000018.1:0-27113 GCA_905202145.1 uncultured Collinsella sp.
AAAAGCTGTCGGTGAAGGTCGACGGCAAGCGCGTGAAGCAGGGCAAATGGGATAGTCGCGAGCTTACGGGTGGCGAGAAGGTGACGGTCAAGGACGGCCGCAACGTGTACGAAAAGCACGAGGTCCAGGCCACGACCATCGAGCCAAAGCTTAAGGTCGAGGGCACGGGTGCCATTGAGTATGTCAAAACCTGGGGCGTTCAGGGCCGCTCCGAGGTATGGGTCCGCGAGCAGTCGGGCAAGACGCAGGACCGCGGCGAGGTCGTGCCCGCCACCGACTGCGTAGTCGAGTGCGCAAGCGTAGCGCCCAAGGGCAACGAAAAGTACGTGGCCCTGACATTTGACGAGGGTCCGAGCGGCGCGACCAAGCAGATCTTGCAGGTGCTCAAGGAAAAGGGCGTCACGGCGACGTTCTTCCTTTCGGGCGATGCCGCGGAAGCCTCGCCCGCTACCGCCAAAGCGATTGTCGATGCCGGGTGCGAGGTCGGCTCCAACAGCTACAGCGATGATTCGCTCAAGGGCGAGGATCGCGAGACGGTGCGCAAGCAGATCACAAAGGGCACCGAAGCGATTAAGTCGGCGACCGGCGTCGAGACGATGTTGCTGCGTGCCCCCTACGCCGCGTTTGACGAGCAAAACTGGATTGACTCGATGGACCTGGTGTCCGCCGTGGTTTCGTGGAATATCGATTCGGGCGACTGGCTGCTCAACGGCGCTGACGAGCAAGTATCGACCGTGCTCGACTCGATGACGCCGGGCAATATTGTGCTGCTTACCGATAGCGATGAGTGCGCCGAGCAGACGCTCGAGGCGCTGCCGCAGATTATCGATGGCCTTGTCGCCGACGGCTACAAGATCGTGACGCTCAGCGACCTGGTCAAGACGGACACGGCGTTGAGCAAAAAGCTCACCTCGCTCACCAAGGTTTCCATGCCCAAAAACGCCGTGTTCCCCCAACTCCCCGAGGACGACGACACCACAGAGTAGTCATTGGGGACGTGCTTAAACGACTGGTCGTTTAGGGTGGTCTTAATCGCTTTGTCCCACTGTGCTCATCCGGCTCTATGTCACGGATACGTCAGCGTTTGGTATGCCTGCAATGTGCAGCGCATAAATTCGGTGCCGCAGCGCGATGCTGATGCTATAGTTACTGCGGTTAATGAGGGTCAAGAGAAAGGTTACAGGTGAAATCCAAACCTCGACCATACAGTCGATGACCCCATGCAGGTGCTTTCTGCGCGTGCACGGGGTGTGAGCGCCGAGCGGCGTGCCGCCCGCGCATGCGTATACATATCTAAAAGTCCACGGATTGCGTGCCGGCATGGTCGCGCGGTCCGCAGGAATAATGATGGGGAGCACCATTGAATTATCTGAGTGAGATGCTCAAATTGCCGGTCTTGGACGTCGACGGCGAAAAGCTCGGCGTGGTTAACGATTTTGGCATTGCAACCGGCGAAGTTTTTCCGCACGTGACGTCGCTCGCGTTCCGTGGCCCCGGCAAGACGCCGTTTATGATCAGCTGGCGCAAATGGGTCGACCGTATCGACGAGACGGGTGTACACCTTAAGACATCGGCCACCGAAATCCGTTTTTCGTACCTGCAGCCGACCGAGCTGTTGCTGGCGCGTGACGTTCTCAATAAGCAGATCGTCGACACGCAGGGCATGAAGGTCGTGCGCGTAAACGACATCAAGTTTTCCATGTCGGGCGAAAATCAGCTGCGCCTGCTGGGTGCCGAAGTTGGTGCCCGCGGTCTGCTGCGCGCGATCAGCCCCACACTTGAGCATGTCGTCGAGGGCTTTATGAAACACCTGGGCAAGCCGCTCAGCGAGGACATTATCGCCTGGTCTTACATGGACCTGCTCGACCGTTCGACTAAGAACATCCAGCTCTCGGTGTCGCACAAGACGCTTGGCGAGCTGCATCCTGCCGACATTGCCGACATCATCGAGCAGCTCGACCCGCGCCTGCGTGCGCAGGTGTTCGCGCAGCTCGACACCGCCCAGGCCGCCGAGGCCATCTCGGAGTTCGATGACGACGAGCTCATGACCGAGATGCTCGAGGGCCTGTCCGATACGGACGCATCGTCGATGCTAGCCATGATGGACCCGGACGACGCCGCCGACCTGATCGACGAGCTCGATTATGAGAAGGCCGAGAAGCTCCTGCGCCTGATGGGCGTCAAGGAGGAGAAGGCGATTCGTAATCTGCTGGGCTATGAGGACAACACCGCCGGCCGCATCATGACCTCGGAGTTTGTCTCACTGCCCGCCACGGCGACGGTCGGCGATGCCATCGAGGCGATTCGCAAGCTCGACGAGGACTTTGAGAGCGTCTATTACGTCTATACCGAGGATCCGAGCGGCATGCTGACGGGCGTGCTTTCGCTGCGCACGCTGATCGTGGCCGACCGCGACGCCACGCTGGGCCAGCTCGCCTATCGCGATCTGGTCTACGTGTCGCCCGACGAGGACCAGGAAGACGTGACGGACGAGATGACCAAGTACGACCTGGTTGCCATCCCTGTCTGCGACGAGAACCGTCATATCCTGGGTATCGTGACCTTCGACGACGCCATGGACGTTATCGCCGAGGAGCATCAGGAGGACCTGCAGATCGCCGGTGTCGGCTCGGGCGATAGCGCGTCGGACGACTCGACGAATGTGCTCAGCTGGTTCGTGCATCGTCAGTACTGGGTCGTCGTGTGGGGCATCGCCTCGTGCATTATGGCGACGGTGCTGGGGACGGCGCTGGGCTCCGCGCATCTGGTGGTGTTCCCCATGTGCGCCATGCCGCTCGTGCTGCTGGCTGCCTCGCGCATGGTGTCGTTCGTCAAGAACTACTTCCTCGAGTACGACGGCCACGACGACGAGCCCAAACCGTACCTGGGATTCTTCTTCCAGAGCACGGGTATGGGCCTGATCCTTTCGCTCGTGACCTACCTGTGCGCGCAGCTGGTGCGCACCGCCGCGTTCCTCGATGCCCCTATGCTTGAGGAGCAGCTCTTTACCGGCTGCTTTAACATCGCGGCCATCATCTGCCTGGTGGGCAACATGAGCGCCGTGATTTACCTGATGGTGCTGTTCTGGCGCGATGAGCACGACCTCAATACGTCGGGCACCGCCATGAACGTCATCGCCGTCATGATCTCGTGTGTGGCGTACTGTGCTGCTGCGGTGCTGCTCGCCATATCGGTCATGGGGTAGGTGGTCGCGTGCAAAATACGAAGCAAAAGTCGAGCACCAAGCAAAAGCTGACCATCGCGGCCATCTTTGGCGCCATGGGCCCCGGTCTTCTGGCGGCGCTTTCGGGCAATGACGCCGGCGGCATCGCCACGTATTCCAGCGCGGGCGCCAGCTATGGCTATAAGATGCTCTGGATGCTTCCCGTCATGACCGTGCTGCTTATCGTGACGCAGGAGACCGCGGCGCGCTGCGGATGCGTCACGGGTAAGGGCCTGGCGTCGCTCATTCGCGAGCGCTTTGGCGTGCGCAAGAGCGTGCTGGCCATGGCGGCGCTGTTGATCGCCAACACGGCGGTGACCATCTCGGAGTTCGCGGGTATCGCGAGCGGCCTTGCTCTGTTTGGCGTTCCGGCGAGCATTTCGGTGCCGCTCGTGGCGCTGCTGGTGTGGATGCTTACCATGTCGGGCAGCTTCCAGCGCATCGAGAAGATTCTGCTGCTGGTAAGCTGCGTGTTCGTGACCTACATCGTCGCTGCGTTTATGGCCGGCCCCAACTGGGGCGAGGTCGCGGTCGACTTGGTCGTTCCCAATATTCAGAACGATCCCAGCTACGTGTCGCTCGTGGTCGCAACGATCGGTACCACCATCGCACCGTGGATGATCTTCTTGGCTCAGAACAACGTGGTCGATAAGAATGCGGGCGAGGACGACATCGTGCTCCAGCGTATCGACACCGTGAGCGGCTCGATCGCCGCTGATATCATTGCGGGCTTCATTATCATCACGACCGGTACGGTGCTGTTCCCGGCGGGTATTCAGATTAGCGATGCCGCCGATGCCGCTCGCGCGCTGGAGCCCATCGCGGGCCAGTGGTCCACGGTGCTGTTTGCCTCGGGCCTGGTCGCAGCGAGTTTTTTGGCTGCCTGCGTGCTGCCGGGCGTTACGTCGAGTGCCATCTGCGAGGCTTTTGGTTGGGAGCGCGGCGCCGATCGCAGCTGGGACGAGGCTCCGGTTTACCGCGGCATCATTACGGCCATCATCGGCATTTCTGCCGTGTTGGTGCTCATGCCTGGCGTCGATTTGTTCCAGATTATGATGACCTCGCAGGTCATCAACGGCGTGCTGCTGCCCGTAGTCCTGGTATTTCAGGTGGTTATCGCGGCGGATCGCCACATTATGGGTGCCAACCGCAACGGCCGCGTATGGAACGTGCTCACTTGGGCGACTATCGGCGTGATTACGGTGCTGACGGTCGTCATGTTTGTGCTGCAAGCGATGGGCTACAGCGCTTAACGCCCACTTTTGCTTCAGAACAGGCCGCAGCGATGGGCTGCGGCCTGTTTTTCGTTTGCTATAGGGCGTTAGTTATATGGCGGTGGGCAAAAAATGCCAAATATGAGTACTGTTGCTAAGTGAATAGCATTTACATCCAAAAGATAATGAACATAACCTATAGTATGTTCATTAAAATTGGCTTCAATACGACTTAAACCAGTCAGGTTGGCTGCTTTAGGGGGCTGTAGGGGTCGCCCGGACGTCATTTTGGGTGGTTTTGTCTGCTACTATAATGGTAACAGTACTCATATTTGCCCTTTTTTGCCCACAGACCTTTGAGGTCGCGGCGAAAAGGGCTTGTTTTGATTGTTTGGGGCAGGCGCGAGGCACGGAAACGATGTCTGGAGGGGCGGAGCGGCTTGGAATTCATCCGTAGAGGTCTTCATTGGTTGCGCCAGGAGTGCTTCCAGGTGCTGGTACAAAGGGAGCATCCCTAACTGCCGCAGGGGGGGCGTAAGCAGATTTGGCTGCGCGTTATTTGTCGTCACCGAGCTTGTGTGGCTTGTAGGCGAGGGCATTGACGAGTGCGTCGGTGGCAGATTTGACGGCTGCCGGCTGCGGATCGTTGACGTGATCCTCGGGGTGTACGGGCAGGTCCTTCTTGACGGTATCGTGGATCAAGTTGAGGTATTCAGTCACGCCGGTGGTCGATAGGTGCGTGCCATCGCCATCGAACAGGTCGTTGCGGTTGGCACTGTATCCGTACCAATCGATAACGCGCACGTTTTTGTAGCGCGTAGCGGCGTTGGCGATGGCCTGGTTGGTAGAGCCAACCCACGGCTGCGGGCTGCGCGTGTTCACAAACACCACAATACGCTTATCTCCTGCATCGGCCATGATGGCGTCGATCTGGTCGTCGGTTACCAAGCCGTTGGTGCCCAGAGCAAAGACCACGATCTTGCCGGCAAGGTTCTGCTGGATATAGCCCTCAAATGTCGCGCGGCCCGCATCAAACTGGCGGCCCTTTTCGGCATCGATATGGCTGTGCGGAAACACGCCGTCAAAGGAATCAACGGCGCGCAGCGACACGGAGTCGCCGATCATCAACAGGTCGTAGGAGCCATCGGGGAAGCCGTCGTTGTTCCTGTCGGTGTCGTCGGCCGCCTGCTGGTCGGTGGGCGCGGTGTTTTTGGCTTCCTTGTTCAGAACCTCGGCGCCCTCGCCGCTCAGCGCAGACGTCTCGGGCACAAAGACCAGGCCGCCCAGTGCAACGACCAACACGACAGCGCAGGCTGCGCAGGCAGGGACGTGCGCGCGTGCCCAGTTGGCGGGCGTGGTGGTGCCATCGCGGAACTCGGCGACGGTGCGGCCGAAGGCGCCCTTCCTAAACGGCGTTTCGATAAAGCGATAGGAGCACTCGGCTACGGCGACCACCACAAGTACCTGCAAGATGTACTGCCACCAGGGCGTATCGTTGATGTTAGCGACCGGGTTCATGAGCAACAGCAGCGGATAGTGCCACAGGTAGATGCTGTACGAGCGTTTGCCAATCCACACGAGCGGCTCGGCGGACAGCGCACGGGCAACCATTCCCTGGGGCTGCACGCAGGCCGCGATGACCATGAGCGTGAGGATGGAGCATAAAAGCGTGCCGCCGCGATACTGGAACGCGGTGTAGCCGTTGGTGAGCGCGACCATGGCGGCAAGGCCAACCAGACCCACGACGCCCAACACATCGATGGATGCGGGCGAGGACCAAAAGCGCACGAGGGCGCTCGGCTGTGCCGGGGCGGCCTCGGCTGATTCGTCGGCCTTCTCGTCAGGTTTGCCCACGGCGTTCTTGCCGTGTTTGGCGGCGCCAGCCAGGTGATTGAGCCCCAAACGATGAGCGAGACGCACCGGCGCCAGGTCGCGATCGGGGATAAAGGCCATCCAGGCACCCAGTAGCAGCGAGAACACGCGGGTGTCGGTGCCGTAGTACACACGGCTGGGGTCGGCGGCAGGGTTGTAAAGCACCATCATGGCGAGGGCAGATACCGCGGCAAGGCCCAGAACCACGCGGCGCGTGTTGGGCTTGCTCACATGCATGGATACCATGGCAAACAGCAGTGGCGGCCAAATCAGGTAGAACTGTTCCTCGATGGCAAGCGACCAGAAGTGCGTGAGCGGCGAGGGGTCGCCCAGAGCATTGAAGTACGAGACGTTTTGGGCAATCTGCCACCAGTTGTTGAAGAACAGCAGCGACGGCAGGATGTCGGGGCGCATCTTGGTGAGCATCACGTGGTTAAAGATGGTGCACAGCGCGCAGGTCACGAACACTACCGTTACCACGGCGGGGACTAGGCGACGGATGCGGCGAATCCAGAAGCTCTTAAGGTCGATGCGGCCGGTCTTAGCGACTTCGTTGAGCAGCAAGCGCGTGATCAGATAGCCCGAAAGCACAAAGAAGATCGTAACGCCGAGCAGGCCGCCCTGAGCCCACGTGAGGTTGAGGTGATAGAGCACCACCGCGACGACGGCAAGCGTGCGCAGGCCGTCGAGCGCAGGAATGTAGCGGGACTTGGGACGAGCGGGCGCCTGTTCTTTTGCGGCGCTGTTAGTGTGGGCGTCCTTGTTGGTGGGCGTTCGATGCGGGACCGGGCCGCGTCGCGACTCGCCGGCGCGGCGGTCGGCGCGTGGGCGTTCGTGCGGCGCCTGGTTATCGGGCGCGCGGCGCGGACCGCGTGGGCTCGATGGTGGGAATTGTTCCATAAAACATCATCCAATGACGAGAATAATCAGCACATATTCATTGTAGCTGCCTGCTCCTGTGAATGCTTGCTGCTGGCGCAACCTCAAGGGCGCGTTCACATCAAAGTGAACTAAAGTTATAGAGGTGCGAGGGCGCACGATCGACGGCCGACGGTGGGCATAAGGCCCGCGGACGAGGAGGTTTCCATGGCAGATAGCGGCATCGTTGCGGTGTTCGGCAGCATGAACATGGACCTTTCGGTGGCGTGCGAGCGCATGCCGCGTGCGGGCGAGACCGTTGGCGGCAGCGGGTTTATCACCAACGCCGGCGGCAAAGGAGCCAACCAGGCCGTAGCTGCTGCGCGCATGGGCGCGCACACGCATATGATCGGCGCGGTCGGCTGCGACGCATTTGGCACGTCGCTCGTGGCGGGGCTCCAAGACGCCGGCGTGGACTGTGTCTTTGTAGCGCGTCGCGATGACGTGGAGACGGGAACGGCGACCATCATTCGCTGCGAGGGTGACAACCGCATCGTGCTGTCGCCGGGTGCCAACCATGCGCTCGCGGGCGAGGATGTTGCCCGCGCGCTGAGGCGTCTGGTAGCCGATGAGCTCGACGGAGACGCCAGCGATATTGCCCCGGCTGCCGGAAGCGTCTTTATCGCCCAGGGCGAATGTGACCTTGCGGCGACGGCCGAGGCGCTTGTTTGCGCTCACGAGCTCGGGTTCTATACGGTCTTTAATCCGGCGCCTGCCTGCGAGTTGCCTGCGGAGGCCTGGCCTGCGGTCGACCTGGTTTGTCCCAACGAGACTGAGTGCCAGGTGCTGACGGGCATCTTGCCCGCGGATGATGCGAGCTGCGTCGCGGCGCTCAACGCCCTGCTCGCCAAGGGTGTCGGAGCCGCGGTCATTACGTTAGGCGGAGCCGGGTCGGTTACGCTTGGCGATAGCGGCGAGCTGTTGCGCATGCCGGCGCTTTCGAACGAGGTGGTCGATACGACAGCCGCGGGCGATACGTTTATCGGCGCGCTTGCGGCTGCCCGCCTGGAGGACCTTCCGCTCTTTGGGTGCATGGCCGCAGGTGCTCGTGCCTCGGCGGTAACGGTGTCGCGTTTGGGCGCGCAACAGTCGATTCCCACGCGCGCCGAAGTTGAGCGCGTGTTTGGTTTAGACGATTTAGTAATAGACGGAGAAGCGGAGTAGAACAATGGCAATCAAGAAGCTGATCCTTGATCTGGATATGGGTGTGGACGACGCGATGGCGCTCGCCTATGCAATCGCGAGCCCCGAGGTGGAGCTCGTCGGTATTACCACGTGCTTTGGCAACGTGCGCGTCGACCAGTCGGCGCATAACTGCCTGGCGGTGCTCGACCTGTTGGGTCGCCCCGAGGTGCCGGTGTACCTGGGCGCCGATCGTCCCATTAAGGCGACTGAGCCCTATACACCGCCGGCGTCCACCACGCTCATCCACGGCAAGAATGGCATTGGTGGCGCAAGCGTGCCCGCCTCGCCGTACGAGCCGGTGGGCGCGACGACGGCCGAAGGCAACGCGGCGGTCGATTACCTGATCGATGCCGCGCGCACCTATGGCCCCGACCTGGTCTACGTGGCAACCGGTCCGCTTTCCAACTTGGCGCTTGCCCTGGAGCGCGATGCGGCGGCGATGATGTCTATCGGTCGCGTGGTGGTGATGGGCGGTGCCCTGACCGTGCCCGGTAACGTGAGTGCGGGTGCCGAGGCCAACATGGCGAGCGACCCCGAGGCCGCTGACGCCGTGCTGCGCTCGGGCCGCAAACTCACCATGGTTGGTCTTGACGTGACGCATCGCGTGGTGCTGACGCGCCGCGACATTGCCGGTTGGACGGGCTCGGGCACCATGGCGGGCTGCGCATTTGCGAGTATGGTCGAGCACTACATTGGCTCGTACGAGATGAACGCCCCTTACCTGGGCGGCTGCGCGCTGCACGATCCGCTTGCCGTTGCCGTGGCGATTGATCCCACGCTCGTGGGCGCACTTGGTTGCAACTTGCGCGTCGACCTGCTCGGCGAGTATCGCGGCCGCACTATCTGCGACGAGCATCGCCTGTCCGACCCCGACAAGAGCGCGCTTGTGGCACTCACCGTGGACGCCCCGCGCTTTCTGTCCGAGTTCAAGGCGCGCATGGCCCGCATCCTAGGCTAGGCTCGGGATCGAAGCACGCCCATCTGCTCGATGTGGCCGCTGGCGGGCCGACATCTACCGTTCGCCAGCCCGATGGTCCCCGGGGCGGGGAAAGCGCTATAATGCATTCTGCATCTTGGATTGTTACTCCTGTGTGGAGGCATGCCCAAGAGCAATACAACACGGATTGTTACGTAAGGCATGACCGCAATAGCACTGCTATTGGCTATCATGCCTTTTTCTGTGAGTGTTCTTGAAAGGAGGTTCACCATGCTTGCAATTAAAAAGCTTAACAACAACGCGGTTCTTTGCCGTGACGGACAGGGGCGAGATGTCATCGCCATGGGCAGGGGCGTCGGTTTCGGCGGAGATTTTCCTCGAGAGCTCCCTCTTTCTAAAATCGAGCATACGTTTTACGACATTGATCCTAAAGGACAAGATGTCATGAGGGATCTTCCCTCGGATATCGTGATGTTTGCGGCGAAAGTTATGGACATCGTTGCCAACGAACTGCCCTACGACCTCTCGACCAATGCGACGCTGTTCATGGCTGATCACCTGTCGTTTGCCGTTGCGCGAGCCCAAAAGGGGGTCCGCATCGCGATGCCTCTTGCCTATGAAGTGCGGGAGACGTATCCGAAGGAATACAAGGCTGCCCAGTTTATCGTCATGCGACTCGAGAAGGAGCTCGGAGAGCGGCTTCCCAAGGATGAGATTGCCAGTATTGCGATGAATCTCGTGAACGCACGGGTTGTTGAAGCCGTCAAAGCCACGGCCGAGCCCGCAAAGCAGTTCGACGATATGCTCGAGGACGTTATCGAGATTCTCGAAAGCGATTTCCGTATTATTGTCGACCGCGATTCCTTTGATTTCACCCGCTTCGCCACGCATCTGCGGTACCTGTTCAAGCGCATTCAAGCCGGCGAGTCGCTGAACAGCGCCAACATGCAGATGTACAAGAACTTTCGTGAGGAGTTTCCGCAGTTGGCAGAGTGCGTGAAGCATATCGGTTCCTATTGTCGTGAAACGTGGGACGCCACGCTCTCCGAGGAGGAGGAACTCTATCTGATGATCCATCTCAACCGGATCATCTCCAAAAAAGGATTGTAACCCGTAGCCATTCGGGGCATGACCTTTGCCGATTCGAACAGTAAGCCAAGATTGTGCAAAGGAGCCAATGATGGCAAATTACAAAAAGGTGGCAGAGCAGATTCTCTCCACTGTGGGCGGGGCGGAAAACGTGGCTTCGGTTACGCATTGCATGACGCGCCTGCGCTTCAACCTCAAGGATGAAAGCCTCTCGAATGATGAGAAGCTTGAGGACATCTCGTCTATCATCAGCGTCGTGCACGCCGGAGGGCAGGTGCAGCTGGTGGTCGGGCCCACGGTCGACAAGGTCTACGACGAGGTTTGTAAGCAGGGCGGATTCGAGGTCACGGTATCGATTGACGAGGAACTCGATGGCCCTCAGCTTAGCTGGAAGGAGCGCTTGGCGCCCAAGCACCTCTTCAATCAGCTGCTCGATGCCGTGAGCGGCGCTATCACCCCGATCCTTCCGATCTTTTGTGTCGCCGGTATCTTCAAGATGCTCGTTATTCTGTTTGGGCCCGAAGGCGCCGGTTTTATGTCCGAAACGAGCGACCTGTATCGGATCCTTTCCCTGGTGGGCGATGCGGCGTATTACTACTTCCCGGTGTTTGCCGCCTATAGCTCGGCTAAGAAGTTCAAAACGAGTCCTGTGCTGGCACTGCTCATCGCTGTTGTGATGATTTATCCCGACATGCTCGCTATTGTTGAGGACGGAAAGCCTTTCAGCGTCTTCGGCATCCCCATGCAGCTCGTCAACTACACCCAGGCTGTTCTTCCGGTCATCTTGATCACCTGGGCCCAGTCCTATGTTGAGCGCTTCTTTAAGAAGATCTCGCCTGATATGTTGCGCATTCTGATCGTACCCGTGGGTACGGTGCTCGTGATGTTGCCGGTCGCGCTGTGCCTCTGCGGCCCTGCCGTCCAATTTGTCATGGGCCTTGTGGCCGATTTCATCATTTGGCTCGCCTCTGTTGCCGGTCCCGCTGCGACCGCGGTTATCGGCGCATTCTGGAATCTGATCATCGCCACCGGCATGCACGTGCCGATCTATACCGCCATATTGCCCGCCGCGCTCCAGAACGGTTACGACGCCATCTTATACCCCGGCACCGCGGTTGTAGCCTACACCACGCTTGCCATCGCGCTCGCCTATGGCCTGCGCGCTAAGGGCAAGGAGAGTCGAGCCACGGGCTGGAACTTGTTCATCACCTATGCCTTCGGTCGCGTGAGTGAGCCCATCATCTACGGCATCCTGTTTCGCGACAAGAAGGCTCTTGCCTGGAACATGATTGGTGGTGCTGTCGGTGGTCTGCTGGTAAGCCTTCTTCATGCCAACGTCTATATCTTCACTGGCGTTGGTTTCCCATGGATGAACGTGCTCATGTTTGCTCAGGATATCATCCCTGGCACCATCGGGTGTCTTGCTGGCGGTGCCGTGACGTTTGCGTTGGCGATGATTTTTGGATTTGAAGGACAGGAGAAGATGCCGTTGAAGTCCAAGAGCGGCGATTCTGAGGCCGTTGAATCCGTCGAGGCATAAGAGGCTACTACACAAATATGCTCCCCAGCCGTTGCGCGGTCCGACCCCTTGGCCGCGCAACGGTACTGTGCTGTTGCGCGGCACTTGCCGAGTCCGTTGCGTTCGACAGTGTGGGCCGGGAATTTGATAGAAAGGACGACACCATAATGTTTAGAGAAGATTTTTTATGGGGCGGGGCTCTGGCTGCAAACCAGTGCGAGGGAGGATGGAACGAAGGCGGTCGCGGTTTAGCCAATTCCGACATGCTGCCGTTTGGCGATCAACGCATGGACGTCATGCGGGGAGACCTTGATCCGCGTGCGTTGGCACCCGACAGCTTCTATCCCGCTCGCAAGGGCATTGATTTTTACCATAGGTACAAGCAGGATATTGAACTGTTTGCCCAGATGGGTTTTAAATGCCTGCGCTTATCAATCGCCTGGAGCCGCATTTTTCCCAAAGGAGACGAAGCCGAGCCCAATGAAGAAGGCCTTGTCTTTTACGAGGATGTTTTTAGGACGTGTCGCGCGCATGACATTGAGCCTTTGGTGACGCTCAACCACTATGATGTCCCCATGCATCTCGTCGATGCGTATGGCGGATGGCGCGATCGCAGGTTGGTCGACCTGTTCGAGCGATATTCGCGTACCGTGTTCGAGCGCTATCGGGGATTGGTCAATTATTGGCTGACCTTTAACGAGATCAACATCATGACGCAGGCGTGCTTTATGGCGGCGGGGATCATCTTCGAGCAAGGGGAGAATCGCTATGCAACGGTTCACACGGCCGTGCACCATGTATTGGTTGCGAGCGCCCGTGCGGTCGGGGCGTGTCATGAACTGTGCCCTGGGGCGAAGATCGGTTGCATGCTCAACGCAGGTGTCTTCTATCCGGCTACATGTGATCCGGACGATGTGCTGGCTGCGCAGGCTGAGAATCGCAGCCATTACATGTTTACCGACGTCCAGGTGCGCGGTGCGTACCCGAGCTATGTTCTCAAGGAATACGCCCGCCATGGTTTTGAGGTGCCCTATCGGGATGATGACCGCGAAGTACTGGCTGCAAACCTGGTCGATTTCGTCTCGTTTTCGTATTACTCGACGCGCGTCGCAAAAGCGCATGCGGAAGGTCAGTTCGATTCGAACCTTCTTCGCTCGGCGCCTAATCCGTATCTAAAACAGGAGCCTTGGGGGAGGTTTATCGACCCCAAAGGGCTGCGCGTCACCATGAATGAAATCTGGGATCGCTATCAAAAGCCGCTGTTCATCGTCGAAAACGGTTTGGGTGCTCCTGATGTGCCGGAAGATTCGGGTGAAATAGAAGACGACTATCGAGTTGAATACCTGCGGGCCCACATCGAGGCGATGAGGGAGACCGTCGAGCTCGACGGGGTGGAACTCATGGGATATACCTGTTGGGGCCCGATCGATTTGGTTTCGGTCGCCACAGGACAGATGCGTAAGCGCTACGGGTTTATCTATGTCGATCGAGACGATAGCGGTGCGGGCTCGTTTGAGAGACGTAAAAAGAAAAGCTTCGAATGGTACCGACGCGTAATAGCAAGCAATGGCGAAGACCTTGCGTAATAACGTTAAGATGGACAAATGCGCCCGTTGGGGGAATAGTCGTGCCACTTCGCTTGACAACAGGCTAAACTAGCTATTAAACATTTACTATTCTGTTTAGATTGAATTTGCGGTCGTTTAGTTGCCGAGCCACGGGGCGGTCAAGCCACGATGCTCGGCCGCGACCGATGCTAGGGGGAACGATGGCTAAAGCAAGCGTCCGCGAGATCAGCCGCATTACCGGCTTTTCGCCCGCAACCGTGTCCAACGCGCTCAACCGCAAGCGCAGCGTGAGCGAGGAGACCGCCAAGGTCATCCTGGAGTGCGCGCAGTCGCTTGGCTATCAGCAGTCGACGCAGCTCGAGAGCATCCAGTTTGTGCTTGCGCGCAAGACGGGCGCCATCCTGGACGAGAGCACCTTCCATCCCGCGGTCATCGAGGGCGTGGAGCGCCAGGCGCGTCGCCACGGCATGAGCACGAGCTTTGTCTCGCTCGACTTTAGCGACCTGGACGCCGTGCGCCCGCAGGTCGAGGGCCTGATCGCCGACCCGTCGGCCGCCATCGTGCTGATGGGTACCGAGCTGGGCGAGGAGGACTACGCCCTGTTCGCCGACGCTGCCGCCCACCTGATTGTGCTCGACGGCTGGAGCGATCGCCAGTACTTCGATGCCGTAGTCATCGCCAACACCGATTCGGTGCTGCGTGCCGTGGATTACCTTATCGAGAAAGGCCACAGGCAAATCGGCTATCTGGCGGGCGACCTTCGGATCCGCAACTTTAAGGACCGCGAGCGCGGCTATCGCCAAGCGCTTGAGGACGCGGGCCTCGAGGCCAATCCGGCATGGCGTGTCACGTTGGGCACCACGCTCGAGGGTGCCTATCGCGACATGGGCGTGTGGCTCGACAACGTCTCGCGCGACGATCTGCCGACGGCTTTCTTTGCCGAGAACGACGTGCTCGCCGTGGGCGCCATGCGCGCGTTCAACGAGCACGGTATTCGCGTGCCCGAGGATGTCTCGATCATCGGCTTTGACGACCTGTCTTTGGGCGCCTTCTCCAACCCGCCGCTCACCACGGTGCATGTTCCCAAGCACGAGGTGGGCGAGATCGCGGTGCGTCGCCTGGTGGGCAACATCCGCAACCCCAAGAGCTATACCTGCAAGACGGCCGTGTCGACCTACTTTGTCGAGCGCCAGAGCGTGTGCGAGATCTAGGCGAAGAAAACGCCGGGGCGCAGGGCGGCAAAGCTCGCTAAGGCAGCCATATCTAACGCTACTAAGAGAGGGTCCTTCGGGGCCCTCTTTTTGTTTCCCTTGTATGTTCAGTTTGTTTACATACCGTTTAGGCTGATTTCTCTACCGTTTACGGGACTTTCGCGCTAGACTATTAAACAAAAGAGTAAAACATTTAGTAAACAGAACAAAACGAAACATGCGTCTGTTTACTGAACATGTGATTAGGGGAGGACGTACATGGACAAGATCAAGCTCGGCTTTGTGCCCACGCGCCGCAGTATCTTTAGCGCGCCGGACGCAATCAAGTATCGCGGTCTGACGGCTGATCGCCTGCGCGAGATCGGCGTCGACATCGTGGATATCGATGACATCAATGACGAGGGCCTGCTGTTCGACGACAGCCATATCGAGCCTATCGTCAATAAGTTCCGCGCCGAGGGCGTCGATGGCATCATGCTGTGCCATGCCAACTTTGGCACCGAGTACGTTTGCGCTCGCCTTGCCCGCGAGCTCGGCCTGCCCGTGCTACTGTGGGGCCCGCGCGACGAGCGCCCCGAGCCCGACGGCACCCGTCTGCGCGATAGTCAGTGCGGCCTGTTCGCCACCGGCAAGGTCCTGCGCCGCTTCCAGGTGCCCTTTACCTACATGACCAACTGCCGCCTGACCGACCCCGAGTTCGAGCGCGGCGTTTGGGACTTTTTGGCCGTGTGCAACGTGGTCAAGACCTTCAAGCACACCCGCATCCTGCAGATGGCCACCCGTCCGTTCGACTTCTGGTCGACCATGTGCAACGAGGGCGAGCTGCTCGAGAAGTTCAACATCCAGCTTTCGCCCATTCCCATGACCGAGCTTGTCCGGGCCGTGCGCGACGCCCAGACCGACGAGCAGGCCATGGCCGCCATGCTTGCCCACATCAACGACAGCTTTGAGATCTGCATCCCCGAGGACAAGGTTCCCGCGGTCGCCGGTCTTGCCATCGCCATGAAGCGCCTGGTCGAGAAGTACGGCTGCAACGCCGGTGCCATTCAGTGCTGGAACGCTCTGCAGGACGAGCTGGGCATTATGCCCTGCGCCGCCAACGCCATCCTCAACGAGATGGGTATTCCCATCGTCTGCGAAACCGACATCCACGGCGCCATCACCGCACTGATGGTCGAGGCCGCCGACCTGGGCCGTCACCGTGGCATGTTCGCCGACTGGACCGTGCGCCATCCCGATAACGAGAACGGCGAGCTGCTGCAGCACTGCGGCCCCTGGCCCTGCAGCTGCGCGGCCGTCAAGCCCAAGCTCACCTACCCGCTGGCTTTCGATCACCCCGGTGCGCTGACGGCCGAGGCCAAGCACGGCGACCTCACCCTTGCCCGCTTTGATGGTGACAACGGCGAGTACTCGCTGCTGCTGGGCAACGCCCGCGGCATCGACGGCCCGGCCGGCATGGGCACCTATCTGTGGGTCGAGGTCGAGAACCTCAAGCGCCTCGAGGCCAAGATCGTCGAGGGCCCCTACATCCACCACTGCGTCGCTATTCACGCCAACGTGGTGCCGGTGCTCTACGAGGCGTGCAAGTACATCGGCATCGCCCCCGACCTATACGACCCTATTGAGCAGGACGTTAAAGCTTACCTGCGCGGTGAGTAGGGTCGTGCCTACTTTGTAGCAACGAGCCGGCGCGCTACCACAGCACCCAACCTTGCGGTTCAAGCCGTCGCTTGCGTACCAAAGTACGCGGCGCTCCTCTTTCACCGCAATCTTGGGCACTGTGGAAATGCGGTGGCTCTGACTTTAGAAATTCCCTGAAAGGAGTTTTTCGTGGCAACTATCGAAGAGCTTGAGTCCCTGCGTTGGGACCTTCGCCGCGATTGCGTCGATATCATCATGGCTGGCGCCGGCGGCCACATCGGCGGCGACATGTCGGTGATCGACGCCCTCATGACCCTCTACGCCAACCACCTCAACATTTCGCCCGAGACCGTCGACGATCCCAACCGCGATCGCTTCGTGCTCTCCAAGGGCCACGCCATGGAGGCCTACTACGCGGTGCTCTGCCACGAGGGCTATCTTGATCTCGACGACGTCAAGGCTCGCTTCTCCAAGTTCGGCAGCCCCTACATCGGCCACCCCAACAACAAGCTCAAGGGCATCGAGATGAACTCGGGCTCGCTGGGTCACGGCCTGCCCGTGGCCGTGGGCATGGCGCTCGCCGGCAAGATGGACGGCCGCGACTACCGCGTCTACACCATCATGGGCGACGGCGAGCTTGCCGAGGGCTCGGTCTGGGAGGGCGCCATGAGCGGCGGCAACTACCAGCTCGATAACCTGTGCGCGCTCGTGGATCGCAACCGCTTGCAGATCAGCGGCAGCACCGAGGACGTTATGAAGCAGGATTCGCAGGAGGAGCGCTGGGCCGCCTTCGGCTGGAACGTGCTGTCCATTCCGGGCAACGACGTCCAGGCTATTGACGCTGCGCTGACGCTTGCTGCCGAGACCAAGGGCAAGCCCACGGTCATCATCCTCAACACGGTGAAGGGCTACGGCTCGTCCGTCATGGAGGACAAAGCCAGCTGGCATCATCACCTGCCCAACGATGAGGAATATGCCCAGATCATCGCCGATTTCGCTGCCCATAAGGAGGCCATCAATGGCTAACAAGATCGCCAATCGCAAGGTTATCTGCGACACGCTGCTCGAGGCCGCGAAGACCGATAAGGATATCGTCGTCCTGTGCTCTGACTCCCGCGGCTCCGCCTCGCTCACGCCGTTCTTTGATCAGTATCCCCAGCAGTCCGTTGAGGTCGGCATTGCCGAGCAGGACCTGGTGAGCATCGCTGCCGGTATGGCTTCGTGCGGCAAGAAGGCCTGGGCCGCCTCGCCGGCATCCTTTGTGACCACGCGCTCGTATGAGCAGTGCAAGGTCGACGTCTCGTACTCCAACACCAACGTCAAGCTCATCGGCATCTCGGGCGGCGTGTCCTACGGCGCCCTGGGTATGAGCCACCACTCCGCGCAAGATATCGCCGCTATGAGCGCGATTCCCAACATGCGCGTGTATCTGCCGAGCGATCGCTTCCAGACCGCCGAGCTCGTGCGTGCCCTGGTAGCCGATAACAAGCCGGCCTACATCCGCGTGGGCCGCAACCCGGTCGAGGACGTGTACACCGAGGACGAGTGCCCGTTCCAGATGGATCGCGCCACCTGGGTGCGCCGCGGCACCGATGTGACGCTCGTCGCCACCGGCGAGATGGTCCGCCATGCCGTGGACGCCGCCGACCTGCTGGCTGAGCAGGGCATCTCGGCAACGGTGCTTGACATGTACTGCGTCAAGCCGCTTGACGCCGAGGCTGTGATTGAGGCCGCCGGTGCCACGCGCGCCGTTGTGACGGTCGAGGAGCACAGCCCCTTCGGCGGCCTGGGCTCTATGGTCGCACAGGTGGTGGGTGAGCATTGCCCGCGTCCGGTCAAGTGCCTCTCCCTGCCCGATGCGCCGGTCATCACCGGCACGAGCCCCGAGGTCTTTGCACACTACGGCCTGACGGGCGAGGGAATCGCCAAGACGGTCGCCGACTTCCTCGGCAACTAGTAGACACAGACACTGCGCGGCCGCCAAGCACCGCATCTTGCCGTTCAAACCGTCGCTTGCGTACGCAAAGTACGCGGCGCTCCTCTCTCACGGCAATCTGCGGCACTTGGTGGCCGCTCGCTCCTTGTCCGTCAGTCTGTCTTTGATTTGGCGGAAGGAATGGGAGAGTACATGAGCAAATACATCATCGGAATCGATCAATCCACGCAGGGCACCAAGGCGCTGCTGGTGGACGAGGGCGGCCATCTGATTCATCGTGCCGACCGTTCGCATCGCCAGATCGTCAACGAGGCCGGCTGGGTGAGCCATGATCCGGCCGAGATTGCCGCCAATGTGCTGGCCGTGGCGCGTGCCGTGGTGGAGGAGACCGGGGTCGACCCGGCCGACGTCGCCGGCATCGGCATCTCCAACCAGCGCGAGACCACCGTTGCCTGGAACCGCACGACGGGCGAGCCGCTGTGCGACGCCGTGGTGTGGCAGTGCGCCCGCGCCCGCGAGCTGTGCGACAAGCTGGCCGCGCGCGAGGGTGTGGCCGACCTGGTGCGCGATACGACGGGTCTGGTACTCTCGCCCTACTATCCGGCGGGCAAGATGGCCTGGATTCTCGCGAACGTTCCCGCGGCTGCCGAGGCCGCGGCAGCGGGCGAGCTTTGCCTGGGCACCATCGATGCCTGGGTGGTCTGGACGCTCACGGGCGGCGCGGAGTTCCGCTGCGACTGGTCTAACGCCAGCCGCACGCAGCTCTTTGACCTGCGCCATGGCTGCTGGAGCGAGCCGGTGTGCGAGGCCTTTGGCGTCGACGTGGCCTGCCTGCCGCAGGTGACCGATTCCGATGGCCTGTTCGGCACGACGGACCTGGACGGCTATTTGCCGGCACCCGTGCCCATTCACGGCGTGCTCGGCGACAGCCATGCGGCCTTGTTCGCGCAGGGTTGCCACAGCCGCGGTATGGCCAAGGCGACCTATGGCACCGGCAGCTCGGTCATGATGAACGTCGGCGACGAGTTCGTTGCCAGCTCGCACGGGCTTTCGAGCTCGCTCGCATGGCGTATGGACGGCGTGACCGAGTACGTGCTCGAGGGTAACGTGAGCTACGCCGGCGCCGTCAAGACGTGGCTGCGCGATGATCTGGAACTCATCAACAACCCCGAGGAAGTCACCGATCTGTGCTACGCCGCCAATCCGGCGAGTCGCGTCTACTTTGTGCCGGCGTTTACCGGTTTGGGCGCGCCGCACTGGGCGAGTGACGCCGAGGGCTGCGTCTTTGGCATGACGCGCACCACGGGTCGCGCGGAGTTCGTGAAGGCCGCCGACGAGTCGATCGCCTATCAGATCTTTGACGTGATCGATGCGATGGTCGAGGATTCGGGCGCGGCATTGGCCGAGCTTCGTGTTGATGGCGGTCCCACGCGCGACGCGTACCTGATGCAGTTTGAGAGCGACTTGGTTGGCTCGCCCATCCGCATCGCAAGCAACGACGAGATGAGCGGCCTGGGCGCGGCCTGGGCCTGCGGCATTGCGCTGGGCATGTACACGCGCGATGTCGTCGACGTCTACGGCGCCCGCGGCATCGTGGAGCCTGCCATGACCGCCGACGAACGCGCCAAAAAGATCGCCGGCTGGCGCCATGCCGTGAAATCAACGATTGCATACACTGCCTAGCATGATTTTTCCGGGACGGGGATTAAAAACTCATTGATCCCCGTCCCAGGTAGCTTATTTGGGACGGGGCTTTTTTGACTGGTATGATTGGTGCGACCATTCGAACCAGCTAAAAGAGCCCCGTTCCAAATTGACTACCGAGAGGATCTGCCATGGAGCGCATCGCGAGTTTTTCCGTTGACCATCTGCTGCTTGAGCCTGGCGTGTATGTGAGCCGTATCGACCGCGATCCGGCGACCGGCGCCGCCGTCACCACGTTTGACCTGCGCCTGACCACGCCCAACAAGGAACCGGTCATGAACACCGCCGAGTGCCACACCATCGAGCACCTGGGCGCGACGTTCCTCCGCAATCATGCCGAGTGGTCGAGCCGCATTGTCTATTTTGGCCCCATGGGCTGCCGCACGGGCTTTTACCTCGTCGTTTTTGGTGAGCTGACGAGCGAGGAGATTCTGCCGCTCGTGCGCGAGCTGTTCGAGTTTGTCGCCGACTTTGAGGGTGATGTCCCCGGAGCCGCTCCCGAGGAGTGCGGTAACTACCTGGACCAGAACCTCCCCATGGCAAACTGGCTCGCGCGCCGCTATCTCGACCGCGACCTGGCCGATATCGACGAGAAGCACCTGCACTATCAGCGGGCGTAAGGCCGCTCGCAGGAATAGCGTTTGCGCCAGAAGTGCTCCCGCTCTTTGTGGGGCGCTTTTTCATGCTGGGCGCTCAAAACGGAACGAGATAGTTCTAGAATGTTCATACTGTCACATAAACGAACAGGAGCGAGCATGCATATCTACTCTGTATCAGATCCCGAGTTCAAATCTTATGGCCGCGTGTGGAACGACGTTCCGTCCAACCTGACCGCTCCGCTCGTCGGGGCGCTTTCCGCTACGCCCATCCCCGAGGGCAGCAAGTACGTAGCAAGCGCGCCGGAGCTCGAGGGCGTCAAGGATGCCGATAAGCTGGGCTTTCTCATGTTTGGCGGTCGTCCCTTCCAGCTCGGCTGGTGCAACGGCCACAACACGCAGCTCAACTGCTTGGAGTATCATCGCGCGAGCGAGTTCAACCTGGGTGCACGCGACTTTATCCTGCTCGTGGCGCATCGCTGGGAGATCGAGGGCGGCAAGCTCGATACCGCGTGCGTCAAGGCGTTCCGCGTGCCGGCGGGTACGGTCGTCGAAGTCTTCAACACCACGCTCCACTACACGCCGTGCATGGTCGATGACGGTGGCTTCCAGGTGATGGTGGCGCTGCCCGCTGGCACCAATGGTCCGCGCCCCGAGGCTGCGGCCGGTATGCCCGCGGCTGGCGACAGCTACTGCTATTGGAAGGCCGACAAGTGGGTCCTCTGCCACGCCGACAGCCCCAAGGCAGCCGAAGGCGGCTACGTTGGCCTCATCGGAAAGAACCTCGACATCGCCGTGGACTAGAATCTTCCGTCTCAATCTGTAACATCTAGCGGGCTAAATCGTCTCTACCTGTTACAGATTTAGACAAACTGTAGGGGACAGACCGAACAATCTCAATCTGTAACACCAAGCCCGGTTTTTGCTGCCTACCTGTTACAGATCGAGACAAACCGGGCCCAATCCACCACAAAGGCGCCTGTCCCCATTGTGGTGGCTGCCTAGAGTTGGCTGCGCAGGTAGTCAGCCATATATGGTACGGCGAAACGCACGTAACCGCGGCGCGCCTGTTCGATTACGCCGGCGTCGATGAGGCGCCGGCGATACTTTTGCGCATAGTCGGGTGTGACCGACATGCGCTTCGCTACATCGGAAATGCGCGAAACGGCGTCTTCGTCATCGGCCATTGCGGCGAGAAACGCAACATCTTGGTCCGATAGCGCGGCGAGCGTCGTTTCGCACACATCGTTTTCGAAATCGGCCTTTGACGCTTCGATTGCTCCGTCGACTTGCTCTGGCGTTACGTGTTCTCCTGCCTGGCAACGATTGGCGATGTTGTAGCCGATGAGCTGCAGCATGTAGGGCGAGCCCTGAGTTGCGCGAGCAGCGTCCAGCCGAAGATTGCCTGGAATATCAAGGTCGAGCTCTTCGAAAGCTCGCTGATAGTAGGCATCCACATCTCCAACTGAAAGCGGTTCGAGCGTGACCTTGCGTGCGCGGTTGAGAAATGTCAGCACGCGGTCGTTGAGTGTCGCGCAGACTGCTCCCGGGAGGCCCGCCATGACGAGCGCGACGTTGAGCCGTTCGCCGACCAGCTCTTGATAGGCGGTAACGAGCTGTCTGATCTCGGGCGAGTTTGCCTGGAGCTCGTCGATGAGGATGAGGATGCCATGCCCTTGCTCGGTTAACTTGCGTGCCAGCTGCGTGAGTTTGAACTGAAAACTCTTAGTTTCCTGCACATCGCGCGTGAACTCAAGGCCGGCTGAGAAGCCGAAGACGCTCAGGCTGCCGCCCGCAAGTTTGGGGAGACGATGCTTGTTGGCGTAGGGCTCGCCCGCTTCCTGGATCTTCTCAACAATACGCTCGAGCATATCCTCGGAGGCTACGGTGGGCGTGGCGACAACAAAGCCGAGCTTGCGTGCGCGATCGGCAAGTTCCCACAGCAGAACCGTTTTGCCGCTGCCTCGCTGGCCGAGCATGAGCATGGCTCGGTCTCGATTGCCCGGCTCCTGCTCAAGGCCGGAGATGAATGTCGAAATCACGCTCCCGCGCCCCACCAGATAGGACGGGCGATTTCCAAATGAAGGGGAGAAGATGGTTTCAGTCATGAGTCTCCTTTCCTTTTTTCCTATTTTTTCCTTTTTTCCCTATTCAGTCAAATGAGTTGCTGGACGAAGGCGGCTACGTAGGCCTCATCGGTAAAAACCTCGACATCGCCGTGGACTAGAATCTTCCGTCTCAATCTGTAACATCTAGCGGGCTAAATCGTCTCTACCTGTTACAGATCGAGACAAACCGCCCCAAACCACCACAAAGGTGCCTGTCTCCTTTGTGGTGGTTTGGGCAGGCGGGTATCAAAAAGTGTCAGATTGGGGTGGCTGTCGAGCGCCCGCGTGCGAAAAGAAGTGTCGACCTGCGCCGCTGTCGTTGGGCGAGGCCCTATTTGCGGGGATACTAAAACCACGACAAGCAGCGTATGAAAGGATCGATGCATGGCTTTCCGTAATGACTTCCTGTGGGGCGGCGCGACGGCTGCTAACCAGTGCGAGGGCGCCTACAACGTGGACGGCCGCGGCTTGGCCAACGTGGACGTGGCTCCGCACGGCCCCGAGCGCTATGCGGTGGTCTCCGGCCAGCGCAAGATGCTCGACTTCGAGGACGGCTATTACTATCCCGCGCAGACCGGCATCGATTTCTATCACCACTACAAGGAGGACATCGCCCTCTTTGCCGAGATGGGCTTTAAGACCTTCCGCATGAGCCTGGCGTGGACCCGCATCTTCCCCAACGGCGACGAGACCGAGCCCAACGAGGCTGGCCTGGCCTTCTACGAGGACGTATTCCGCGAGTGTCAGGCGCACGGCATCGAGCCGCTCGTGACCATCACGCACTTCGACTGCCCGATTCACCTCATCAAGGAGTACGGCGGCTGGCGCAACCGCAAACTCATCGACTTCTACAAGAATCTCGCGACCACGATCTTCACCCGCTACAAGGGTCTGGTGAAGTACTGGCTCACCTTTAACGAGATCAATATGATTCTGCACCTGCCGTTTATGGGTGCCGGTCTGGTCTTTGAGGAGGGCGAGAACAAGGAGGCCGTCGAGTACCTGGCCGCCCACAACGAGCTCGTCGCCAGCGCTTGGGCAACCAAGATCGCTCACGAGATCGATCCTGAGGTCAAGATCGGCTGCATGCTCGCCGCAGGTAGCTACTACCCCTACAGCTGCCGTCCGGGCGACGTGCGCCAGGCGCAGCTCGACAACCAGGACAACTACTTCTTCGTCGACGTCCAGAGCCGCGGCTACTACCCGGCCTATGCCGTCAAGAAGCTCGAGCGCTTGGGCATCGATGTGGGCATGACGGACGAGGACCGCGAGATCCTGGCTGCCAACACCGTCGATTTCATCAGCTTTAGCTATTACAGCACCCGTTGCTCCGCCGGTGCCGATAACCCCGATGTCGAGCGCACCCAGGGCAACGCCTTCGCCGGCGCCAAGAACCCCTACCTGCAGGAGAGCCAGTGGGGCTGGGCCATCGATCCGCTGGGCTTCCGTATTACGCTCAACGACCTGTACGACCGTTATCAGAAGCCGCTGTTTGTGGTCGAGAACGGCCTGGGCGCCAAGGACGTTGTCGAGGAGGACGGCTCCATCAACGACGACTACCGTATCGACTACCTGCGCCAGCATATTGCCGCGATGCGCGATGCGGTGACCGAGGACGGCGTTGACCTGCTGGGCTACACCACCTGGGGCCCGATCGACCTGGTGTCTGCCGGCACGGGCGAGATGTCCAAGCGCTACGGCTTTATCTATGTGGACCGCGACGACGCCGGCAACGGCACCCTCAAGCGTTCCAAGAAGAAGAGCTTCGACTGGTACAAGCACGTCATTGAGACGAATGGTGAGGACCTGTCCTAAGGAAGCTGAGACGCTCGACTTCATAGCCTCCTAACCAAGGCGCCCGGCGAGCAGTTAATGCTTGCCGGGCGCGTTTGCATCGGGATGCCCATCAAGGAAGTGGCGTTGCGCGTGTCCCTTCTGGGCCATGCGGCTCAAAATCGCGGCGTGATGTGGACGACTGGGGCCGAATTAGCAGCATTTCGAGCTTGGTTTCGATATTGAGACTGGTTCTTTATTAAAATAGAATTCCAGACAATTGAGCGGCCGGGGGTTAACCATGAGGGGCATGCGAGACACAACCGCATATTTGCGTCGGGGCATTCGGGAGATTATATGCCTGGCGCTGTTCTTCTTCACGTTTTTGGCGTGCGAGTATCTCTTTGATGTGCGCATAGCCGAGTTCGTGCCATCGAGTGAGGTCGTCATCTACGAGAGCATCGTTGTCGGCGCGAGCGTGATCGGCTTTTTCGTGCGCCCATTTCTGTATTATCGCCGTCCCCAGTCGATCGATGCGACAAGCGATATTACAGGCGTGCTATTGGTGTCGGCATTGTTGCTGATGATTATGGCAGTGCAGTTTCAGGTCGTGATTGCCGGCGGTTTGGTGGCGTGCTGCGCCCTGGGCTACTGCGGGTCGACCGCCCATGCCAATCTGGCGCGGCGTTTTGCGCAGACACCCTGTTTGGCGCGCGCCGTGGCGGTTTCTTATGCTGCGGGCATTTTGGTACAGGTGCTCAACCATATGGTGATGCCTGCGGGCATTCCCCAGCAGTTTGTCCTCACCGCCTGTGCGATTGCGCTGGTTGGGCTGCTTCACGGTACCCGTCGAGCTAAATTGCGCGATGAGTCTGCACCCGAGTTCGAGGCCGAGATTGCCGAGCTGTCGGTCGATGCGTCGGAGCGTGGCACCAGGTGACGCGATAACCCCGAGGCAAAGGCAACCTTCCAGGGTGCCGTGGCGCGGCTGACGGTGGCGACCGCCTGCCTCACCGGCGTGTTCGCGGCTCTCAATGCCGGCCTTACGACTTCGCATGCCGCCGGCGCCATCGACCTGGGCGACTGGCCGCGCTTGCTGCTGGTTGTGAGCGCCCTTGCCGCCGGCGTCCTGTATGACCTGCGTGGGCGTTCGTATATGAATATCATCATGACGTGCGCCGCCATGCTGTCCACGCTCTCGTTCTTTGTGCTTATCACCGATGGCAACGGTGGCAATACGCTTGCCGCCACGATTATCTTTTACCTTGGCACGGGCTTTTTCGTGGTGTTCTTCACCGCGAAGTTCGCCGCGATTTCGATGTATGCCCGCTGGGCGTATCTGTGGCCGTGCATGGGCCGTGTTATCAACAACGTTTGCTCGATACTCGTGACGGCTCCGGCGGTGGCGATCATCTCGAGTCAAAATGTGCTGACGGCGGTGGGTGTCGTGCTCGTGCTGTTCGTCGGCATCGCGATTTCGCTGTTGGGACAGTTTGGGCAAGACGGCGAGCGCGAGGCGACACATGGCGGGCTGGCTTTTGCTACCGACGATCTTGGCGTGAGCCGTGCACCCGATCAGGCCGACACGGTGCCCCTGGAGCCGCCGGAGCTTTCGTTTGACGATCGGCTCAACGGCTTCGTTGCCGCCTTTGGGCTCACCAAGCGCGAGCGCGATGTTCTGGAGGCGCTAGTCGTTTCGGACGATAGCGTTCAGGACGTTGCGGCGGCGCTCTTCCTTTCGCGCTCCACACTCTACCGCCACATTGCATCGATCAACAAAAAGGTCGGTACCAATTCGCGCGTGGCGCTCATTAGCCTCTTCTGGTCCTGGACACCCCAAGACTAGCTAACCACCACAAAGGGGACAGGCACCTTTGTGGTGGTTTTGCCCTTGGGCTGTCTACTGTGGCGGCTCACCGTGCTACAGCAGCTCGCCGTGGCGGGCGATGTAGCGGCGCTTTGCCAGTTGAGTGAGCGCGATGTAGGCGGCAACGATGCCGATGAGCAGTGCGAAAAAGATTGCGGGTAGCGTCATGAGGCCCAGCGCGTCGGCGATGGGGCTTGCCGGCAGCCAGGTGACAAGTGCCAGGCCCAGCACGGTGAGCACGCACAGCGCAGGCGCGGCGTGGTCGCGCGAGCTCGGCAGGCGCGGGGAGCGCAACATGTGAATCACGAGCGTCTGCGACCACATAGACTCGACAAACCAGCCGCTCTGGAAAATCGCCGCAAAGGTTGCCATGCCGGCAACATTGCCCGCGGCGGCAAGCTCGGCCCAGCTCGCGCCCACGGCGGCGGGGCACACCACAAAGAAGAGCGCGGCGAAGGTCACGATGTCAAACAGCGAGCTCACAGGGCCAAGCTCGAGCATAAAGCCTTTGATGGACGCGGCGTCCCAGGCGCGCGGGCGGGCGGTCCAGGCGTCATCGACGGTGTCCCACGGCAGCGCAATGCACACGATCTCGTAAACCAGCGACAGCAGTACTAGCTGCAGGGCGCTCATGGGCAAAAACGGCAGGAACAGGCTCGCGACGGTCACGGACAACACGTTGCCAAAGTTGGAGCTTACCGTGGTCTTGAGGTACTTGAGCAGGTTGCCGTAGGTGCGGCGGCCTTCGATGA
>CAJKQY010000019.1:0-26317 GCA_905202145.1 uncultured Collinsella sp.
GAAGGTCCTCGGGCGAGCAGGTGGTGGGGATCACGGGTTCGGTGGCCTCGATGTCAGTCTTTGTTTCATCAGCGTGGTCGCTCATTGCAACATCCTTTCATATGAACATGCGCTCATATAACTTGCTTCCGATTATATGAGCGCATGTTCATATGTCAATAACGTTCAGGTAATTCGTCGTACAAAATGATGAGGAAAAGCGGACGAGATCCCGGACTAAGCGGTTTTGATTAGCGATGCCGGGGTGGGTGCCCCTGCGCCGTGCAAAAATTGGAGTATTCTGCAACGATAGGGGGTCTGTTAATCTATCGCGGGCCAAATAATGTAGTTCAAGAGCTATCTTAGGGTGTTAAACCGATGAGTTCTTCCTCAAATGTTGCCTAACGTTCTCACGCAAGAGTGATTTCGCTTCACATTTGGATCCACTCGAGGGTGATGGACACCCGACCCTGCTGAATACTCGCAATTTTGCACGTCGCTAGGGTACCCACCTTGTTAGTCGGCCTAGTTTCCGGCCCCGAAGACCCTGCCCTCGGGCGTGAAGCTGCTTGTTTGGTTGAGTGATGGGCTGCCTGGTTCGACGATTTGCATGTCATCGATTGCCGGAGCCTCGTTAATCGTCGGATCGTCCAATGTGATGCTTTCGAGCATTGCTTTTTCGAGATCGATTCGTTGACGCTCTTCGGAATCCTGGCGAAGCTCCTCCTGGATTCGTTTCTTCTCCTCAATAAACCTTCTGAGCACAAACAGTCTCAGGTCCTCTTGCGTGATTTGAAAGTCTTTTGGCAAACGCGAGGGGCGTATACCTTCTTTTCGTTGGACTGCCTCCATGACCCTAACGAAAGAGCTGGCATGCATAAAGGAATAACGGCTGACGGTGATGATTCCGTACCCCATGGATGCAAGTGCGTTCTTGCGTTCTTCGTCGATGGCACGGACTTCTTCCGCGTCGTGATAAAAACCGTTGTATTCAATATCTGTTCGAGATTTCTTCAGATATGCATCCATAAAGAACTTTTTGCGTCTCGTGAGATTTTTTGCGGCGGCGGTGACCTGCACCTCGTAATCGGTCTCAATTCCCTTAATACCAAGTCCACCTTCGCTTTTGGGCAGCGTAAGCATCATGACAAAGGCCGTTTCCATGGGAGAGCGGCATCCATCGCGTACACATTGAATAGCCTTTCGGGCAAGGGCCAAACCATCGCATCTGGTAATGGAATTAAAGAACTGTTTTAACCTCTCGGTCGAGGTAAGTGGGAAACGCTCGGTATAAGAGGTAGAAGAACCGGTTCCAAGGGAATAGGCGCCGCACAGTTCAAAGTAGTACTCCACTAGTTCGCGAAAAGGGAGATAGGTGGCGGCCTGAAGTGCGCAAAGCTCAACGCCAACAATGTAGATGTCATCTTCTAGCTCTATAAAACGCGAGCATGAGAATCGCTTTGACGAAACGTGGCATCGGCAGTCCATCGCGTAGCGCGCGTTCCTGCGATCAAACACCATTACCTCGGGGGAATGGTTTGCGTCGCGGGCAACATCATGTTTGGTAAGCCATTCTGTGGCCGCGTCGAGGAGCGTTCCGGTGGGGCACGATCCGTAAATTGCGATAGGGCTGCAGGACTCGATGTCTTTCGCAGACACCGAATGCGCAGCCTGGTAGACCGCTTTTGCCGTGGTATGTGACAATACGATACTCATGGTATATATCGTGTCAGCTAATGCTGTGTTGATGGCGCTGAGTGGAAAAGTCGTTTTAGAGGTCTAACCAAATGCTGTCCAAAAGCTTGACGCAATTATGGGTTGGTACGCCCTAAATAAATGTTTTCGCAGCTCGGCTATAGCATAGAAATACTCAATTGCTGCACATTTGGTATCGATGCATCGCCATCCGAACACAAATCACGTGTCGGGAAAGTGCCGAAGTAGTTAAAAAATAGGGTTCAGAATTTGTGAAGCGCGGGCCTGCTTATGGAACGTAGGGCGGCCTCGCTGCGGGGGTTCCGCTGCGAGGCCGCTCGTGAGCAAGCAGTGTTTGTTGCAGACGTTGCTATTTCGCAAACAGGTTCTTGAGGTTGAACTCGGCCTGGACGGTACGGAGCATGAGGTCGGTGTCGTCGAGGCCCAGGTGCTGCTCGTTGGCGTCGGCGGCGAGGGTGCCACGTCGGCGCGCCCAGTTCTCGAGCGCAGCGGGCGCGGACTCGCGGGGGAGCGAGCGCACGTCGGCGTCCAAGCTGCGGCAGATCTGGCGCGAGTCGATGACGATAATCTTGCCTGTGCGGCGTGCCTCGGCGTAACCGTCCAGATGAATTTTGAACCAGCTGTCCTCGAAGGCGGCGTTGTGCGCCATATAGGGATACTTCTTCATGAGCTTGAGCAGCTGCTTCTGCAACTCCTTGTTCTCGCGGAACGGCTTTTTGCCGTCGATGTCGTCCCAGGTGATGTGATGGATGTTCGATAGCGGCACATCCTCGCCGCGGTAGATGTCGGGCACGCCGCAGTAGTGCGCCTCGGCGTCATGCGGCACGGCGTCGCTGGTGAGGTCCATAATCTCCCAGCCCACGTTGATGATGTAGCCGCGCTCGGGCGCGCGACCGGTGGTCTCGATGTCGATGCCCAGCACCGTGCCTTGGATGGGCTTGCGGGCGTAGGCTACGCCGAGTGCGTCGCGGTCACCGCGGATCTCGCGCATGACCGATGCGGCGGTGCGCTTTTGCATCTTGCCGATGGCGGCGCAGGTGTCGGCGTCGGACAGGCCGCGCGAGAGCGTCGCGGGCGTCACGTTGCGCAGGCGCGCCTCGCCAATCTGGTCGCACAGGTCGCGGTTGCGGTCGGCCAGGTCGCGCACAGTGGCAAAGTCGAAGCCGGGGTCGCCCTCGGCGGTAAAGTACTCGGTCTCGAGCACCTTGAGGGCCTCCTCGCCCTTCTGGCGCTCGGACTCCATGGCGCCGTGATCGCCATAGATAAACATGGGGATAAACGGCTGGCGCTCATATTCGAGTGCTTGCGAAACGTTCATAGACTGCTCCTTGGACGGGCCGCGTCGCGCGGCTCGGGGTTACTGAGTTGTGGCGAGATGATAGTTTACCATGGGCAACTATTGGCACCGCGCCCGGGACAACTACAATACCCTAGTTGACCGCTAGGACTTTTACAATGCTGCCGAAAGACACGAAAGGTTCCATCCGTCATGGATTTACTGATAGGTATTCTGCTCGATGCCGGCAAAGACACGTTCTCGCTGGTGCCCTTCTTGTTGGTGACGTACCTTGCGCTCGAGACGCTCGAGCATGTTGCGGGCGACCGCGTCAACGGCGCCATCAAGTGCGCGGGCGCCGCCGGCCCCGTGGTTGGCTCGTTGCTGGGCATGGTGCCACAGTGCGGGTTTTCGGCCATGGCGGCGACGCTGTACGCCGGCCGTGTCGTGACGCTGGGCACGCTAGTCGCCGTGTTCCTCTCGACCTCCGACGAGATGTTGCCGCTGCTGCTTGCCGAGCAGGTTCCCGTGCAGACCATGGCGATGCTTTTGGCTTCGAAGGCGCTGATCGCGCTGGTCACGGGCTTTATCGTGGATGCGGCTATCCGCGGGTTGCGCCGCAACGTCCGCGCGCATGCGGCGATTCGTCGCACCGTGCTGGGGACCGCGGTCAATCCGGCACACGTGAACTGCGCGCACGATGACCACAGCGGTGGCGACATCATTGACGAGGTGGCCGAGGCGGGTGTGAGCGCCGATCACATCCACGAGCTGTGCGAGCGCGACCATTGCGGCTGCGACGACGATGAGGACGGCCACGGGCACGACCACAGCCACGGCCACAGCCACGATCACGGTCACGCGGACAAGCACGAGCACCACCACGACCACAGCCACTCCCACGAGGGCGCGCCCGTTCTGTCGATCATCCGCAGCGCGATCTCGCACACCGTGCAGGTGTCGGTATTCATTTTCCTGGTGACGCTGATTCTGGTGGCCGTGCTCGAGACCTTTGGCGAGTCCGCAATCGAGCAATTCCTGCGCGGCAACGAGACGCTCGCTGTCCTGGGCTCGGCGCTTGTCGGTCTGATCCCCAACTGCTCTGCTAGCGTCGTTATTACGCAGTTGTACCTCGAAGGTGCGCTGCAGCTGGCGCCGATGCTCGCCGGTACGCTTATCTCCGCCGGCGTGGGCTATCTGGTGCTGTTCCGCACCAACCGCAGCGCCCGCGAAAACGCCGTGTTCCTGGTCATGATGTACGTCATTGGCGCCGGTTGGGGACTCGTTCTTTCCGCCTTCGGCCTCTAAGCAGGCCTAACAAAACGGGCTTCAAAATAGTCATGCTCGGCGCCTGCACAATGCGGCGATGCATGGCATTTTGAAGCCCGTTTTTTGTTGAGCCATGGATCCTGAGCGCTCACACCGCTCAAAACAAAAAGGCAGATTTCCGGGCATGTCCCAAAAATCTGCCTTGGTTAGCGTAACAGCTCGGTGAGGTTGCGTTTAAAGCGGGCGCGGTCTTCGCTGGTAAATGCCGCCGGTCCGCGAGTGCGTCCGCCGGCGCGGCGCACCTTCTTTTCTTCGTGGCGAATAAATAGTTGCATGTCGATGGTCGTCTTATCGTAGACGCGCCCGCGCACACCGATTGCGGCGGCATCGCGTCCGAGCACCATGCTCGCCAGGCCTATGTCTTGTGTCACGACCACGTCGCCAGCCTGCAGGCGCTCGACAATGGCAAAGTCGGCACTATCGGCTCCCACACTCACATCGAGCGTCGTGACCCAAAAGCCCCGACGCGCGTGCTCGGCATCGCGCGGATCGTCGCGGCGAATGTGGCGTTCCAGGTTCTGCGTGCTGTTGCCGGCAATCACCACGGCGACGCCCGCCCTCCGCGCGCAGTCAATCGACTCGCGCGTGACCGGGCAGGCGTCGGCATCAATAAAAAGCGTCTTTGGCATCTAGTGCACCAGTTTGCCAAACTGAATGGCGCGGACGATGAGCGTCACGCCAAACACCAGGAGCGCGGCGCCGCTAAAGATGACGAGCATCTTTGCCGACCACAGCGGATAGATAAACACGAACATGCCCGCGATGATGGAGAGTGCACCGCTCAGGATGGCGAGGGCGCGGTTGGCGGAAAGCTCGGATTCCAGAATCGACATGACGCCCTCGACGATCCAGCCAAAGCCAGCGACGACCACTACAAGCGTGGTGAGCGTCGCGGTCGAGAAGGCCTGGTTGCGCAGGATTATGACGCCGCCCAGTATGATGAGCAGGTTGGAGATGATGCTCGTAACGCGCCAGCCGGTGGGCAGCAGCGGCTCGAAAACAGCGGTAAACAGCCTAATCGCGGCCGTGATCACAAAGTAGAAGCCCAAGACGGTCGTCAGGAAGACGAGGGATTTGGCGGGCGCAAACAGCAGTGCGATGCCGGCGACGAGCGCCAAGACGCCCGTGATGGCGTAAATCCAGCGCACGGCCTTGACGGCCTTGCCTGCCATGCTTTTCTCGTCAAATCCAAACGCGCTCGATTGCTTTTCATCGTTCTTAAAGATGCCCATGATGTCTCCTTTCCGTGCGGCGTAAGCCGTAGCTCTTGCAACCAGTATCGCCCAAGGGCGCCGTCGCGTGGGGCGGGAGGGGCGAATTGGAGCCTCACCTTCGCGAATTGTCACCTTTGTTCCCGTTTGGATGTGGGATATTCAACAGATGTAGAACATTACAGCTCTGTTCGTTATTGCCTACGTTTTAGGTTAGATTTTCTTAAGAACAATTGGCTTTTATTGAGGGGCCCCTATGAACGAAACAGTTCCCGCGGCGCCGGTAAGCGCTGAGTCGATGGCAAAGCAGGGTTGCGAAAAGCTTGGCCTGGACACGTTTGACGCGCTGGTCCGCCGCGCCCGCACGTGCCGTCGGTTTGACGAGTCCATGCGCGTACCGCGTGAGTTTTTGCTCGAGCTGGCGGAGCTGGCACACCTGGCCCCTTGCGGCGCCAACGCTCAGCGCCTGCGCTTTCATGTGGTGAGCGGTGCAGAGGACTGCGCTCGCGTGTTTGACGAGCTCGCGTGGGCCGGTGCGCTCAAGGACTGGCCGGGTCCCGACGAGGGCGAGCGCCCGACCGGTTACATCGCGATTCTTGCCGAGCGCGCTGTTCCGGGCAAGCCTGCCGCTCCCATTACCGAGGTCGACACGGGCATTGCCGCGCAGACGATGATGCTCGCCGCCCGCAGCGCCACGCCCGAGGTGGCAGCCTGCATGTTCAAGGCCTTTACGCCCCACGCGATCGATGCCATGGGGCTCGATAACGACAAGTATGAGCTCAAGCTGATCATGGCGTTTGGCGTTCCGGCCGAGATGCAGGTGATCGATGCGATCGATTCCAACCCCGACGGCTCAATTAATTACTGGCGCGACGAGGCACAGGTGCACCACGTACCCAAGCGCCCGCTTGCCGATGTACTGGTGTAGCTGAGCGTCGCCGCGGTGTGATCCGGCGGTGAACCACCACAAAGGTGCCTGTCCCCTTTGTGGTGGTGCGAGGGGAGGGCGTGTGGCCGATCTGTATTTGGTGCGGCATGGGCAGACTGAGCTCAATGTGAAGAACATTTTGCAGGGCTGGCACGATTCGCCGTTGACGGCGCGTGGGCGCGAGCAGGCGCTGGCGACGCGTGCGGCGTTCGAGGACCGCGGCGTGACCTTTGACCATGTGTATTCGTCTCCGTTGGGGCGGGCGCGGTGTACGGCCGAGCTGATCGTTGGCGAGGGCTGCTCCATAGAGCTGGTCGATGACCTGCGCGAGTGGCATTTGGGTTCGTTGGAGGGCACGTCAAACCGCGAGATGCCGGCGCAACCTTGGGGTGATTATCCGGTTGCCTTTGGTGGCGAGTCGGAAAGTGAGCTTCGCGCACGTATGGTCGCGGCGCTTTCCCGCATCATGGCCCGACCACAGCACAACTGCGTGCTGGCCGTCTCCCACGGCTCAGCCTGCCAGGAGTTTCTTAGATGCGTGACTGGCGGGGGAGAGCAGCCCGACAACGGTGCCGTGCTTCATTTTGGCTATTGCGACGGGGCGTTTTCGCTCTTGGGTTGGTAACAAACGAAAGGACCCCCTATGAATAAAGACCTGTATCTGGTTCGCCATGGACAGACGATATTTAACCTCAAGCGCATTATTCAGGGCTGGAGTGACTCGCCGCTTACGCAGCTGGGATGCGACCAGGCGGCGCGTGCCGGCATGTTCTTGCGTGCGCGCGGCATTGAGCCCGACCATGCCTACACCTCCACGCTTCATCGCACCGAGCAGACTATCGCCAACTTGTGGCCGGGCTTGGCGTACGAGCGTCTGGACGGCCTGCGTGAGTGGTTCTTTGGCGACTTTGAGGCCGAGCGCGTGATGCTCATGCCCGAACGCCCGTGGCGCGACTTCTATCGCCAGTTTGGCGGCGAGGGCCAGATGCAGGTGCGCGAGCGCATGGTCGCGACGTTGAGCGAGCTTATGCAGCGTCCGGACCATACGTGCGTGCTCGCGGTAAGCCATGGCTCGGCTATCAAGGAGTTCATGGATCACGTGAAGGGCGCGGCGGCAGACGAGCGCGACCGTGTGCCGGGCAACTGCTCGGTGCTGCACTTTGCGTTTGATGATGCGACGGATACGTTTGAACTGGTTGAGATCTTTACGCAGGAAGACTACGCGCGCGAGCTGGGACTAGAGCCGCTCGTGGCGGCAGCAGGCCCGCAGCGCGGGTAGCGCAGGCGTGGCGATGCGGTTTGCCGACATCGTTGCTCGATGTGAAAGGGGCGGGGATGCATGCGCATGTATCCCCGCCCCTTGCTTGTTGAGCTGCCGAGTCTTTGTGCTGGGCGTTTAGACTCTGCTAGAACCGCGCGATTTGGTGAGTGAGCAGGCCCGTCGGAACCTGCGGTGCTCCGCCGCTGACCTGCGCGGCGGGGAACAGTACGGCAACGGTAAAGTTGAACGGCTCTTTGCCCGTGTAGGTGACGGCGGCGCGGGCCTCATCGGCCAGCAGCTGCGACGCCCCGGTCAGAGCGGCGGCGTAGGCGGGGTCATCGGCCAGTGCCGGCTCCGGTGCCTGATCGAGCATGGCTCGGATGGCGGCAACAGCGTCCTCGCGCTTGACCTCCCACACACGGTGCGTAATGCCGGCGGGGTCGGTGACGGCATAGAGCGAAGCTCCCTCTTTGGCGGCACCCAGGATGATATCCATGACGGGCGAGGCTTCGTAGGCGAGCGACACGGGGCGCGGCTGCACCTTGAGCTCTGCGATCGCGTGCACAGCGGCGGCCGCATCTGCGGAGGTCGCGTCGCTGCCCGTCAGCACGTTAACCGGGCAAATCGCCACAACGCCCGTCACGCGACCCGGCTCGCCCGAGCATTCGTACACGTAATACGCCGCGCCTGGATCCTTGAGCATCAGGCCATCGGCAATGGCACCGCGCAGGGCATCGTTGTCGCTCAGGATACCGCCCATCTGCGGCAGCGCCTCGAGCACGCGGTCCTGAGCCGGTCGGATGCAGGGAAACGGAAGTGCTTTCATGGACGGTCCTAACGCGCGAATCGGTTTGTTCGCGGCTTATTATGCCTCAACTTGGCTATCCGCGCCCCAGAGCGTGTTGTCGGCGAGCGCGATGAGCACTTGCTGGCAGCGAACGATATCGGCGTGAGGCACATACTCGTTGGGCTTGTGCGCGAGCGCGAGCGAGCCTGGGCCATAGCTCATGCAATTGCGGTTACCTGTCTTGCCGGCAATGACGGCAGTGTCGGTGTAGCCGGTAAAGAAGCCGACGGTCGTGTCCGCGCCCGTCACGTCATCGGCGGCACGCTTGAGCGCGGCTAGAAGGGGAGAGCCTGGGTCGCGCTCGATGGCGGGGCGGTCGCCCGTCACGGTATAGCTTCCATGGCAGCCGGGAACCGCGGCCTCAGCGCCGGCGATGGCTTGCTCTACCATGCGCGTCGCGGCGGCCGTGTCGGTCGGCGGGGTCAGGCGCATGTCGACCCAGACCTTTGCGTGGTCGGGCACGACATAGGGACGGTAGCCACCCTCGATCTGTCCAAACGTGATGGTCGATGGCCCCAGCTCGTCATGCGCGGGCAGCGCGGCAAACGCGCGGCGCAACGCGCAGATGACCTCTGCCATGGCGGCGACGGCATCCGCGCCCTTCCAAGGCTGGCTCGCGTGTGCCGTGACGCCGGCCATCTCGATTTCGAACCACGTGCGTCCCTTGTGCGCCACCTGAATCTGTCCGTCGGTGGGCTCGGTGTCCAGCACCCATTCGCGCGAGCCGACCCAGCCGGCATCGATGGCCGCCTCGGAGCCGCGCATAAAGTCTTCCTCGTCGACCGAGCAAATGAGCGAAAAGCCGCGGCAGGGCAGAGCGCCATCCGCCGCCACGCGCTCGAGCGTATGGACCAGTGCGGCAATGGCGCAGGCCAGGCCACCCTTCATATCGCAGGCACCGCGGCCATAGAGTTTATCGTCATGCACGATTGCTCCGAGCGGCGGAATGCCTGCGTCCCAGCCATCGCCCAAGGTAACGGTATCCATGTGGCAGATATAGACGAGCCGTGGCTCGTCGCTCAAACCGGGCACGGTGACCATAAGGTTGCGGCGTCCGGGGAGCACCTCGATCTCCTCAATCTGCACGGCATCGAGTGTCGGGTGGTTCAACCGTGCCAGCCGTTCCTCAACCAGCGCTTTGATATACCGCTCAATTTCATCCTCATACGCGCCCGGGTCCGAGCTGTCGATCCGCACAAGCTCCTGCGTAAGCCGCCAGGCAAAGTCCTTGTCAACCATATGCAACCTCACAATCAGTTTGCTTTCAAAACCGATTGTAAGCCTCTCGAGAGATCCGTGACGTGTGCGTGGCAGTATTTACCGTTCGCAGGCCGAGCCGGCGCGTTTGCCGTCCGAGCGGGTTCACAGACGACGCAGTGGGTACGTAGCCGTTATGGACGACATGCTGTGCGACATATCTGCCTTTCGGTATCATCGGATACCTCCACAGGTCTTGGCGATAATGCCGGACCTGCCCGATTCTGCGGACGATCCGCGCAGGGAGCGCCTTTGTGAGCATCCGCTCGTCGCGCATTTCCTGGACACTCCGTTACACGTATTGGCACAGGGCAGCTGTGGACGTAAGGGCGATCGCATTGTCAGGCATGTTTGGAACGGGGAGAGGCCGTTTGGCTCCGTGCAGCAGACAGAGTTTGGCCTCGATGTCGCGTCCCCGCTCTTTACCCTGCTGACCCTGGCCTCCTCGGTCTCAAACGAGCGCCTGATCATGTGCATGTATGAGATGTGCGGCACCTTTGCCGTGTGCAAGATTGCACCTCAGGTAAAGTTGGCGCTTGAGCAGGCATATGGGGGCCGGTGGGGTGACGCACGGTCGGGCTGGGAAAACGTAAAGGATGTCTCGGGGAATCCAACAGACTTGTGGAAACGACCTCCCTTGATCGAGCTCTCTGAGCTTACGGAGTACGTCGATAAGATCCGGGGGCTCCGTGGCGCTAAATCGTTCATACGAGCCGCGAAATGCATTACGGGGGTGGCGGCATCGCCGCTCGAGGTCCAAGCATCGATGCTGTTTGGCCTTACGAGGTTGCGCGGCGGCGAAGGGCTGCGCCTTACCAATAACGTTGAGATTCGTATGACGCGCAGCGCCCGCCTGATTTCGGGGCTCGATAGGCGCTACGCCGATATCTTGCTGTCAAATAAGGACGGCAGCAGAGAGTGTCTGGTTGAATGCCAGGGTAAAGCCATTCACGGATCCATAGAATCCAAGATTTCGGACTCCGATCGAACGACGGCCTTGCAAGCGATGGGATATCCCGTCGTTTTGATGACCTATAGCCAGCTGGCCGACTCCGATGCCTTCCGCGTGGTGATGGAGCTCATCATGTCCTATCTCGATGCGCCGTTGAAAGACAAGACGCCGCGGCAGCAGGAGCTTGAACGTCGGCTTCGTGAGGAGATTTTTATCGATTGGGCGGGAATGTAGCCGCGCGGGTGGAAAACGGTCGCGCGAGCTAGAGTTTTGGGCGCGAAAAAGGCTTCAGTTTCGTCTTGGAAGGGCTTTAATAATGCTACTCAAAACAAGTTGTTTCGGAAAATCGACAGTCAACTTGGATCTGGTATATAGAGATTGATCTTTACCTACTAAAGCCCCTGATAAAGCTGTTTATCAGAGCAGGTGCGCTCAGTGATTTGGGTACGACTGTCGATTATCCGAAAAAACTTGTTCTGGGTAGCATTTTCAAAACCAGCCGGAGCAACGAAATCGGCCCCCGTTTCGTGAAAACGGGGGCCGAATGGGCTTCATGGTCTGCCTGACAGGCTTGGTGCCGGCGCTATTTGATCACGCGCACGCGATACATCGACGGAATCTGCTTGAGCGCCTCGATGGTGCTGCTGTTCAGGTGCTCGTCGGTGTCGAACATGGTGTAGGCGTTCTCGCCGGCAGACTCGTTGGTCATGCGCTGCACGTTGGCGTTGTCCTTGGCCAGGATGGCCGTGATCTGGCCAATCATGTTGGGCACGTTGGCGTGCAGGCAGGCGATGCGGCTCGCGGCGCGCGCCTTGCCCATGCTGCAGGCGGGGTAGTTGACGCTGTGCGCGATGTTGCCGTTCTCCAGGTAATCCTTGAGCTCGCTGATGGCCATATCGGCGCAGTTGGCCTCGGCCTCGCCAGTGCCGGCGCCCGAGTGCGTGGTGATAAACGTGTTGGGCATCTTGACGGTCTTGGGCGTGGCAAAGTCGCAGCTAAACCAGCTGAGCTTGCCCTCGCGCAGGGCAGCATCGACGGCGTCCTCGTCAATGATGGTTTCGCGCGCGTAGTTAATGAGCACGGCGTCCGGGGCCAGCAGGTTAATCTGCTCGGTGCTGATCATGCCGATGGTGTCTGCCTTGCTGGGCACGTGTACGGTGAGGTAGTCGCAGCCGCGGCACAGGTCCTCGAGCGTGCCTACGCGCTGCACCTCGCGGCTCAGTACCCACGCGTGCTCAACGGAAATGAACGGATCGTAGCCGTAGACGTCCATGCCCAGATCGACGCAGGCGTTGGCGACCTTGGAGCCCACGTTGCCCAGACCGATGACGCCGATGCGCTTGCCCTTGAGCTCGCGGCCCACAAAGGCCTTCTTGGCCTTCTCGGCGTCGACCTGGATCTCGGGGTCGTCGGCGTTGTCGCGCACCCAGTTCATCGACTGCACTACGCCGCGGCTCGAGAGCACCAGCATGCCCAGGACGAGCTCCTTGACGGCGTTGCTGTTGGCGCCGGGGGAGTTAAAGACGACGACGCCCTTCTTGGCGTACTCCTCGACGGGGATGTTGTTGACACCGGCGCCGCAGCGGGCGATGGCGCGGATGCCCTCGGGCAGCTCGTAGCCGTGCAGGTCGGTCGAGCGCATCAGGATCGCGTCGGCTTCCTCGGCGGTGCTTACAAACTCGTAGCCCTCGCCAAACTCGACTTTGCCGTCTTTAGTGATGTCGTCGATGGTCTTAATCTTACGCATGGAAAACTCCTTAGCAGGTTTGTCTAAAACAAGTGGTTTGAAGTGGCTGGTCGGCCCGCGGGTTGCGGGCTAGTTAGATCGCGGACTCAAACTATGCTGCGCTTCGAAGTCCTTCATGTACGTGGCCAGCGCCTGTACGTCCTCCATAGTGACGGCGTTGTACACGCTGGCGCGCATGCCGCCGACGAGGCGATGGCCCTTGACGTTTTGGATCTGGTGCTCTGCCGCGCCTGCGACAAAGGCCGCGTCGAGTTCGGCATCGCCGGTACGGAACGTGACGTTGGCGATGGAGCGGCTGCCCTCCTGCGCGGTGCCGTGGAACAGCTCGCTGTTCTCGAGCAGGTCGTAGAGCAGGTTGGCCTTGGCCCAGTTGCGCTCGGCCACTGCGGCAAGGCCGCCGGTCTGCTCAACCCAACGGAACACCTTGCCGCACACGTAGATGCCAAAGGTGTTGGGCGTGTTGAGCATGGAGCCCTTGGCGGCCTGGGTCTTAAGGTCCAGGTACTGCGGCGTCTGCGCAAAGGCGGGGCCATCTGCGATGAGGTCGTCGCGCACGATGACCACGGTCACGCCCGCGGCGCCGGCGTTTTTCTGCGCGCCTGCGTAAATGAGCCCGTAGCGTTCGACGTCGAGCGGCTGCGACAAAAAGCAGCTCGAGACATCGGCGACCAGCGGCACATCGCCACAATCGGGCAGATCGTGGTACATGGTGCCAAAGATGGTGTTGTTCTGGCAGATGTAGACGTAGTCGAGCCCATCGCCCGCGGCCTCGGCGGCAATGCGCGCGTTGACGTCGGCCATGGTGGGGATCCGGTCGAAATTGGTGTCCTCGGAGCTCGCGAGCAGCACGGCCTCGCCGTACTTGGTGGCCTCTTTGTACGCCTTGTTGGCAAAGTTGCCGGTCGCGACGTAGCCAGCGCGGCCGCGGCGCATGAGGTTCATCGGGATGCCCGCAAACTGTAGCGTGGCGCCGCCCTGCAAAAACAGGACACGGTAGTTGTCGGGGATGCGCAGCAGGCGGCGCAGGGTTGCCTCGGCGTCGTCGATGATCTGCTGGTACAGGCTAGATCGATGGCTCATCTCGAGCACGGACATGCCGCAACCGCGGTAGTCCATCATCTCGTCGGCGATCTCGGCGAGCACGCTTGTAGGCAGCGCGGCCGGGCCAGCTGAGAAGTTGTGCACACGTGCCATCTTCTAGTTCCCCCTCGTAGTCGTTTGAACGTTCGGGATACTTTAGCACAGTGGAGCGCCAGGCGCGACCGCATCACGTTAAAACTCGACTGCGCCGCTATGATTTACAGGATGGTTACATGGGGAGAGGTGACCTTACCTGATGGCTCGCATCCGATCTGCCTCGGCTTTTGCCTGCTTCCAAGGACGCACGCGGCCGTTGACGAGGTCATCGTAGCCGCGGGCGATGGATTGCTGGACTCGTGCTCGCTCGTCGCTTGAGTTGCTCTTTTCTGGGCGGCGCCTTGATTTGTCGGGGAATGCGGGCGGTTCGTTCATGAAACAGCCTTTCAAAAAAGAAAATGCCGGGGGGATCCCCCGGCCCTTGACTGCCCTCCATAACGGAACGCAGCTCTTTTATACCATGCTGTGGTTGTCTAGCTCAAGTATAAAACACGAAAATATGTTCGTGTGTTTAACGTTTGAGCAATGCCTTCGATTTGCGACGTTTGTCCTGCGTCTAAATCACCGGGATATACCGTGACAAATACTCCTTTAGAGCGGGGTCGCACACATAGAGATACGTTCCCAGCATGCCACGCGTCATGAGGACATAGTAGGCGTTGACGATGATCTTTCGCAGGTCATCGTCGCTCGCCTTTTTCTTTGCGACAGCATCTTTAAAGTTCGCCTTGTTAACGCAGACGGCCTCTTTGTCGTTGTCGTAGTAAATGTCGGGACCCAGAATTACGAATCCGTAGTTGAGGTCGTAGCCCTGTACCGTGTGGATGCATCCAACCTCGTTGACAGCGTTGGGGGAGTTAACCCAATCCTTTTGGCTCGAGTTCCATCGTTTGGGGATGCCCTCAATGACGATGTCGAACGCGTCTTTGTGTTTCTTCGTTTGCCACTTCCACGCAAAGCCTGCCGTCATACGGGATAGGCCAACTTCTTCTTCCTTGGCTTGCTGCAGAGAACAGAAATCCTCAAATCGGTTGACGATTCCAAACTGGTATCTGGGGATATCGCTGTCCGGATCCCCGGCCCGCGAATCGTAAGGCTCCGATGAAAAGAGTTCTTTGAACTTCATGCCGGTGTGCATGTACGCCTTGTTGTCGAGTAAGTCGTAGACAAAATCGAGGTATTCGTCACCACCGCGTACGCGCATTTGTGTGCTTAGACTGAACTCTTCAGTTTCAACGCTCGCTTCTTCGAGCTGATTGAGTCGCTGCTCAAGGCCGTCTCGATTGAGTCCGGATGCGCGAACCTGCTGTTTGGGGTCGTAGAACAGGTACGCCTTGTCACAGCATTTGAATATCCAGTCAACCTGGTTGCTCGTGCGCGGAAGGCCGAGGCGATCGCAGGTGTTGTAAAAAGCCCCGATGCCGGCGCCGGCGGTCAAGCAGTTTCCCAGTCGGTGTGCCTCGTCGACAAGCAGGATGTCATACCGATTCTTTTTGGTAACATCACTGGGGCTCAGGATATCACCGGGCTTTAACCCAGGAAGGAAGTGCGTGAGCCTTTTGAGCGTTTTGCTCAGAGACTCCATGGGTGTCACGAAACCGACCCGCAGGCCGGATAGTTTGGGTTCGTTTTTGATTTTGAACATGAGGCTGATGGCAAGGATGGTTTTGCCTGTTCCGGGCGCGCCGTTTACGACGGTTACGCGTTTCTTCTTGGGGCTGCCGTTTTCAACATCTTTCTGTTCCTGCTCGAGACGCTTGTAAATCGTCTCAATCGTTTCATATTGATCGGGTGTGAGCGTTTTGAAAGGCGAGAATTTAAACAGGTCAGTGTTCTCGAGCTCTTCGATGGGGTGAATTGCATAGTTTTCTTCGCGTAGTTTTGTCCATAGCGTTCGGAACTTCTGGCGGTACTGAGGTCGCTCAAAGTAATCGAATTGGGCATAGCCATTGTTGCCATTGGTTACCTGGTATTTTTCGTCAGCGCAGAACAGTTCGATGAGCCTGTTTTCAAACTCAAATGTCGCTGACTGATTGAATGTAGGGTTGTCGATCAGAAGTGTTCGATCGAAATCCTTGTCAACGTTTGCGGCGTGTTGCTTCATGCGGCGTTGATAGTTGGTAGTTTGGCCAATGTATGCCGTCTTCTTTTTACTGTTGGTCAGGATGTAGAGAACAGGCCAACTCTCGTCATGGTGAGCCCCGGGCTCTGGCGTGCCAAAGTCTTGTAGTGATTCGCTTGTTTCGAAGGGCTTGGGTAGGGGAAGCGTGTATTGCCGAAGAGCGAACTCGCTACTCACGGTGTTCCGCCTTTCTGTATTCGTCAGATGATGCGTTGATGGGGTAACGCTCGCCATTGCGCATGAGTTTGGACGAGAGTGCAGTTGGGAGATCGATTCCGTTTAAATCGGCAAAACGCAGGAGAAAGATGAGCGTGTCGGTGACCTCGTCTTCGATGGCTTGGCGTTGTTCAGTGTCTTCGAGCATTTCTGCAATGCGCTCGTCGCTCATAAAACGAAAGAGCTGAAGGAGCTCGGAGGACTCAGTTGCCATGCCGATGGCGAGTTCCTTTGGTGTGTGATATTTGCGCCAGCCGCGTGCATCACAAAAGTCCCTGACTTGTTCCGTCATGGCATCGAGCTTGTCCATCGTTCGCAACCTCCCTGATGGTCATTGCTTTATTATGGCGGTATTTGGGGTTTATTGCACATCGTTTGGGCGTGCGACTTATGCGGTCGCGATTGTCCAGCAGGAGTTTCAGCATGAAGATCGACGTTGATGTAGACCAGTTGCGCGAGAGCCTGCTCGACCGCGCGGGGAGTGCGGCGGGTGCGGGCTTTCCGGCTGCCATGCTCGACGTAGCGGATATCGAGGATGAGTCGCCCCAAGAGCTCCTAGCGCGAGCCGAATGCGAAGGCCTCGACCTCCGCGACTTTGCCGTCGACGATGACTAGGGTAGCTAATTTGGGATGGGGCGTCTGCACCCGCAGCTGCTCGAAAATGCACGATAAGCCGTCCCAATGGAGCCTAATGAGCTCGCGACCGTTCTATTTTGACTGCACGCTGGCTAAGTGAGTAGGCTTTATTGGAAATCCCGAGCACCCGACAAATTTGCTTCAACAAACCCGCGGTCACAGACTTGTGCTTTGGTGACGTGGTCGGCGATTCGACAAAAGTCTACTCACTTAGTTTTGAGAGACGCCAATTGTCCGCAACGAGACCCCAGCCGGGGCGATTGATGCTCAAATGTAGCCAATTCGGGACGTCTACCCCCTGGCCGCTACGACGCGAGCGAGGCAATGACGGCTTCGTCGCCGGCATATATTAGGGTGTTGCCGTCGGGGATGATGGTTTGGCCGTCGCGCTTGAGCATCACCACGATAAAGGGGTGCTTGCCCTGCGGTACGTCGCGCAGGCGCTGACCGGCCAGACGTCCATGGGGCGTTACGGTGACCTCGCGCAGCGTAACCCCGGCACGCTCTTCAAACGTTGGTGCGGCCATCACCAGAAGGTCGCCTTCCTCGATCACGGTATCGCCGTTGGGCAGCACCGGATGAGCGCCGTCGCGCAGCACCAGGACGACAAGCATGTCCGTTGCACTGTCAATATCCGCGAGCGAGCGTCCGGCAAACGGATGTCCAGCTCCCACCTTGAGCTTGACGAACGACATACCTTCTTCGTCGCGGTAATCGTTAAACGTGCGGCGCACGTCGCCGGCCGCATCTATCATGTCGAGCTTCTTCGCCACTGCTGGCAGCAGCGATCCCTGCACCACAATGCTTGACACGGCAATTACAAACACCAGGTCAAATAGGTCGTGACCGCCGGGAACGCCGGCCACCACGGCAAAGAGACTAAAGACGACCGATGCTGCTCCGCGCAGGCCCGCCCAGCTTACGAGCGCCACCTGGCGAGGGTTTGTCTTAAAGGGCGCCAACAGTAGACCGACGGCGATGGGGCGGCTCACAAAGAGCATAAACGCCATGAGTGCCAGGCCCGGCGGCAGCATTTGCGGCAGGCGGGCGGGCGTCACGAGCAGGCCGAGCAAGAAGAAGATGGTCATCTCGGCCATCTCGGTGAGGGTGTCGAAGAAGTGCGCCAGCTCGACCTTACCGGTGATGTCGCTCGCGCCTAGCACGATGCCGGCAAGGTACACGGCTAAAAAGCCGTTGCCGCCCAGGTAACTCGGCAGCGCGTAGGCGACGATGGCCACGGCGAACAAGAAGATGGTCTGCGCACCTTCGGCTGTCGCATGCGCGCGCTCGATCAGGCGGCCCGATGCCCAGCCGATGGCAATACCCAGGCCCACGCCCAGGATGATCTGCTTGGCCAGCAGCACGGGGATGTTAATGTCGCCGCCGGCCGCGAGTGTGGCGAGCACGGCGGTGAGCATGTAGGCGACGGGATCGTTGGAGCCCGATTCGACCTCGAGCAGCGAGTCGGTGCCACCTCTCAGCGACAGGTTGTGCTCGCGCAGCACGCTAAATACGCTCGCCGCGTCGGTGGATGCCACGACCGATCCCAGCAGCAGGCCGCCGATCCAGTCGAAGCCCAGTACAAAGTGCGCAAACGCACCCGTAATGCCGGCAGTGATGACGACGCCGAGGGTGCTCAGCAGCACCGCGGGCGCGGCGACAGGCTTGGCGCGGTCGATGTTGGTGTTAAAGCCGCCGTAGAACATGATGAACAGCAGCGCCGTGCTGCAGACGGTTTCGGTGAGCGCGTAGTCGCTAAAGTCGATATGCGCCGGGCCGTTGACGCCCAGCAGCATACCGAGCGCGATAAAGATGAGCAGGGTGGGGAAGGGGAGCTTTTTGCCGACGGGTTTGATGGTCAGGCACAGAATAATGACGAGGCCGATAAAGAGAAGTATCTGGTTCATGGATAGTGTCCGCTCCTGGGTGGTTGGCGTGGCACGGTCAGTTGTCTGCGGTTATTTGTACCCAAAGATGGTGGGTTTATGGGTCTGGATTGCGGGCACGCGCATTTTCGACACGAGGCTACGACGCGAGCGTTGCTGGTCGGGGCGCTGGGCCAGGCGGCGTGGCGTGAGCGGTGCGGGTTGGCAGGCGTGCGCTGGCGACCGTTGGCGGTATGCAACCCTTCCCAGCTTTATTGCAACGGAGTACAATGGGTAACGTTTAAGTTCAACTTGAAGTTTTAGCCGTGGCATCGGGCTTCGGCCGTAATGCAGGGAAAGGCGTTCCATGGCGATCTATGTGACATCTGATGCTCACGGGCACGTGCGTGCGCTTGACGAGGCCCTGTCCAAGATTTCGCTGGCGTCCGACGATACGCTGTACGTGCTGGGCGACATGATCGATCGCGGGCCCGATCCGGTTGGCGTTATTAAGCTCGTGCGCTCGCTACCCAACGCTCGCGTGCTCAAGGGTAATCACGAGCAGATCATGCTCGATGCCATCATTGGCCAAGATCCGCTCGATGCCGAGACCTGGGATATCAACGGCGGTTGGACTACCCGCCAGCAGCTCAACGACATGGAATTCGAGGCGTACGAGGAGCTCGTGCGTTGGATGGCAACGCTGCCGCTCTACGCCGTGGTCGAGACTGACGAGCGTCCGTATCTGCTGGTGCACGCCGGTATCCAGATCGAGGCAGCGCGGGCGTTTTTGCTTGAACATGGGGTTGATTGTGCCGATGGTGCGGGAGCGGTGAATGCCGATCGCGAGCTACTGCAGCAGATGCTTGCGGTGCAGTCGTCCGATGACTTGCTGTGGATTCGTCACGGCTACTGGGATGCGCCGACGGGGCTGCTTTCTTCCGAGGGCAAGGGTCCGGTCGTGGTGAGCGGTCACACGCCCACGGTGTCGCTTGGGCGCTATTGCGAGGTCGGCGGCCTGGCGGGGCTCGATGAGGAGTCGGGGCGCGGGCAAATCGTGCGCCTGGGCGGCGAGGATACCGCCGGCGTGCCCGATCGCATCGACATCGACTGCGCCGCCGCCACCGGATCGGAGTTCGGCCGCGTAGGCATTCTGCGTCTGGACGACGGGGCCGAGTTCTACTCGAACATTCTTCCTGGCGAATGATTACGCAAGGGGTAGCTAATTTGGGACGGGGCTTTTTTGACTACTTTTGCCCTTCTGCCCATCAAATGATTTTTCTAGGACGGGGATTTAAAAATCATTTGGCTGCCCACTGGCTAAGTGGGTAGACTATTTTGGAAATGCTGAGAACCCAACATGTTTGCTTCAACAAAACCGCAGGTCACAGGCTTGTGCTTTGTTGGCGTGGTCAAGGATTCGATAAAAGTCTACTCACTTAGTTTTGCGTGATGCATATTGTCCGCAACGAGACCCCAGTCGGGGAGATTCCATCGCAAATTAGCTGCCCCCATTGCACCATTTAGGCGCCGTATGGGTTGCGGTCGCGTTCGATGCGTTGGCGGATGTGGGCGTACTCGATGATCAGTAGCACCAGGAGCAGGGCCATGATGGCTAGGTAGCTCACCACAGCGCCCATCAGACCCAGCAGCTTAATCAGGATCACCGGCACCACCACGCTTACGGCGAAGCAGATCAGGTAGATCTTGGTGACGTCGCCGGCGTGGCGCAACACCGTGATGATGGCGTAGATAAAGTCGATTGCCGCGGTGACGCCGCCGGCGACAACCATTAGCAGTGCCAGCGTGCGGTAGCGCTCAAAGTTAAGGCCGTACATAAAGCTCATGAGGGGAATGCCGGGGCCTGCCATAAATGCGGCGCACGCTCCGGTAATGACCACGATCAGTGCCATAACGGCAACAATAATCAGGTCAAAGCGGCGACGCTTGCGCGGATTCGCCCAAATGCTCGACAGACGCAGGAGCTGCGGTTTATAGATAAATCCAATGCTCAACAAAATGGCCTGCGCCGGAAAGAACAGGGCATTAAAGTACAGCTGATACTTGTAGGCCAGCGTGCCTTCCATCACGAACTTGGGCATGCTCTCGATGAGGTTGAACAGGAACAGCGCACCAAAGAGCGGGGCGCACTGGATAAACAGGTGGCCAGCCTCGCGCAGACTCATGCGGCGTGATTTTTCGGTTTCGAGCAGGGCGAGCGGGGCGGTGACCAGCACGAGCGAGGCGATGGCGGTGACACCCATGGCCATGGCCGCGATAGGCATGCTGCGCGTGAGGAACAGCGCCACGCTAAAGACCGCGATGACGCCGGCGGAGCGCAGCGTTTGGCTCATGCCGGCCAAATAGAGCTTGTCGGCCTGCTGCAGGCGGCCCTCGTACACGTCGGCGATGCCGTCGATTACCTTATAGAGGTAGACACCCAGGCCGATCGTGGCCATCTGCGCATCGTAGCCGCGGGCGCTGCTGTATACCAGGCCGCATGCCAGCGCGAGCGCTCCGCAGAGCCAGCGGTTGAGTTGGTAGGAGGCGAAGGACGTCTTTTCATCGATGTCCGAGACCTGAAAGTTGCGCACGCCGTAGCTGCACGCGATCATGATGAGCGTGCCGGTGACAAAGGCGATGGAGAACTTGCCGGCGTCCTCGGCGCCTACGAGCTGCGTCGACACAATGGTGAGCAGGGGAAACGCCATGCCCCATACGGCGGTGCCCAGGGTATTCCAAAGGTAGTCGCGACGGGTGGCGTGATCTTCGTACTTGGCTTCTTGCGTGGAGAAACCGCCGCCGTAGACGGCTCCGAGCAGGCGGTTCCACCAGGCATTGACCATGCGGTGGATGGGGCCGGGTTGGCGATCGCGCTCGCGGCGACGGCGTGTGGCCTGGCTGCTGTCGGGACCGCCGGCGTTGCGCTGGCTTAGCTCTTGGATGCGCGCGAGCTCCTCGGCGGTGTGCGATGCGGGGAACAGGCCGTTCTCGATGCGTCCGCCCTGTCCGTGCGCCTCGCCCGATACGGCGGGGTCGGCGACGCCATTGCGGCGGGCGATGGCGCGGCGGATGCTATCGAGGGGCGTGATACTCAAGGCGGTTCCTTTCTCTTACTGCGCTCTAGTATAGTCGCGGTGGTGTCCATTCGTGTTTTTGAACAGGTTGTTCAATAATTTCGGCGGGCGGCTGTAATTTGTCGGTAAACGTGCGGTATCCTGTTGAAGTTTTGTAACTCCCCCCCCCCGATACCGTTTGCGCGGTACCAAGGAGTTTTTACCCATGGATGTCGCTGCGTTTTTGCTGGCTCTTGTGCCGATCATCTGGCTCGTCGTGATGCTGCTGTGCTTTAAATGGCCGGCTTGGAAGGCCGCCATGGGCTCGTTCGCCCTTTCGTGCGTGCTCGCCTTCGCATGGTGGCGCCTACCGGTGGCGCAGATTGCCTCGGCTTCGCTCGAGGGCTTTTTGATGGCCCTGTGGCCCATCGTGCTCGTGATTATCGCCGCGGTGTTCACGTATAACCTGTGCGTGTGTACGGGTGCCATGGACGTGATCGGCAACATGATCACCTCCATCAGCAGCGACCGTCGTCTGCTGGCGCTGCTCGTGGCCTGGTGCTTCGGCGGCTTTATGGAGGGCATGGCCGGCTTTGGCACTGCCGTTGCCATTCCCGCCGGCATGCTCGCGGGCCTTGGTTTTGAGGCCGTGCCTGCCGTGCTGATCTGCCTGCTGGCCAACGGTGTGCCCACGCCCTACGGCTCCATTGGCATCCCCACGGTGTCCGTTGCCGACCTGGTGGGCCTGGATTCCCTGCATTTAGCTACCGTTCAGCTGGTGCAGCTCGTGCCCTTCTTTGTGGCGATGCCGCTGCTTATCGTGCTGGTTGCGGGCCGTGTTGCCGATGACCAAGGCAACGTTGCGAGCGTGGGCGAGCGTCTGCACGGCGTTGCCGGCGTGGCGCTGCTTTCCGGTGTCTCCTTTGTAGGTGCGGCCCTGGTCTTTGCCATGTTTGTGGGTCCCGAGCTGGCCGTAGTCGTGGGCTCCATCGTGTCGCTCGCGCTGACTGCCGCGCTTGCCATACGCGCCGAGAAGTCGGGGCATTTGGACGCGCGCTTCCATATGAATATCGATTCCGGTAAGCAGCTCACCCTTAAATCGGCGCTTTCGGCCTGGTCGTGCTTCATCCTGATTTTTGTATTGCTGTTGGGTACCTCCAACCTGGTGCCCGTCGTGCACGCCGCGCTCGCGCCGTTTGCGAGCCACGTGCAAGTGTATTGCGGCGAGAACCCCGGTACGCTTACGTTTTCGTGGATCAACACGCCGGGTGTTTGGATTTTCCTGGCAGCGTTTGTCGGCGGTGCCATCCAGGGAGCTTCGCCGCGCATGATGGGCGAGGTGCTGGCCGCGACCGTCAAACAGATGATGCCGACGGTCATTACCATGCTTTCGGTGCTGGGCTGCGCCAAGGTGATGGGCTATGCGGGTATGATCTCTTCGATTAGCGCGTTCTGCATCGCCGTCGCCGGTGGTCTGTACCCGATTCTGGCCCCGTGGATCGGTGCCGTCGGTGCGTTCGTGACCGGTTCGGGCACGTCGTCGGGCATGCTGTTTGGTCCTATCCAGAGCCAGGCGGCTACGGCGCTGGGCGTGAGTGACTACTGGATGGTCGCGCTGAACGCCCTGGGTGTCGCCGCCGGTAAGATGATCTCGCCGCAGACCCTCGCCATTGGTCTTGCCGCTGTGCACGTGCGCGGTAAGGACGCCGAACTCCTGGGCGCAGTGCTGCCCTACGCCGCTGGCATGCTGGTCCTCATGAGCGCCGTCGCCATGCTCGGCCAAGGCCTGCCGCTATAGGCGGCACTTAGGGACGTTCCTTATGTGCCGACACTTTAGGAACGTCCCTAAGTGCCGGCATCTGGGGACACTCCTTGGCTACTGCCTGTTCATGAGTGTCCCCAACGACTAGTCGTTTAAGAACGTCCCCAATGACTAGGCCGCTTGCGTGCGATTTTTGACCGTTGAGCGGGCGCTTCGCCGTTGCCGCAAAAACGTTTTTGCATATCGGGTACAACGGGCTTTACGTGAGTAAAGTGCGCGCCGCGTCCGCGTGTCGCGCTTTTAAAGGAGGCCTCATGCCTGGTGTTACCCCTGCAGAAGTTCTGTCCAACTTTGGCATTACGCTGGTCGAAGACCCCGCCGAGAACCAGCCCCGTCTGCTGGTCGACCTGCCGGCAGCTGAGCTCGTCGAGCATGCGATTCGCCGCGAAGAGGGCCGTATGGCCTCCAACGGCGCACTCGTGATCGAGACGGGGGAGCGTACCGGACGTTCACCCAACGACCGCTTTATCGTCGACACGCCCGACGTGCACGACAAGATTGCCTGGGGCGCTGTCAACCGCCCGCTGTCCGTCGAGAGCTACGAGGCCATCAAATCCGGCATCGTCGACTATCTCAACGAGCGCGACGTGTTCGTCACGCGCGGTATGGCGGGCGCCGACCGCAACCATACGCGTCGCCTGCTTGTCGCCTGCGAGTGTGCCAGCCAGGCGCTCTTTATTAAGCAGATGCTTGCCCGCCCGCTTGCTCGCGAAATCGCACGCACTGGCGAGCCGGACTTCTGCGTCCTCGCCGCACCCGGCTATCAGTGCGACCCTGCCATCAAGGGCCTCAACTCCAGCGCTGCCGTGGTCATCAATTTCCAGGAGCGCGTGATTCTGGTCGCTGGCACCGGTTACTCCGGCGAGATCAAAAAGTCCATCTTCAGCGTCATGAATTACCTACTGCCCGTCGAGGACGACGTACTGCCCATGCATTGCTCGGCCAGCATGGATCCCGTCACGCATGAGACCGCGGTGTTCTTTGGCCTGTCCGGCACCGGCAAGACCACGCTTTCGGCCAATCCCACGCGCCTGCTGATCGGCGATGACGAGCACGGCTGGTCCGATATGGGCATCTTTAACGTCGAGGGCGGCTGCTACGCCAAGTGTGAGGGCCTGGACGCGTTCCACGAGCCCGAGATCTTCAACGCCGTTCGCTTTGGCGCCATCTGTGAAAACGTGGTACTCGATGAGAATCGCAAGCCTAACTACGACGACGTCTCGATTGCGCACAATACGCGCGTGGCCTACCCCGTCGAGCATATCCCCAACGCGTGGACCAAGGGCATGGGTACCACCCCGAGCGTCGTGCTGTTTTTGACCTGCGATGCCTTTGGCGTGCTGCCGCCCATCTCGCGCCTGACGGCCGATGCCGCCATGTACCACTTTGTGACGGGCTTTACGGCCAAGATCCCCGGCACCGAGGTCGGCGTCACCGAGCCCACGCCCACGTTCTCATCGCTGTTCGGAGAGCCGTTTATGCCGCTCGACCCCATGGTCTACGCTAAGATGCTCGGCGAGCGCATCGCCGACGGCCGTACGCGCGTCTACCTGGTCAACACCGGCTGGATTGGCGGCGGCTACGGCGTGGGTCATCGCATCGAGCTTGCCTATACGCGCTCACTGGTCGCTCGCGCCCTCGACGGTACCATCGAGGACAGCGAGTTTGTGCACGACGACATCTTTAATGTCGACATTCCCACTACGTGCCACGGTGTGCCCGACGGTATCCTGGTGCCGCGCCAGTACTGGCAGAGCACTGCGCGCTACGACGAGGCCGCGCACAACCTGGCGGTGATGTTCGAGGAGAACTTCGAGAAGAAGTACTCGCACCTGCCCGAGTCCGTCAAAGCCGCCGGCCCGCACGCCCAGGTGCCCGCCGAGGCCCGTCATCGCGGCCGCGGCCTGCTGGGACTCCGCCACTAGCGTCACCTCAGACCCAAAACCACCACAAAGGGGACAGGCACCTTTGTGGTGGTTTTGCTTGGGCGGATGACTCAGGTTACAATACGCCTGACATATCGCCCCCTTCTCCGGATGGGGGCAGCGTAAGCGCTCTTGTGGCGGCACCGTAGGACTTTGAAGGTGGCCGCTGTGAGGGCGCTTTTTGCTTAGACGCCCCCGCTCGGGCGCACGCTATGAAGGGAGAGCATATGAAGAGCTTTATTGCTGAGGATTCATTTTGGGAGCTGTTTCCACGGGCGGCGATCGGAGTTGTGATCGTAAAGGGCATGAAGCCCACGGCTCAGATTCCCCAGGAGGACGTGGATGCAATCGCCGCGCTGCTTGACCGCGCCAACATCGATGCGGAGCGCCACCTGACCAGCGATACCATCAGCGAAAACGCGCCGGTTAAGGCATGGCGCGAGGCGTATCGCCTGTTCAAGACTAAGAAGGGCGCGCGTTGCTCAGTTGAGAACCTGCTCAAGCGCGTGCTCAAAGGCAAGCCGGTCGGCCACATCACACCGGCGGTGGATATCTACAATACGATTTCGTTGACTTATGCGTTGCCCGTTGGCGGTGAAGATTTGCATGCTATTGAGGGCAATCTGCGCCTGGCGGTGACCGACGGCGGCGATGCGTTCTTGCCACTTGGCGAGGAGGCAGATGATCCGACGCTGCCCGGTGAGCTTGCCTATATCGATGATGCGGGCGCCGTGTGCCGTTGCTGGAACTGGCGCGATGGCGTTCGTACGGCGCTGTCCGACGATTCGGCGGACGCATTTCTGGCGATTGAGTGCGTGGAGCCCGAGCGGATGGGGGATTGCCAGGCCGCGATCGATCGCTTGGCCGAGCTGCTTGAGCGCTATCTGGGAGCGACGGTCGTCGTTAAGACCCTAGTGACCCACGACAATCCCTGCGTGGAGCTATAGGAACTTTTGCGACCCGTATTCGTCGAAAACCATCACAAAGGTGCCTGTCCCCTTTGTGGTGGTTTTTATGTTGATGGGTTAACAAATG
>CAJKQY010000020.1:0-25135 GCA_905202145.1 uncultured Collinsella sp.
ATGGAGGGCGCGGCAATTGCGCACATCGCGGCCAAGAATGGTGTCGATTGCCTGGTGCTGCGCGCTATCAGCGATAATTGTGACGAGGCATATGACGCGTTTTGTGAGCGCGAGTTCGATCTGGATGAGTACGCTCGTACCGCGAGCGGCATCACGCTTGACATCGTTCGTCGTATCGCCGCCGCGTAATAGCGCGCCCGTTTTGTAAAAACCTACGACCAAGGAGTGTCCATGGCCGATTCCATTAACTACCAGCTTGCCAAGTTCGTCGCCAGCTATGGCAAGGTTTCGCAGATCCCCGAGTCCACCTGTCCCGAGGTGAGCTTTGTGGGCCGCTCCAACGTGGGCAAGTCCTCCATCATGAACAAGCTCTTCGGCCGCAAGAATCTCGTCAAGGTTTCGAGCACGCCGGGCAAGACGAGCAACATCAACTTCTTTGAGGCTGACGACGTGCACTTCGTCGACCTGCCGGGCTATGGTTTCGCCCGTCGTTCCAAGGCCGAGCGCGACCGTTGGGCAGAACTTATCGGCGACTTCTTCGACTCGGAGCGCAGCTTTAACCTGGTTGTATCGCTGGTGGACATTCGCCACGATCCCAGTAAGCTCGACCATGACATGATCGACTACCTGCAGGGCAACGAGTTCAACTTTATCGTCTGCCTCACCAAGGCCGACAAGCTCAGCCGCACCCAGCAGGCCCGCCAGGCAGCAGCCATCAAAAAGCAGCTCAACGTCCCGGCCGAAAACGTGATCATCACAAGCTCCCAGACCGGTACCGGCATCGACGAACTCAAAAAGCGCATCGCCGAGGCCTGCCTCTAGTAAGGGCTCTTGGCAGGCAATAGTTTGCATCTATCTATATCACCCCAGTGATAGTTGTTGGTACACTATCACTGGGGTGATATTTGTATTTGGAGGTCACAATGGAGCTTTGGCACGGGTCGGAGGTTGTTGTCGAGCATCCGTCGTTGGATAAATGCAGACAATTCAATGACTATGGTCGTGGGTTTTATTGCACGCCACATGAGGAAATGGCGATGGAATGGGCATGCCGGACCGAGGCCGATGGCATTGCGAATCGATACGAACTCAATGCGGATGGCCTTTCAGTTTTGGATTTGGAGTCCGGCGATTATTCAATTCTCAACTGGCTTGCGATTTTGGCCGACAACAGGGAATTCAATGTCTCGACGCCGTTGGCGCGCGAAGGGCTTCGTTATTTACTCGATAACTATCTGATTGACATTTCTTCATATGACATCATCCGGGGCTATCGTGCTGACGACTCATATTTTTCGTTCGCAAGACAGTTTGTCAGCGGCATGATTTCGCTCAGGCAGCTGCAGCGCATTATGCGTTTAGGAGATTTGGGTATCCAATATGCGCTCATGAGCGAGAGTGCGTTTTCGGCAATTACATTTTGCGATTGGAAGCAGGCAACCGGCTCCGAATACTATCCCAAGCGTTTTAAGCGAGAGCAGAACGCGCGATGCAAGTACTTGGACACAGTAAATGGATTCGACGCTGAGGGCGTCTACATTAGGGATTTAATGGCAGGGAGGGTTGATTTAGATGATCCAAGTGTTAACGGATTGTGGGCCGAGTAGAACATATCCCGTCTATTATCTTGAGGACGCAATGAACAACCTCGGCGACTGCTTCGACTATGCCGTGAACGATTATGGAGCAGAAGGATCAGAAGTCGCTGAACTCTTTTGCCTGAGCGGCGTAGCCCGCGAGTTTGAGCGTGGCAACGCATGGGTAGTATCGGGAAAATCGGGCGTGGAGTTGTTTGCGCTCATTGCTGAAAGGTCTGGCTATCAATCGGGGTCGATGCCTGATCGTGCCTATCGATTTGAGAAGACGCCGGAATACTGGGCAGGCTGGATATTGGCATACCTGCAGTGGCGTCTAGGAGAGTCGTTCGAAGACCTGTTGCATGTTGTTCCCTTTGATGAGCTCTGCGGCATGTATTACCCCTGGCATGAAGCCTCGGAAGAGCGCGTGGCGCGTCTTGTTTGCGACATGGCGAAGAAAACGTCTCGCCAAACCAAACTGGCGCTAGCAAGAAAGAGGCTCAAGAAAACCCAACAAGACCTGGCATACGAATCGGGTGTGTCACTCCGCTCAATCCAAATGTACGAGCAGCGCCAGAGAAACATCAATGAAGCTTCGGTAACAAGCGTAAGAGCCATAGCAAAAGCCCTCCACTGCAACATCGAAGATCTCCTAGAGCCAGTCTTCGAATACAAAGAAACCAGCGCCGCCTAAACCAATATATTGCCAAGGTTTGTATCTAGTAAGCGCTCCTTACCAGCAAGAGTCCCTACCAATAGATAGCGGCTTAAAGGGCCGAAATCGTATGAATGGCATTGCGACTTCCAAATGGGTGACTGCTGCTTGAAAAGCTATAGAAATAGGGGCCGATTTAACGGCCCCAAGCATCGCATAAATGGCATATACGTTTTATCAACTATTTCTTGTTTTTAACCCATTTGCAGATACGCCAAATAAGCACTCCGACGAGAATCCAAACGAGAGCGATCATAATGTCTGAGCGTGCAGGAATTGGGATCATTGAACTTCCTCAATTGATGTGAGTCTAGTTTGCATAGGTGTGGAGCGTGCTGCCTTCCATGGTCGCTTGCAACACGGCGATACCGGACGTCATCCCCATCGATTCATAGTTGAGTCGATATGTCGCCTGTTTCGAGTTCCATATAAAGGACTCGTTAGTTACCGTACAGCCGATAGTCGTATAGTTTTGTCCCCAAGCGCTGGTAATGAGCGAGTTCGCTATCTTGATCTTGAATTCGCGATAAATAAAAGGACTGTTGTAATAGATAGTCCAAGTTCCAGATGCGTTGTTGTAGTAACTGTCCCATATCAGGCTGGGTTTATTGGTTTTTTTAATTCCTATTACTGCAACGGTCCCATCCTTAAGCTTGATTTGATGAGACTGCTCGGGACCTTTCGTTAAATCAAAATCTTGGGTTGCGCCAGAAATTGCGACAGCATCGCTTTCTGCAGCATAAGCAGTCGAAGGGCTAAACGAGAAACATATCGGTAATATCAAAAGTATCGAGAGGAAAAACGAAGCTTTGAGTGTGCGTAACACTTTGACCACCTCCATACTGCGATGCCTAGTTAAATAGTAGCATAGATAAACAGTTTATTATGTAACCTAAAAAGCCCCTATCTGCCCGGCGCCCCTTCAAAGCGTGGGTCCCTGTAGACATCCTCAGCAAGGTAAACGCAGGGATGGTCGGGGTGTTCCCCTCAAAATTATTCCGCAGCGCGAAGGCCTCTCGTCTGTGGCTCCGTTGGAGCACAAGATTAAATCAGCGAATGCGATTATCCTGTCGAGGCTGCGCAGGTCCCCTTGGGGCTTCCCCTGAAAACAATCCGCAGATCGAATTGCCCCGTCGCGCGAAGCGCACGACGGGGCAATTCATGATCGAGGACGTTTTCAGGGGAAGCCCCAAGGGGACCGGTGAGAGCAATGAGGCAGGGCGCTACAGGTACTCGATTTGAGCGCCCTCGGTGTCGCACGTCAGAATGTGCGTGTCACACTTGGGGAACTGTTCACGCAGTTTGACCTGCAGGAACTTTGCCACGATGGTGTCGTCGGTCACAGCCATGAGGGTCGAGCCGGAGCCACTGATCCAGATGGTCTTGGCGCCTCCGTTAAGGCAGGTGTCGCGCACGGCGTTGTAGTCGGGGATGAGGCGGCGGCGATAGGGCTCCTGGATACGGTCGTCGTTGGCGGCGGCAATCAGGTTAAGGTCGCCGGTTTCCAGGCCGCGCGTCATGCCGGCGATGCGGCCCATTTGCCATACGGCGGTGGAGAGTGGAATCTCCTGCGGCACAACCTTGCGCGCTTCGCTCGTATGCACCTCGTAGGGCGGAATCACGGTAATAAAACGCAGGCGATCGCTCACCTCGTAGCGCAGGCACTGGGGGAGCGAATCGGTCGGCGTAAAGGAGCAGACGGCGCCGCCCAGGATGGCAGGGGCGACGTTATCGGGATGGCCCTCGACCTCGGTGGCAATGCGGACGAGCTCAGCGCGGTCGACGGTGTGGCCTGTCAGTGCGGCGGCGGCCATAATGCCGGCGACGACGCAGGTGGAGCTGGAACCCAGGCCACGGGCGACGGGCACGTCGGTCTGAATGTCGATAGCAACGGGAAAAGCCGGCTCGCCCCACGCGGCCAGAGCATCGACAAAGCTCACATAGACCAGGTTATTCTCGTTTTGAAACTCCTCGGGGCAGCCCGTGATGGTGAGCTTGTCGGCGCGCTCGAAGGTGAAGTGCGAGTAGAGGCTAACGGCCATGCCGAGGGTATCGTAGCCGATGCCCAAGTTGGCGCTCGTTGCTGGGACGGTGATTTTGATCATGTGAGTTCTCCTGGCGTGCCTGGCTGTTTAGTTCGCTGCTCGGGCAGTCCTGCGCAAGACGGAAAGCACATTAAGTGCTTTCCTTTGCGTGCGGAACTCGCGACGAACTAAACAGCCAGGCACGCTGTGCGCGTTCGTCATCATCCCGGGGGTTATCTGATGAAAGAAAGTGCGCCGGCTTTCGCCGGCGCCTTATAAGGGGTTTTAGTTGGAAGCCATCTTTTTTGCTGCAGACTCTACGTAGTTGGCCATGTCGGCTACGTCGCAGACGTCTTCGAAGCGGACGGGCTTGGATTCGAGTTCGGCGAGCTGGGTCGGGGCGACCGTGTTGGTGGCCTGCTCGAGCACACGCATAGCCTCAAAATCATCCTCGGGAACGTCGAGCCCCAGGGCGTCGCAGCAGGCGCGCGGGAACTTGTAGGGGCTTGCGGTCGAAAGCAGCACGCGGGCCTTGGCACCCTCGGCGGGAGCGATTTTTTCAAAGACGTGATAGCCGCAAGCGGTGTGCGGGTCGATCACGTAGCCGTTCGCGTCCCAGCAGCTCTTGATGGCAGCGCGGACCTCGTCCTCGCTGGCCCAACCGCAGCCAAAGACGCTCTGAATCTTTGCCAGCAGGTCAGTGGGAACCTCGTAGCGACCAGTCTGTGCCAGCTGCTCCATAAGGCCGGCAACGAGTTCGCAGTCGCCATCGGACAGGAAGTAGAGCATGCGCTCGAGGTTGGAGCTGATGAGGATGTCCATCGACGGCGAGATGGTCGTGAAGAACGGGCGGTTACGGTCGTAAACGCCGGTGGTCAGGAAGTCGGCAAGCACGTTGTTCTTGTCGCTCGCCACGACGAGCTTGGCGACGGGCAGACCCATGCGCTTGGCATAGTAGCCGGCCAGGATATCGCCAAAGTTGCCGGTCGGTACGCAGAACTCCACGGCGTCGCCGGCCTCGATGGCGCCGGCGCGCAACAGCTGCGCATAGGCGGCAAAGTAGTAGACGACCTGCGGTACCAGACGGCCGACGTTGATGGAGTTGGCGCTCGAAAGCACCGTGCCGGCGGCCTCCAGACGCTCGGCAAGCTCCTTATCGGCAAAGATGCGCTTGACGGCGCTCTGGGCGTCGTCAAAGTTGCCGCGGATGCCGCAGACGGCGACGTTGTCGCCCTCCTGCGTGGACATCTGCAGGTTCTGGACGCGGCTGACCTTGCCCTCGGGATAAAAGACGGTGATGCCCGTGCCCGGAGCGTCGGCAAAACCGGCGAGCGCGGCCTTGCCCGTGTCGCCCGACGTGGCGGTGACGATCATGATGCGCTCAGCGCCGCCGTCCTTGGCGGAAGTGCGGGCCATGAGGCGGGGGAGCATCTGAAGGGCGACGTCCTTGAAGGCGCTCGTGGGGCCGCCAAAGAGCTCCATCACATAGGTCTGAGGGGCGTCGGCGCCCAGTGCAGCGTCGAGTTTGACGAGCGGCGTAACCTCTTCACTCGCGAACGTGCCGCGGTATGCCTCGTCGACACACGCCGAAATTTCTTCGGCCGTGTAATCATTCAGTAACATTCCCAACACATCTTGAGCGATTTCAAAGTACGATTTATCTGCAAGCGAGCTGATATCGACCTGCTGGGTGCCGAGCTCGTCCGAGACAAACAAACCCCCGTCGGGAGCGATGCCGGTACGGATTGCCACCTTACTTGAGCACGATAAAGTGCGTCCTCGTGTACTATGATAAGTTCCCATATAACACTGCTCCTCGGATGCCTTGGTCCCAATCGGTGAAACCATGGTATCAGAGCGCGCAAAATAGGTTCGCAGAGGCTTTTTAGAAAGGTAACCTCCAGCCCATGATTAAGATTGCCAAGTTTGGCGGATCGTCGGTCGCCGACGCCGAACACTTCAAGAAGATCAAGGCCATCGTCGACGCCGACCCTGCCCGCCGTTTTGTGGTGGTTTCCGCCTGCGGCCGCCGCTTTAAGGGCGACACCAAGGTGACCGACCTGCTCTACCTGGTTAACGCGCACGTTAAGTATCACGTGTCGTGCGAGGAGCTGCTCGAGGACATTGGCCAGCGCTATTTTGATATCGCTGACGAGCTGGAGCTCACCTATCCCATCCGCGAGGAGTTCGCGGCCTTTGCCGAGCGCGCCCGCTCGGGCGGCTACTCTACCGAGGAGCTCGTGAGCCGCGGCGAGTACTTCACCGCTCGCCTGATGGCCGAGTACCTGGGCCTGCCGTTCCTGGACGCCGCGACGGTTGTGGCGTTCCATCACGACGGTACGCTCAGCATGAATCGCACCTCCGAGCTGGTGCAGGAGTACGGTCAGCAGGGCGGCTTTGTTATGCCCGGTTTCTACGGCGCGACGCGTGAGGGCCAGATCAAGCTGCTCGACCGTGGCGGCGGCGATATCTCGGGCTCGATTCTGGCCAAGTGCCTGGGCGCCGATCTGTACGAGAACTGGACCGACGTCTCGGGCTTCTATTCTGCCGATCCTCGCATTGTGCCCGAGGCTCAGCCCATTGCGCGCGTTACCTACGAGGAGCTGCGCGAGCTTTCGTACATGGGCGCGAGCGTCCTGCACGAGGAGGCTGTGTTCCCCGTGCGCGAGGCCGGTATTCCGCTGGTCATCAAGAACACCAATGCGCCGCAGGACCCCGGCACCATCATTAGCGAGACGGCTGACGAGGGCGAGGCAGAGCCCATCATTACCGGCGTGACCGGCAAGCGCGGTTTTGTCGCTATCAACGTCGCCCGCGACCGCACCAAACCCCGCGTTGGCTTTATGCGTCGTGCGCTTTCGGTGTTCGAGCGCTATGACGTTTCCGTCGAGCACATGCCCACCGGCGTCGACCGCTTTGGGGCCGTGGTGCAGGAGCAGGACGTGCACGACTCGCTGTACTCGCTCGTGGGCGACATTCAGCAGGAGGTCGAGCCGCTCGAGATCGAGGTTGTCGAGGGCCTGGCGCTTATCGCGACCGTCGGTCGTAACCTGCGCGGTCGTGCCGGCATCTCTGGCCACCTGTTTGGCATGCTTGGCCAGGCGGGCGTGAGCGTGCGTATGATTTCGCAGAGCTGCGACGAGATCAACATCATTATCGGTGTCGAGGAGAAGGACTTCGACCTGGCGATTCAGACCATCTACCGTGCCTTCTCCGACGAAAACGGCATTGTGAAGGTCTCCGATCTGGAGACTCCTGCGCCGGTCGATCCCGCCCTGGTCGCGCTCCGCAAGTAGCTGCCGTCCCGGTGCATTTTTGGGACAAGTGCCAAAAATCTACGGCGGGGCGTTTCGTTTCGGTTTCGTTTCGACGGGGCGGGTTTCGTGCCTGCCCCGTTCTTGTATACACTGGCAACAATAATCAGCCTGCTCGGCGTGCGGGCAAAAGCCAAAACCTTTAAAGGGGGAAGCATGAAACAGTACACGGTTGCTATTTTGGGCGCGACGGGAGCCGTGGGCACCCAGATGCTCGAGTGCCTCAACGAGCAGGAGTTCCCGGTCGGCAAGCTCAAGCTGTTGGCAAGTGCACGCTCTGCGGGCAAAACCGTCGAGTTCCGCGGCGAGCAGATCGTGATCGAAGAGGCTTGCCCCGAGGCCTTTGAGGGCTGCGACATTGTGCTCGGAGCCGCCGGCGACGATATCGCGAAGGAACTGCTGCCCGAGGCCGTCAAGCGCGGCGCCGTCGTGGTCGACAACAGCCATGCCTTCCGTATGGATCCCGAGGTGCCGCTGGTCGTGCCCGAGATCAATGCCGACGATATCAAGTGGCATCACGGCCTTATCGCCAACCCCAACTGCGCGACCATTATCGGCCTGGTTCCAACGTGGCCGCTGCATCAGCTCGCTGGTGTGAAGCGCATGATCGTCTCGACGTACCAGGCGGCTTCGGGTGCTGGCGCCCCCGGTATGGCCGAGCTCGAGGCTCAGCTGGCCGCCCTGGGCCGTGGCGAGGAGATTCCCGAGCCGCGCGCGTTTGCCGCCCAGCTGGCGAGCAACCTGATTCCGCAGATTGGCGGCGTCAAGGAGGAGGGCTTTACCTCCGAGGAAATGAAGTTGCAAAATGAGGGCCGCAAGATTATGCATCTGCCCGAGCTGCGCGTGAACTGCACCTGTGTGCGCGTGCCCGTGCTGCGTTCGCACTCCGAGAGCATTACGCTCGAGTTTGAGCGCGATATTACGGTCGAGGAGGCTCGTGCTGCGCTGGCTGCCGCTCCCGGCGTCAAGCTGGTTGACGATATGGCTGCCGAGGATGCACACGACCGTTTCCCCATGCCGATGGATACGTCCGACCAGGACCTGATTTGGGTCGGTCGCGTGCGCCGCGACATCTCGAACCCCGAGGCTGCGCGCGGCATCACCTTCTGGTGCTGCGGCGACCAAATCCGTAAGGGCGCGGCAACCAACGCCGTCCAGATCGCTAAGCTGCTCTGCGAGTAGTGTGGCCTGTCCGGCGGGGCCGGGCTTAGTTTTCAGAACGTCCTCGACCATGTGTGGCGCCTTGTCCTGCTCCTTCGGAGCCGCGGACAAGGCGCCACACTGGTCTGCGGAGTGTTCTGAAAACTAAGCCCGGCCCCCGCCTGTGGTGACGCTGCTGCGAGCGGTCTGCGATGGGGCCGTTGTTGGTTGGGGCCGCTGGGCTGATGTGAGGGCACGTGGCCGTTGCGGGCCCTGGTCCCGGCGGCGGCCTCGGCGCTTTGCGCCTGCCGCCTTGGGGGACTGTGGGGCGCGGCCGGCAGCTGCGGCGCGTTGCGCCTGCTGCTTTAGGTGACTTTGGGGTTGGTGCGAATCGAAGGTGAATGGTTTCCCGGGAAGTGAACGACCTGTTTTGGACCCTTGAAGCATCGGCATATTTTGGGCGCCATTTCTTGCGGTTTTATCGCATGAATCCTGGTGTTTTGCAATCAAAAAATGCGGATGCTTCGGCGCCCTAGCTTTACTCGTTCACTTCTCGGGAAACCATTCACCTTCGTTTTTGCCGGACATCGTTTTGGGCGTTGCGACTCGGTATCGGCCGATATTGAGAGGGAAAACGCCCTCCCTTGGACAACCGAGTCTGTCCGATCGTATCTGCGGGGTTGTCTGCACAATTCGCGGTATTATGTTGCGGAGTTTTGAAAGGAGCCGCTGGTGGTCACGACGACGTTTGCTTCGCCTTTGGGCGAAATATTGCTTGCCGCTGATGGCCGCGGTCTGACGGGGCTTTGGTTTGAGGGACAGGAGCACTTTGGCTCCACGCTTCTCAAAGAAGATCCCGAACATGTTGAAGGCGCCGATGCGGTTTCTGGTGCTGGCGGCATGTCGTCGGTGAGTCCCGCAAATGGCGCGGCTTCTTCGGTGCTTGAGCGTTCTTGGGCTTGGCTGAATGCTTATTTTGCGGGGCAGGAGCCTCGGTTTACGCCGCCGTTGCATATGATTGGTACGGCGTTTCAGCGCGAGGTTTGGTTTGAGCTGCTTTCTATCCCGCGTGGCGAGGTCGCCACTTATGGCGAAATTGCGGCTCGTGTCGCCGCCCGCCATCGTGTGCCGGGAAACGAGGCTCCCGTTGTGTCCCCGCGTGCCGTGGGGGCTGCGGTTGCACGCAATCCCATTTCGATTATCGTGCCGTGCCATCGCGTGGTTGCCGCCGACGGATCGCTCAACGGATATGCCGGCGGGCTTGACCGCAAGGAGTGGCTGCTTCGGCTTGAGGGCGCGTACGAGGAGTAACGCTCGAACACTTTGCATAGCCAAGACGCCGTGAAAGAACGAGTCGCCGTCTTTTCGCGACCGGCATGCGTCCAAGCGCTCGGCATCTGAGCCTTAAGTTTGGTTAAGCCATATCCTGCGTATTTGAAAACGCGCAGGTTGAGCAGCTAAGGCTGCGCTAAGACGGCTGGCGGTGCGCTATCATCGGCGGTATCGAAACCTGTATAGCCGTGCGCTAAAGGAACAACTATGAAGCTGATGCTTGCCGAGGACGAACCCGGCCTCTCCCGTGCCCTTACCGCGATTCTTCAACATAGCGACTACGAGGTCGACACCGCCCTCGACGGTCTGACGGCGCTCGAATATCTGCTCGCCAACGACTATGACGCCGCAATCCTGGACATCATGATGCCCGGCATGGATGGCATCGAGGTGCTCAAGCGCACACGCGCCGCCGGTAAGCGACTGCCCATCATCATGCTCACGGCCAAAAGCGAGGTGTCCGATAAGGTCGAGGGCCTGGATGCCGGTGCCAACGATTACCTGACCAAGCCGTTTGCCGCCAAGGAACTGCTCGCACGCATTCGTGCCATGACGCGTGCCGCGACGGCAATTGACGCCACGACGCTCAGCGTGGGCAACGTGCGCCTCGACACGGCATCGTGCACACTCGTTGGCCCTTTGGGCGAGGAGCACCTGGCCAACCGTGAGTTTCAGCTTATGGAGCTCTTTATGCGCAACGCCGGCACGCGCATGCCCACCGAGCGCCTCATGCTCGAGGTCTGGGGCGAGGACGCACCCGAGGGTGCCAACGTGGTGTGGGTCTATATCTCGTACCTGCGCAAAAAGCTGACGGCGCTGGGTGCCAACGTGGCCATCCGCGCGTCGCGCAACCAGGGCTATTCGCTCGAGGTTGTCGAGGAGGGCGAATAAGCGTGAGCGCGAGCGCGTGGTGGAAGCGCATGACGGCAAAGCTCGGCATGGGCGCGGACTCGGCTAATCCGGGGCGCGTCGATGCTGCCAGTGCAATGGGACGTCGCCTGCGTCGCAAGTTCATCCTGGTTGCCATGGGTGCCGTGACCGTCGTGCTTACGCTCATTATTGCCGGCATCAACGTCGTCAACTACTCGCATGTCTGCAAGATGGCCGATGCTCGCCTGGACTATATCTTGGCGGGCAAGGATGGTATCGATTGGACGGATGGGCCCAAGACCGACCCCGGCGAGGATGTGGGCGCCGGTAAGACCGCTGCCGGTGACCGGGTGGCCGTGCGCGCCGGGCACTTCGAAGGCATGACGGCGGAGTCTCCCTTCGACACGCGCTACTTTACGGTATCGATTGCCGGTGGGCAGGTGACCGATGTCAACACGGCCCGCATTGCCGCGGTGGGCGCCAAGCGTGCTGCACGCATCGCGGCAGGACTATATTCCAAGGGTTGGACCTCGGGCTTTTCTGGTAACTACCGCTATACGGTTACGGTTCAAGACGATGAGACCACCTATGTGTTCGTGGACTGCTCGCGCGAGCTTGTAAGCTTTCATTCGTTTTTGAGTGCGAGCGTGGCAATCAGTTGCATTGGCTGGCTGGCGGTGCTTGCAATTGTGGCGGGTGCCTCGGGCGCGGTGATTCGACCGATGGTCGAGAGCTACAGCAAGCAAAAGCGCTTTATTACCGATGCAAGCCACGAGATCAAGACGCCGCTGGCCGTGATTGATGCCGCTAACGAGGTGCAGGAAATTGAGAGCGGCGAGAGCGAGTGGACACAGAGCATTCACGAACAGGTTGCACGGTTGACGGCGCTCACGGAGCGTCTGGTGTTTTTGGCTCGCATGGACGAGGGTTCGGCGGGCTTTACCGTGACATCGATCGATCTTTCAGAGGCAGTGGGCAAGGCGGCGGCGCCGTTTGAGTCGGTGGCGGTTTCGCGTGGCAAGCGTCTGTCGACTTCGATTGCGAGCGGCGTGCAGGCCCATGCCGATGCCGCAGCAGTGGCGCAGGTTGTTGAGCTGCTGCTGGACAACGCCACACGTTACGCAAGCGAGGGCAGCGTGATCGAGCTAAGCCTGCGCGCAGCCTCGCGCGGTCAGGGTAAGGGCGCCGCCGAGCTTGTCGTATCGAACGCCGTGGACGCGCTGCCCGAAGGCGACCTGGATCGATTGTTCGACCGTTTCTACCGCGCAGACGTATCGCGCAGCTCCAAGACGGGCGGCTCGGGCGTGGGCCTATCCGTGGTACGAGCCATCGCCGAAGCCCATGGCGGGAGCGCTTCTGCCTGCGGCCACGGCAACCAGATTACCTTCACCGTCCGCCTCTAAAACCTACCAAAATAAACCTGTCCCTTTTTGGTCGGTGCGAAATGGGTAATACTAAGGAGTTATCCGACCAGATGGGAATTAATCGATGGCTTATATCGAATTCAAAGACGTCATCAAGGCGTACGGCGAGGGCGATGCCCGCATTCACGCGCTCGACGGCGCGAGCTTTACCGTTGAGCGCGGTGAGCTCGCCATTATCCTGGGCGCCTCGGGTGCCGGCAAGACCACGGCGCTCAACATCCTGGGCGGCATGGATACGGTAACCTCCGGCACCGTGACGGTGGACGGGCGCGACGTGAGCTCCGCCAACGAGGCGCAGCTCGTGGAATACCGCCGTGCCGACGTCGGCTTTGTCTTCCAGTTCTACAATCTGGTCCCCAACCTGACGGCGCTCGAAAATGTCGAGCTTGCGGCGCAGATTTGCCCCGATTCGCTCGATGCCGAACAGACGCTTCGCCAGGTTGGCCTGGGCGGGCGCCTCGCCAACTTTCCGGCGCAGCTTTCGGGCGGCGAGCAGCAGCGCGTGTCCATTGCACGCGCACTGGCCAAGAATCCCAAGCTGCTCCTGTGCGACGAGCCCACGGGTGCGCTCGACTACAAAACCGGTAAGCAGATTTTGCAGTTGCTGCAGGACACCTGCCGCAAGCAAGGCATCACGGTCATTATCATCACGCACAACTCCGCGCTGGCGCCCATGGCAGATCGCCTGATCCGCTTTAAGAGCGGCCGCGTGGAGAGCGAGACGGTCCAGCAAAATCCAGTGCCTATCGAGACGATCGAGTGGTAGCGCCCATGAATCAGGACCGCCAAAACAGCCAAAACCACGATACGGAGCACGCGGGTCGCGACCGGGAGTTCGCGACATACCGTACCGCTCAAAGCTCAAACGATATGGTGCCGACGGTTTTTCGCCGCGGCATCTACCGCACAATTCGAGGCAGTCTTAAGCGCTTCTTGTCAATCGTGGTCATCACCGCACTTGGCGTGAGCGTGATGTGCGGCCTTAAGGCGGGTTGCGAGGACCTGTGCGATTCGGTTGACGCCTACTTCGACCAGCAAAATGTCTATGACATTAACGTGCAGTCGACCTATGGCCTGACTGACGATGATCTCGACGCCATCCAAGAGGTCGATGGCGTCGAAACGGCCGAGGGCATCTACACCGAGACCGCCTACACCGCCGTGGGCACAACGCGCGAGCGCGTGGTCGTGCAAAGTCTCTCCAAGGAGAACATCGATCAGCCGGTGCTCGTGAACGGCGATTTGCCTGAGAGCGCCGATGAGGTCGCGGTGACTTCGAAGTTCCTGAAGGCTTCGGGCAAAAAGCTCGGCGATACGGTGAGTTTTGCCGCCAACGATGCGAGCTCGTCGAACCAAAGCGCCAAGGACCAGTTTGCCGATAGCGATTACACCATCACGGCCGAGGTTCTCGATCCTACCGACGTGAGCTCCGACTCGACAGTCAACGCCTTTCGCGCTGCTTCGGCGGCGGACTATAAGTTCTATGTGAGCGAGGACGCCGCGACATCTTCTTCCTACTCCGCGGTCCACGTGATCGTCGAGGGAGCCAAGGATCTCAACTCCTATTCGGATGCCTACGCGGCAAAGATCAATGAGGTCAAGGGCAATATAGAGAAGATCCGCGAGGAGCGCGAGAAAGCGCGTGCTCAGGAGCTGACGGCCGATACGCCGGCGAACTTGGACGCGGCTGAGCGTCAGGCGAATATGGTCTTTGGGATCGAGCAGGACAACATCAACCGCATGGCCGAGGGCAGCGACGAGCGTGCGCAAGCGCAGGCCGACCTGGATCAGCGCCGTGCCGCCGCCGACCAGCAGTTTGCCGATGCCCGCGCCGAGCTTTCCGATCTGGGAGAATGCACCTGGTACATCCAGGACCGCGGCAATATCGCAAGCTACTCGAGCGTGGAGAGCGATAGCTCGTCAATTGAAGCCATCGCCACGGTGTTCCCGTTCATCTTCTTTATCGTCGCCGTGCTCATCAGCCTTACCACCGCCACGCGTATGGTCGAGGAGGAGCGCACGCTCATCGGCCTGTATAAGGCGCTCGGCTATTCGCGCGGACGCATCCTGTCCAAATACGTGGACTACTCGCTGTGGGCGTGTCTGATCGGCGGCGTGCTCGGCAACATCATCGGATTTGTGGGCCTGCCGCTGTTCCTGTTTACGGTGTTCGACGACATGTACTCGCTGCCCCAGATGTTGCTTTCGTACGACATCGTGTCCTCGATCGTTTCGGTGGCGCTGTTTGCCGTGGGCGTGGTGGGCGCCACGATTATCGCCTGCCGCCACGAGATGGCCGAGACCCCGGCCTCGCTCATGCGCCCCAAGGCCCCGCGCGCCGGCTCGCGTATCTTGCTCGAGCGCATCGGCTTTATCTGGCGCCGCATGGGCTTTTTGAACAAGGTGGCAGCACGTAACCTGTTCCGCTACAAAAAGCGCGCCTTTATGACCATCTTTGGCATCGCGGGCTGTACGGCGCTTGTGATTTGCGGCATGGGCATTCGTGATACGTCGGTCGCGCTTTCGCCCAAGCAGTACGGGCATATCACGCGCTATGACCTGCTGGCGGTTGCCAATCCCGACGATTTTTCGCAGACGTGCGCGGCGCTCGACGAGCGAAGCGCAGCCAAGGATTCCGACGTGACCGTGACTTCGACGCTGCCGATTATGACCGACAACGTCACCTTTACATTTGGCGGCAAGAGCGAGACCGTGCAGCTGATCGTGGTGCCCGATGACCGCACGAACGACCTGGACGACTACGTGCGTCTCGAGGATGAGTCCAAAGAGCCTCTATCTTTGCGCGACGGAGATGTGTATCTGAGCAAGAGTTCACAGCTAGTACTGGGGATTCAACCGGGCGATACGGCACACGTCCAGGATTCGTCGCTCAACGTAGCCAAGGTCAAAGTCAGCGACATTTCGCTCAACTATCTGGGCAACACGCTTTACATGACGCAGGGCACCTATGAGCGCGCGTTCGGTCGAAGCGCGCGCCTTAACGGCGTCTTTGTGCTGCTTAAGGGCTCGTCGGCCGATCAGATTGCGTTTAGCAAGAAGCTTAAGAGCGACGGTTGGCTCACCATCTCGAGCACGGCTGAACATTGGCAGAACTTCGAGGCGAACTTCACTATCATCAATTCCGTCGTGGTGCTCGTGACCTTTATGGCGGCGTGCCTATCGTTTGTGGTGGTGTTTACGCTGACCAACACGAATATCTCCGAGCGCGAACGCGAGCTGGCGACCATCAAGGTGCTGGGCTTCCGCCGTGGCGAGGTGCACCACTACGTCAACAAGGAGACGTTGATCCTCACGGCGATTGGCACTGCACTGGGCGTGCCGCTGGGTGGCCTGCTTGCCGAGAGCTTTACGTACATCCTGCAGATGCCGTCGCTCTACTTTGACGTTGAGGTCCAGCCGCTGAGTTATGTGCTCGCCGTAGTGCTTTCCTTTGTCTTTACGTTTATCGTCAACCTCACTACCAATCGCACCCTCAATAGGATCGACATGGTCGGCGCCCTCAAGAGCGCCGAGTAGCCTGCCAAAAAGGGACAGGTTTATTTTGGCAGGTTTTATCTGGGCAAACGCCGGACAACCATTAGGTTGCCCGGCGTTTGCCCCGTTTTGCTGGGGATGTTTGTCGTTCGGTGCTCTTACTGTCCAATCCAGTATTGCGCATAGCTCTTAATGTCCTCGGTAAAACCGTCAAGGTCGTCAAGGGTGATCACGCTGTCGATAAGCAAATTGGCTATCTCGCGGTGCATTGTGCTGCGGCGAATGTCGTTTGCAATTACGCCTGAGGACAGCTTGTCTCTATTGAGGCGCTCTTCTAGTGCCCAAAACCTACTGGACGCTTCACTGTCGCCGTTCAGCATCTCAACGTACTGGTCGATGAGCTTTTCCATATAACGTTCTTGCCATTGAGGAAGCATTTTCTTAAACAGCTTCCAGTCGCTTTCGGCTACGTCGCGCATATGTCCTCCGCTCGTCAAACGGGCTTTCCATTTGCCTTTCATTCTATTTGGTTTTCGCCCGCAGGCGTGGGTGAGAGGCTCTCTTTAGCCTTCGAGATTGGGCTTGAATGGGTCGTATGCCACAAAATGGGCCTATCTACTACGTTTAATTGGATACCCTCAACCATGCCGGGAAAACGAAAAATAAAACCGCAGGTAGAAGGCCTGTCGCTTTTCGAAAAATGCGGTCATGGTTGGCCCCATCGAGTTAAACGTAGTAGATGGCTCCTTTTCGTGGCGGACCATCAAACGAACGCCGACGCTTGTGCTGTAGCCGCTCCGATCATTCGTAAGTTGCGGTGGAATAGTTCTTAGATTCAGCCATTTGCGGGCTAAGCAGGAACTATTTCACCGCAACTTAATTTCAGACCAGGCACCCGCAGCAAGAAGACGAATAGCCACGGCCTCCTTAGTTACCGCAGGAGGCCCCAGGGCTTACCCCCCAAATCTTTCCGCAGGACGGAAGGACCCCGCCGCGCGAAGCGCACGGCGGGGTCCTGACATGTCCGAGGACGATTTGGGAGGTAAGCCCTGGGGCCTCCGATGGGGGGCGGTTACAGCCGAGGCTATTCGTCGCCGAAGCTGATGCCCAACGCCTTGGCCTCGCGCACCAGGTCGCTCTGGGGGTCGACATACTTGAGCTTGCCGGCGACCTCCTCGAGCGGCATGTGACACATCTTGCCGTCACGCAGGGCAATCATGTAGCCAAACTCGCCGCGCAGGCAGCCGAGCGCCGCCTCGACGCCGCACTGGGTCGCAAAGATGCGGTCCTGGGCATCGGGCTGACCGCCGCGCTGCGTGTGGCCGGGGATGGCGACGCGGGTCTCGCGACCGGTCTTGGTCTCAATCTCCTTGGCGATGTCGTAGACAATCGACGGACTCGTGCGCTCGGCAAGCTTTTTCTTGTACTCCTTCTTGGACAGCGCCGCGTCCTCCTTGGAGATGGCACCCTCGGCGACGGCCACGATGGTAAAGCGGCTGCCGGTCTCCATGCGATGCTCGATGGTCTTGATGACGTTATCCATGTCGTAGGGAATCTCGGGAATCAAGATGACATCCGCGCCGCCCGCGACGCCGGCATACAGCGGGATCCAGCCAACCTTGTGGCCCATGATCTCGATAACGAACACGCGGCCGTGGCTCGAAGCGGTGGTGTGGATGTCGTCGATGCACTTGGTGGCGACGTCGATGGCGCTCGTAAAGCCAAACGTCAGCTCGGTGCCCCAGGTGTCGTTATCGATGGTCTTGGGCAGGGCGATAACGCTGAGGCCCTCTTCGCGCAGGCGGTTGGCGGTCTTGGTGGAGCCGTTACCGCCCAGCATAAACAGGCAGTCGAGCTGCAGCTTATGATAGGTGTGGACCATCGCCGGCACCTTCTCGACACCATCGGCTTCGGGGGTATCCAGGCGCTTAAACGGCGTGCGGCTCGTGCCCAGGATGGTGCCGCCGCGGGTGAGGATACCGCTAAAATCGGCGGGCGTCATGACGCGGAACCTGCTGTAGATAAGGCCCTGATAGCCGTCCTCAAAGCCATAAATCTCGATAGGCTCTTCGCTATTGGTCATAAGCGTTTTGACGATGCCGCGCATGGTGGCGTTGAGCGCCTGGCAGTCGCCGCCACTAGTAAGAAGACCGATTCTAAGCATGGTGAATCCTTCCGGGCAAGTTATAACATGCGCATAAGTTTACCCCCGCACACTGTTGATACGGGGGTAAAACGTGTTAGCTCAAATGTATGGAAATGTAAGCAACGTCAGGCCAGCGTAAGGACGACGGTGCCATCTCCTTACAGCGCGAAGGCATCGATGTCGCCCCAGTGGCGGCGCAGCGTGATGGCGGCAGCGGGCTCGGTGTTGTCAAAGACGACCGACCACTGCGTGTTGCTGGTGATGTCTTCCGGATTGGGCTCTTGCGCCGCAGCGCGTAGGGCCTTCCAAGCGACTGCCTCGTTCTGGGCACCGACATGGGCGTCAAGGACATCGGCGATTGCGACGGCGCGCTCTTTACCATGGCCCAGCTCACCATTCTTTTGGTTGGGCAGCACTTCGTCACCATAGCAGGCGTAGAAGTTCGTAACCTGGCGTACAGGAGTCGCTTTGAAAGCGCGGTCCGGATCGCGCGGATCCCACTCTACTACGCGCGCGTCACCGGCGGCGTCGTTGATAAAGAAGTGGTAATCGCGTCCTGCCATGGCGTGCATGTCGTAGGCGGAAAGCAGGTCGACAGCTTCTTGCGTGGTGGCGGCACGGTCGAGCACCAGGCGGATGGCGAGCGAGGTATTGATGACGGGGCGCTGCGTGTCCTGGTCACAGGGCTTGGAGTCCAGGGTGAGTACGGCAATGGACACGCCGCATTCGTTAACACCGTCGAGCTGGGCAAACGGGCCCATCAACGCCGCGGCGCGTCCGGTGACGGAGTCAAGCGGAGTGTTGGCGCCCAGGTTATTGAGGGCGGCAAACCCGATGGAAGCATAGCCGCCGCGTGGGTGATTGCGCACCAGCAGCGCCGAGGTGTCGTCCTTAAAGTCGTAATTGCGACCGGTGCGCACGCGGCCTTCGGCATCTACGGCGACAAAAGCGCTGCAGGCAAACTGGGGCGCCTGGACATGTGCCGGCACACCGGGCAGCACCTGCGCCACCACGGCATCGATGTAGGCCTGGTCGTCGCGCACGCCAGCGGCGATGATGCGATCAAGATCGTAGTCGTAGGCGATGTCGATTGCGTACAGGTCATAGCCATCCGCGTAGCCGGTCAAGCGTTTGAGCGACGCGGCGGACTTGATTTGCTTGTGATAAACGATACCGGTGGCAGCGGCAAGGCCGACGGCGACTCCCGCGACACCGCAGGCGATGGCAATGTTACGTGGCTTCATGACGGCTCCTCTCGTCCTGTTAGCGCAATTGTCGCAAAAGGGGCGCGGGCATGATGGCTCAAGTTGGTGAGCGGCGCGGAATTAAGCACGGAATGAAGAGTGCGGCGCTGGCGCGGCGGGGTATGCTGGAGGGGACCATCAACCCAGCGAAAGGGGAGAGCATGACGGATCAGGAAACGCCCGAGCGCGCGCACGTGACGGCCGACGATATCGAGGCCGCCAACGACCTTATCGACTTTATCGAGGCATGCCCCAGCATGTTCCATACGGCGGCGACCATTATGGCCGAGCTCGACGAGGCGGGCTTTACCTACCTGCCCGAGAACGCGGCATGGGACATCGAGCCGGGCGGGCGTTATTACACGCAGCGCAACACCTCGAGCGTCGTTGCCTTTAAGGTGGGCGAGGACCTGGCTGCTACGTGGGGCGAGGACGGCGTTGCCGGCGACTATCATTTTCAGCTCACGGCGTCGCACAGCGATTCGCCGACGTTTAAGGTCAAGGCTGTGCCCGAGCTCGACGGCGCAGGCGAGACGCTGCGTCTGAACACCGAGGCCTACGGCGGCATGATCGACTACACCTGGTTCGATCGTCCACTGGCGCTCGCGGGCCGCGTGCTGGTGCGCGAGGGCGACCGTATTGAGAGCCGCCTGCTTGCCACCGAGCGCGAGGTTGCCATTATTCCGAGCCTTGCCATCCATATGAACCGTGGCGTTAACGAGAGCTTTGCTCCCAACCGAGCCGTTGACCTGTGCCCGCTCATCAGCGCCGGTGAACTCAAGCAGGGAGATTTTGACGCTCTGATTGCCGATGAGCTGGACGTTGAGCCCGAGCAAATTTTGGGCCGCGATCTGTTCCTGGTCAATCGTCAGGATGCGCGCATTTGGGGCTGGGCCGACGAGTTTATCTCGACGCCCAAGCTCGACGACCTGGCCTGCGCCTACACCTCGCTGCAGGCATTTTTGGGTGCCGAGAACGCGCGCGACGTTTCGGTCTTCTGCTGCTTCGATAACGAGGAGGTTGGCTCCGAGACCAAGCAAGGAGCCATGTCGACGTTCTTGGCCGACGCGCTGCGCCGCATTAACGGATCACTGGGCTTTGACGACGAGTCGTACCATCGCGCCCTTGCCGCCTCGATGCTCGTGAGCTGCGACAACGCGCATGCCGTGCACCCCAACCACGCCGAGAAGTGCGATGTTCGCAACCAGGTCGTACTCAACGGCGGTATTGTCATCAAGGAAGCCGCCAACCAGCACTACTGCACCGATGCCTTTAGCCGCGCGGTGTTCCAAGCCATCTGCGATGACGCCGACGTGCCCACGCAGGCCTTCGCCAACAAGAGCGATATGGCGGGCGGTTCGACCCTGGGCAACCTGTCGAACATGCAGGCGAGCATGCATGCCGTTGACGTGGGCCTGCCGCAGCTTGCCATGCACTCGAGCTACGAGACCGGCGGCGTGCGCGACGTGATGTACGCCATCCGCGCTCTCACCGCCTTCTACGAGCGCAACCTAACCATCAACGGCGCCGAAAGTGTGGAACTCTAAAATCTGCCAAAAAGGGACAGGTTTACTTTGGCAGGTTTTATTTGGGCAAATGCAAAGGGTGAAACCGAACTAGATTGGTGATGCGTAGCCGCCGAGGTGCAATGTGCCTCGGCGGCTTTTTGTGCACGGAGCACGGCTAATACTAATTTATTGCTATACATGCTTTACGTATTTACCATAGAGTTTTATGATAATTTTAAAGTATTAAGGAGGGGTTATGACCACAACAGCCGCTCAGATCAACGTGCGTCTCGATGCCGATCTCAAAAGGAGTGGGGACGCCGCTCTCTCCAGGGCCGGTATGACGCCGAGCCAAGCGGTGCGAGCGCTCTGGCAGCTTGCAGCGTCGCTGGCCGATCGCCCCGGTGCGCTCGAGGATATCCTGCTGCCCAGTCGTGCCCGGGCGGAACAGCGCGAGCGCGAAAAGGCCGCCAAACGTAAGCTCGAGCTCATGGATCAGGGGTCGAAGCTGTTCGCTGCCGCTTGCCGTGAGTCAGGAATCGATATGGTCAAGGCTCAGCCATCGGACGACGAAGAGCTCAAACGGAACGCCTATGCTGATCGCTATGGCGAGGAGATGAGCTGGCTCTATGAGTGAGAATCCTAAGCGCATCTTGGTTGACACCAACGTCTGGCTTGATTATTTCATCCCTTCACGACGCGGTCGTTCGGCGGCAATTGAGTTTTTGCGTGATGCGTGTACGGCTCAGGCTGAGCTGATGTATGCGGCGACATCGTCCAAAGACCTGTTCTATTTGATTTCGAGTGAACATAAGGCGTGGTATCGGCGAGAGCACGGTTCGCTGTCTCAAGATGCCGCTTCGGCGGCGACATCACTCGCATGGGATTGTCTTGATGTGTTGCCGCAACTTGCTACGCCCGTGCCCTGCGACCTGAGCGACATATGGATGGCGAGTAAGCAGCGTGAGCTCCATAGCGATTACGAAGACGATTTAATCATCGCGGCAGCGATGCGCGCAAAGACAGACCTTCTGGTCACCAACGATGTCAAGCTCTGCTCACACGCACCAGTCGCCGCAATGAGCGTAGAAGACGCAAAGAATTACTTAGCAACGCTCTAACAATTTGAAGACCCCACAGGTCGAACAAAAGTCAGCGAATGTCCCCAGGCAGGGCCGCGCCAGCCAGTCCCTATAGGTCGAACAAAAGTCAGCGAGAGCCCGTCTGGGCGAGCAAGGTGCCTTGAAAGAGGAGGGCATTGGCCTTCTGGCCATGCCCGACGATTGAAAGGCAGATTGCCGTCCAGACGGGGTCGCAGCGTCGAGTGGTCCGCCGTTCGTTAGAACGGCGGAACAAGATTAGTGTTCGATCCAGCAGCGAAGGGTCTCGCCGGCCTGCAGATGACGCAGATTCTCCGCGGCGATGTCGACCACGTTATTGAGCGTGGCGGCTAGGTGGAACCAGCCGGAGACGTGCGGCGTGATGAGCATGTTAGGCGCATCCCACAGTGGGCTTGTCTCGGGTAGCGGCTCGGGGTCGGTGACGTCGACCGCGGCGCCGGCGAGACGTCCCGACTCCAGAGCGGCAACCAAGTCGTCGGCAACCACAAGATCGCCGCGGCCGCCGTTGGCAAAGAAGGCGCCCGGTTTCATCGCGGCGAAGAACTCGGCGTTTGCCAGGCCGCGGGTCTCGGGTGTGCTCGGCATAAAGGATGCGACGACGTCGGCTTCGGCCAAGCGCTCAGACAGGGCATCCATGCCGTCCATGTCCTCAAACACAATGGGGTAGACGAGCGGGTGGCGCTTGATGCCGCGGACGTGCGCACCCATGCTGCGGCAGAGCGTGGCGAAGTGGCCGCCGATATCGCCCGCGCCCAGCACCAGCACGTTGGCGTTTTTGAGCGAGGTGACCGGGCCCAAATCCTCCCAGCGATGCTCGCGCTGCAAGTCGCGATAACCGGGCAGGCGCTTCATCATAGACAGCACCATGGCAAACATGTGCTCGCTTACGGCCTGACCGTAGGCGCCTACCGAGCAGGAAAGCTTAGCGTCGGCCGGTACGGTGCCGGCGGCAAGGTAGTCGTCATAGCCGGCGGTCTGCAATTGCAACAGCTGGAGATGCTCGCATGCCGTGAGCATGCTAGGGTCTATGTTGCCCAAGATCACGTCGGCGTCGGCGACCTGCTCACGCGTGACGGCATCGGCGCTCGTGTAGATAAAGTCCTCGCCCGGAGCGCTCGACTCAAGAATTGCGCGATGGCGGTCGTTGACGGGCAACAAAACCAGGATGTTCACAAGCAGTCCTCTCCGCTCGACCTGCCAAAAAGGGACAGGTTTATTTTGGCAGGTTTTATCAGGCAAAACGCTCAAATAAAAACGCCGGATGCAAGACGAGCGTGCCCGTCAGCATCCGGCGCATCCACGGCTACCAGCTCAGCAGCTCGTAACCGTCCTCGGTCACCACGAGCTGTACCTCGCACTGGGCCGAGTCGCTGCCGTCCTTGGTGCGCACGCACCAACCGTCACCCTTGCTAATCTTGATGTCGGGCGCTCCGGCGTTGACCATGGGCTCGATGGTAAAGACCATGCCCGGAGCCATGATGGTGTCCACATCGGGCGCCTCGGTGGTAAAGCCCACAAATGGGTCCTCGTGGAACTCTTTGCCAATGCCGTGCCCGCCGTACTCGCGCACCACGCTAAAGCCGGCGTCCTCGACCGTCTTTTGTACGGCCTCGGCCATAACGGACAGCGGCAGCCATGGCTTGACGGCCGCCAGGCCCGCCTCCACGCTGGCACGGGTGACCTCGACAAGACGCTGGCGCTCGGCAGAGACCTCACCGATGCAGAACATGCGGCTCGAGTCGCTAAAGTAGCCGTCAAGAATCGTGGAGCAGTCCACGTTGATGATATCGCCCTCGTGCAGCACGTCCGTATCGCAGGGGATACCGTGACAGACCACGTCGTTGATCGAGGTGCACACGCTCTTGGGGTAGCCCTCGTAGTTGAGGTCGGCCGGCGTGCCACCGTGCTCGACGGTGTAGTCGTAGATCATCTGGTCGATCTGGTTGGTGGTCATGCCCGCGGCGATGTGCTCGCCTACGTAGTCGAGCACGCCCACGTTGATGGCGGCGGAGCGCTTGATGCCCTCGATGTCGGCGGGCGTCTTGTAGAGCGTGCGGGGCAGAACCTCCCAGCCCTCCTCCCACAGGCGCTCGAGGCGCTCGTCGAAGGCGCTGTGACATTTCTTATATTTTTTGCCGCTGCCGCACCAGCAAGCGTCGTTGCGGCCGGGCACAGGTCCGTTGTCAAACATGGCTAACTTCCTTTCATCCGCAGCTAGTATAGCCCACTCATGCATCCATAAAAGTTGCGGTGATATAGTTCCGATTTAAGCGGTTTAACAGCACAAATAGGAACTATATCACCGCAACTGATGGGGCGGGATGGCGGGCACTAGCTGCTGCGTGGTTTTGCTAGTAGCTCACCTGGCAGGGAATGCCGAGGGCGCGCACACGCGCGGCAATGGCGTCGAGGACGTCGGGTGCTGCTTTGGCAAGGCCGGCGACCGGTGTTTCGCGCGCCACCGTGTAGATGGTCGCCTCCTGCGGACGAATGCGCTCGAGCGCCGCGAGCCAGGGGGCAACGTACTCCTCGCCGGTGTTGTCGATGGGCTTGCCCTGATACTCACCGGTCAAAAAGATCGTCTGGATAATAACGTGACCGTCAAAGCTTTCGAACGTCTCAATCTGGTGCTCGACGTCGTAGGGGCCAACAGGCTGGTCGAGCAGCTGGATAAACGCCGGGTCGACGGTATCGAGCTTGAGGATGTTGTCGTCGACCATCATGAGCGCGTCGTGCACCTCGGGGCGGTCGGCGCGCGTGCCGTTGGAGAGCACGGCAATCTTGGAGTTTGGGGCAAGCTCGTCGCGCAGCGCGACAGCGCCGGCGATGGCCTGCGGAAACTCCGGTGCGGCGGTGGGCTCGCCGTTGCCGGCAAACGTGATTACATCGGGCAGCTCACCTTCGACTGCCATCTCGCGCAATTTGGCCTCGAGCGCATCGAGCACCACGGCGGCTGTGTTGTACGGCTCATGGTAGGGGCGCTCGGCGTTGAGGCCGTTTTCGCAGTAAATGCAGTCGAACGTGCAGATTTTGCCGCTGGCGGGCATCATGTTGACTCCGAGCGAGAGACCAAGGCGACGGCTGCGAACGGGCCCAAAGATGGGGCTGGCATTCAAAAACGTAGACATAGGCATATGCTCCTCAAGACAATTGTGCCTAAGCATAGCATCGGCTCCAAAGCAAGGTGTGGGCTCTTGCTTTACAAGTTTCGTTTTTTCACGTCGC
>CAJKQY010000021.1:0-24099 GCA_905202145.1 uncultured Collinsella sp.
TGGTTCAGCTGGTGGGCTATTACATGTGGCGCTCTGCTGTCCGGCGTGGCTCGCAAGTCATCGAAAGGCACGATGTCGAGGATGGCCATGCGGATGCCGTCTCCGAGTTCTACGAAGCGGTTGACGCGCCTCTATATTACGGGCTGCGCAGTCCACAGCGCCTTTTTATCGAGGCCATGGCGGTTGACGAGGGCAAACCGACTCGCATGGCGGATATCATTGAGCGCTGCGATCGCACCCAGAGCTGGGCGAGCAAATATCGCGCAAGCCTGATTCGCGAGCGTGTCATCGAGGCTGCCGGATACGGCCTCGTCCGATTTACCGTGCCCATGCTGGGCGCGTACGTTCGCGATCGAGTTTTATGGCATGAGTAGGGTGATAAAGGTGACGGAACAGAAGATGAGCCCGCAGGCTATCGAGGTACGCGGCGCGCGCGTCCATAACCTCAAAGACATCGATATCGATATTCCGCTGGGAAAGCTGGTGGGTATTGCCGGCGTATCGGGTTCGGGCAAGAGTTCGCTGGCACTGGGGGTTCTTTATGCCGAGGGTTCGCGCCGCTACTTGGAAGCGCTCAGCACCTATACTCGACGTCGCCTGACGCAGGCCGAACACGCCCAGGTGGATGAGGTATTGCACGTACCGGCGGCGCTCGCATTGCATCAGCGCCCCAGCGTGCCGGGCGTGCGCTCGACCTTTGGTACCATGACCGAGCTCAACAACAGCCTGCGCCTGCTCTTTAGCCGTTGCGCCCATCACGTGTGTCCGCACTGCGGGGCGCGCGTGGAGCCGAGCCTTAACGTGGCTGCGGGCCTGTCGCTCACGTGCCCTGCATGCGGTCGCGAGTTCTACGCGCCGAGCGCCGAGGACCTTGCCTTTAACAGCGGCGGTGCCTGTCCCACCTGCGGCGGCACCGGTGTCATGCGCGAGGTGGACGAAGCGAGCCTGGTGCCCGATGAGTCAAAGACTATCAACGAGGGCGCGGTGCTTCCCTGGGGTACGCTCATGTGGGATCTGATGAAGCAAGTGGCTGGCGAGATGGGCGTGCGCACCGATGTGCCGTTTAACCAGCTCACGCCTGAAGAACGCGACATCGTGTTCCACGGCCCGGCGGTTAAGAAGCACATTCTCTACGTTCCCAAAAACGGCGAGGGTGCCACGCCGCTCGACTTCACCTATTACAACGCCGTCTATACCGTCGAGAATGCGCTCGCCAAGGTTAAGGACGACAAGGGCCTCAAACGCGTTGCGCGCTTTTTGCGCGAGGGAGCATGCCGCGATTGCGGCGGCACGCGTCTCTCCGAGGCTGCGCGCCAGCCCCAGGTGTGCGGTATCAATCTGGCGCAGGCCGCGGCCATGACGCTTGGCGATGCGGTTGAGTGGGTGCGCGGGGTGCCCGCATCCTTGCCGCCCGAGATGCGGCCCATGGCGACGGATATCTGCGATTCGTTTTTGAGCGTGGCCCGTCGTCTGGTCGACCTGGGTCTCGATTACCTTTCACTCGACCGCGCTGGTGCCACGCTCTCCACGGGTGAGCGCCAGCGCGTTCAGCTCGCCCGCGTGGTGCGCAACCGATCGACGGGCGTGCTCTATGTGCTGGACGAGCCTTCGATCGGCTTACATCCCGCCAATGTCGACGGCTTGGTGGGCGTGATGCGCGATCTGGTGGATGACGGCAACACCGTGGTTGTTGTCGACCACGATACGCGCGTACTGGCGGAAGCCGACTATCTGGTCGAGATGGGCCCCGTTGCCGGAGCAGGCGGCGGCAGTGTAATCGCCGCTGGTACGGTAGACGAGGTCGAGCAATCGCAGGGCAGCCGTATCGCGCCGTTTTTGCGCGCCGAGCTCAAGCGCTTGCGTCCGCAGGTGACTGACGACGAAATGTTCGACCAGGGACATATCCGCATGGCAACCGATGCCATCCATACCGTCAAGCCGCTCGAGGTTGATATCCCGCGCGGCCGCCTTGTCGCGGTAACGGGCGTTTCGGGTTCGGGTAAGACGACGCTCGTGCTCGAGACGCTCATTCCTGCACTTAAGGCGCAGGCAGCTGGCGAGCGCTTGCCGGGGCACGTGCGTTGGGTCGATGCCGAGGGCATTGGCCGCGCAAATCTGATTGACGCTACGCCCATCGGCGCCAACGTACGCTCGACGGTAGCGACCTATGCCGACATTCATGACGAGCTGCGCCGCGCCTTCGCCCGTACGCCCGAGGCTAAGGCAGCCGGCTACAAGGCGGGCGCCTTTAGCTACAACACCGGCGCCTTGCGCTGCCCTACGTGTGACGGCACGGGCTCGATATCGCTCGACGTGCAGTTTTTGCCCGACGTCGAGATCATCTGCCCGGCATGCCGTGGTTCGCGCTACGCCGAGGCCGCCTCGCATATCCATCGCGAGGGCAAGGACGGGAGCTTGCTTACGTTGCCGCAGCTCATGGACATGAGTGTGGACGAGGCCCTCGACGCCACGGTGGGACTCAAGAAAGTCCAGGCGCGCTTGCAGACCTTGCATGACCTAGGCTTGGGCTATCTCACGCTCGGTGAGCCCACGCCGGCGCTCTCGGGCGGCGAGGCACAACGCCTTAAGCTCGCGAGCGAGATGGGCCGCGTGCAGGACGATGCCGTGTTCGTATTCGACGAGCCCACGATCGGACTACATCCGCTCGATGTTCAGGTGTTGCTGAGTGTGTTCGACGGCCTTGTTTCCAAGGGCGCCACGGTTATCGTGATCGAACACGATCTCGACCTTATCCGTAACGCCGATTATGTGATCGACATGGGCCCGGGCGGTGGCGACGCCGGCGGGCAAATCGTCTGCGCCGGCACGCCGGCGGATATCGCTGCCTGTCCCAAGAGCGTTACTGGCCGCTACCTATAGACAATGAGGCAAAGGGACAGTCCCTTTGCCTCATTGATGCCTATTTCACGCACTGAGCGGAGAGATAGTCGCGGAAGAATGGCAATTCAAATGCGACGAGCCCTCGTCCTCGCTCCCCGATGATGCCGGCATCTATCATGCGGCGTCGGTAGCGGGAGACCTGCTGCGGCGAACGCCTAAGGCGCTCGACAAGGTCAGCGGTGGTGGACTCTTCCTCGTCATCGAGCATGGCGATGAGGAATCGCTTGTCCTCTGCAGTGAGTTCCCGATAGGTTGCCGCGAGGATTCGGTTGTCCATCTCGTCGCGCGCGATTTTGATTCCCAGGTCAAAGTCGCGTGACGAGATCTCCTTCGAATCGCTTGTGAGATCCCAGGCACGGTAGCCTACGAGTTGCAATAGGAAGGGAAAACCAGAGATCGAGCGAACGGCTCTATCGATTCCCTCAGCATCTGCCAAGCGATCGTTTTCCTGGATCGTGCGAATCAAGGCCTCGCGTACGTCATAGTCGGCAATGCGACCCAGATGATATTGTTGGGCGCGGCGAAGGAACGAGACCGTCTTGTGGTTCAGCAACGTCGAGACGTTGTTGGGAAGTCCCGCCATGAGCAGGGCGACGCGTTTCCCATCGGTCACAAAGTGCTGATACGTCGCTGCGAGCTGAATCATCTCGTCGAGTGTCGGGTCCACCTCGTCAACCGTGACGAGCAGACCGGTGCCCGCCTCGTTGAGCTGGTCGATGATGTCGCTCATGCGATAACGCCAGGTTGAGGCATCGTGGACACGATTGACCTCGATGCTGCCGAGCGGTGCAATTCCGAGGCCGGTGACTTCGAAGTGGTTGGACGGGTCGATGAGATGGGCTGCGGCGCGTTTCGCCCCGAACTCGAGTTCCTCAAGCATTCCCGGGAGCGCGGTCGTCTTTACGGCTATCCAGCCGTGGGATTCCGCCCTTGTCGCGAGCGACGACATGAGAGCGGTTTTACCGGTTCCACGCGCGCCTGAGAAGATCGAGGTCAATTCTGGGCGCCTGCGCTGGCTCAAGAAGGCACGGTCCAAATCCCGAATAATCTGTTGTCTGCCAGCGAGATGGGCGGGAACCTCACCAAAACTGGGGGTAAACGGGTTCTCGAGATATTCCACAAGGCTCTCCTTTCACACCGCCGTTTAACTTCATTTTACTTTAGTTAATTCTGATTAAAAGTGAGGCTCTTTATCTAGAGCATCAATTAGGCGTGTGCGCCATCGGCGCGGCGCTTGAATGTGACAAAGGGACAGTTCCTTTGTCACATTCCCGGAAAGCCTGTTTGGCGCAGGGCTTCGTAGAGGACGATGGCGGCGCTGTTGGAGAGGTTGAGTGCGCTGATGCGGTAGTCGTCCGGATTGACGAAGTTGCCGCAGATGTCCTGCCGAAGGATGGCTTCGTGGCCGTCCTCGGTATGCCCGAGCGATTCCTCGTGGGCTTCCCAGGCCTCGGCGTTATCGAGCGAGTCGCAATCGCGCAGCATAGGGATGCGCTCGCAGCGCTCGGGCGCCGCGGCGAGCAGCGGCTCGGGAATGCCCGAGCTCTCGCTGCCAAAGACCAAGTAGTCGCCGTCGCGGTAGGTGCTCTGCGCATAGGTGCGGCGTGCCTTTTTGGTCAGCAGATGCAGGCGTTCGTCGGCAGGGGAGAGGCCATTGCGCGCAAGGAAATCCTCCCAGCTGGCATAGGTGGTCACGTCCAAGTTTTGCCAGTAGCCCAGGCCGGCGCGACGTGCCGTTTTGTCGTCGAGCGAGAAGCCCAGCGGCTCCACCAGATGCAGGCGGGCGCCGGTAACCACGCAGGTGCGGCCGATATTGCCCGTATTGGCCGGAATCTCGGGCGCATACAGCACAATGTTGAACATGAATCTCCTTGGCTCAGAACGAAAAACCACCACGAAGGGGACAGGCACCTTCGTGGTGGTTTGGCGGTTACGTAGCGGAAAAATGTCCGCTTGGATAAACCTAGGCGCGGTGCCAGTCGGTCAGGCAGGCATCGAGGGAGGCGATGAGCGCATCCTTGTCCATGTGACGGCCGATGATGCACAGGCTCGTCATGCGGTCGCCCGTCTCGTCGTCCCAAATCTGCATGATCTCGGGGTTCTCGTCGATGATCTTCTGCTTCTCGCCCTCGGGCGCCGAGTCGACAAACAGGCCGTTCTCCATCAGGCGCATCTGGTGGCCAGCCTGCTCAAACATGTAGCACATGTCCGGATCGCCGGTCTGCCACAACGGACCCTTGACGCGAATGACCTCGTCGGGCCACTCCTGCTCAACAAAATCGGTGAACTTCTGCAGGTCAAACGGCTTGCGGCGCGAGTAAACAAAGGTCTCGATGTCGTACTCGAGCACCTCAGGGTCATCGTGCTCCTCGGGATGCTCCATGGCATCGATCCAGGCGGCGGAATTGTAGGCGCGCATAAAGTCGAAGCGGTCGGTGTCGAGCAGCTCCTCCATGGGGACCTCGCCGTTTTGGGCCTCGACGATCACGGCATCTTTCTGCAGGCTGCGCACGATGGCCTTGAGCTCGGCGATCTGCTCAGGGCTCACGGTATCGGTCTTGTTGAGAATCAGCGTGGAGCAGAACTCGATCTGCTGGATGAGCAGGCTCTCGATGTCGTCCTCGTCGATATCCTCTGCCAGCAGGTCGCGACCGCCGTTGAACTCGTCGTACATGCGGGCGCAGTCGACCACGGCCACGATGTTGTCGAGCGCGAGCTTGGGCTCGCCGCCCACCTTGGCCTCGTCGCAGAAGCTCGAGATGGTGTAGGCGATGGGGATAGGCTCGCAAATACCCGATGCCTCGATGATGATGTAGTCGAAGTTGCCCGAATCGGCGATGCCCTGCAGCTGGTTGGCCAGGTCGTCCGAAAGCGTGCAGCAGATGCAGCCGTTGGTGAGCGGGATGAGGTCGTCGGTCTCGGAAAGGCCGCCGTCGGCGATAAGGCTGGCGTCGACATTGATCTCGCCGATGTCGTTGACGATCACGGCGGCGCGGATGCCGCCGTCGTTAGCGAGGATGTGGTTGAGCAGCGTGGTCTTGCCGGCACCGAGGTATCCGGTAAGCATGATGATCTTCACGGGTTTGTTGGGCATGTGCCCTCCTTTGTTAGACATGGCTTACAGTTGAATCTTATGCCAAACGCCTGCTCTTATACCCACGCGCCGGCAAATAACACAAGCTACTCCCAGGCTCCCCATACATCGGGGCAATAACCGACGGTGGCCTTCTTGCCGTTGCGCACGATGGGCTCGGCTAGAACCTGCTGGTTCTCGAGCAGCTTGTCGAAGCGCTGGCTAGGGGTGAGGTGCTGGATGAGCGCGAGTGTCTCCTCGTCCTTGGCTTTGGGGTTGAGCAGCTTGTCGATGCCGCCGACCGCCTGCATCACGCTCGTGAGCTCGCCCTTGCTCATCTCCTTTTCCTTAAGGTCGATAAACTGCACCTTAATGCGGCGCTCTTTGAAGAAGCGCTGTGCTTTCTTGGTATCGAAGGACTTTTTGGTGCCAAAAATCTGCACGTTCATGTATTTGTTCCGCCGTTCTACCTGATGAAGTTGGTCGTTGCTCGATCTGCCTCGGGTGCGTTGATGCCGGCGGCCTGTCCTGCCTCGATACAGCGAAGGAGCCAGGCCATGTTTTTGCCGATGTTGCGCATGGTGGCAAGGCCCTCGGCGTCCCCATTGGCGTCGCCGGGCACGCGACCAAACACGTTGTTCCAGTACGTGGAGGCGACCACGGGCATCTGGTTGATGGTGAAGTACTTGTTGAGCACATCGAAGGTGGTCGATGTACCGCCGCGACGGGCGACGGCGACGGCAGCGCCCGGCTTGTGTGCAAAGGCTTTGCCTCCGGCATAGAATGCGCGGTCGAGAGCCGAGAGGATGCGTCCGCTGGGGTGCGCATAGTAGACGGGTGAGCCAAAGACAAAGCCATCTGCCTGCTCGGCGGCAGCGATCAGCTCGTTCACCACGTCATCGTCAAAGGTGCAGCGGCAATCGAGCTTGCCGCACTGACCACAGCCAATGCAGTCGCGAATGGGCTTGGTGCCCAGCTGAAACACCTCGGTATCAATGCCTTCGGCATTGAGTTGCTCGGCGACCTCGGCGAGTGCGCGGGCGGTGTTGCCGTTTGCCTTGGGGCTGCCATTGACCAAAAGAACCTTCATCACAAACTCCCTCTGCTGTCGGTGACTTCTGCAGAGGATTATCGCACGATGGGGGAGGCGGTGTGGGCGCGGTGCTAATCCAGTTTGGTACCTGGCACCTGCACGGCTTTCCCGAGCAACGCTTTGAGCTCGTTCAAAATCGAAACGGGCTGACGGTCGACGCCGTCCAGATGGAGCGTGGCCACGCGAATGGGCGGCTGATATTCAAATGGGCCAAAGAGCACGGGCGAACCCAGGAACCGCTCGATTTCCTCTGCAATCGTATCGGTTTCTTCGGGATCAAAGTCGTCGAAAAGCGCCACGAACATCGGCCCCGTCGAGCGGAACATACGACCCTTACCGCGCGAGCATTCCACCAGACAGGCGGCACATTCTGCCAAAACACGGTCGCCCGCATCAAAGCCAAAACGGGCATTGACCTGAGCGATATCATCGATTTTAATGGCGATCAACCCCGCCTTGCGCGCCACGCGACGCATTTCGCCAATGGCGTTGACCAGGGCGTGAATATCGCCCAAGCCGGTCACGGAATCGGTCGTATCTGCCAAGCTTCGGTTGATGATAATGCCCACATACATGCCGGGCTCGGTATCGGTGCCGTCCAAGCGGTAGCCCGTGCAGTCGCAAAGCACGTATTTTCCGGTGGCATCCATTACGCGATACTGCATGTAGTGGAAGTGCCACGTGCCGTTTATCACCATGTCGAGTTCGGTACGTACGTTGTCGCGGTCCTCGGGATGAACGCGGGCGAGCCACATGTCGAGTGAGTTAAAAGGGTGCTGGGAGGGCAGGTCAAAATCGCGCACGGCGTTAACCGACTATTGCGATTCTCCCGTATCGAGATTGAGGATAAACGGATAGCGCGTCTCGGAGCTCATGGAGATCGCTTGGAACACCCGGTCGTTGCAGGGAAGCTGATCGACGATTGGGCGTTGCGGCGCGTCATCGTCTTTCGGTTGCTGCACACGATGCATAAGCTTATAGCGATACATTTTGCGATCGGCATCCATCGTCATCTGGCGACGCGTGTCGCCAGCAAGTGGATCGACGCGCGAGCAGCCAAAGCTAAAGCTGCCGATCATGGGCGCCTTGCCACCTGAGCTCGCCTCGATCAGCCCGGCACGTACCTGCTCCAAGCGCTGCTCGAGTTCGGTCTCGTTTGCGGAGAGCGAGATAAGCACAAACTCGTCTCCACCGATACGGAACAGCATCTCATCGTGCTCCATGGTTTCGGAGAGCGTGCGGCAGATGCCCAGAATATAGCGATTGCCTTCGGCGTGGCCAAACCTATCATTGCAATGCTTGAGATGGTCGATGTCAATATAGGCGCAGGTGAAGGGGTCGCCTTTGCGCCAGAGTTGCTCGACGTGACGGTCGAATCCGTTGCGGTTGCCCAAGTTGGTGAGCGGATCGATATAGGCGTTGCGCTCAAGCAGCTGGCGCTCTTGTTGCAGGATGGCATGCGTCTTTTGCAGTTGCTCGCCAACGGCGCGTAGCCCAGCAGGCAGCGCGGCAACATCGAGTTCGGCGGTCGAGACGCCGTTCGCAAGTCGCTGAAGATAGGCAATAATCGATTGCTCGCCCAGGCGATACGACTCGTTCATGATGGATAACCTCCTTGGGCGGAACAACGGTTTGTATCATATCCCCAATTCGGTTTGAATTGGGGATATAAGTTAGCTAATGGAGACAAATATCCCCTTCGACGGTGGCGTTTTGCGCGCGAGCGTATCAGTTGTTATTGCCACCATCGAGCAATGCCTCAAAATCCTTCGCCGGCATGGGGCGGTAGTAGAGGAAGCCCTGAGCGTAGCGGGCGCCCATTTGTCGTAGCATGTTCGCCTGCTCATTTGTCTCGACGCCTTCGACCACGACGGGCAGATGGAGCGACTGCGCCATTTCGAGCATCGATGAAATGATTTGCGTGCTGCGGCCTTGATCGCGGTCGGTGGGCACAAAGGTGCGGTCGAGCTTGATGACGTCGACGTTGACGTTCTTGAGCATCGCGAGCGTGGACTGGCCGGTGCCAAAATCGTCCATGTAGGTCGAGAAGCCACGGGTGTGCAGATCCGCGGTCAGCTTATCCACGGCCTCGGACTCTCCGGTATAGGCGGTCTCGGTGATCTCGATGTGCATGAGTTCGGGCGGCAGGTTGTACTGGGCGGCGAGCGACCCCATATGCTCGGCGACATCGCAGGCAAGAATGTCTACGCGCGACACATTGAGGGAAATCGGAACCACGCGAAGTCCTCGATTGAGGCGCTCGCGGAGCCACATGGCGACGCCCTGCCAAACATATTTGTCGAGCGTCACTACAAAGCCGCTTTCCTCGAGTGCGGGGATAAACGTTGCGGGCGAAATGAGAGAGCCGTCCTTGTTAATCCAGCGGGTGAGTGCTTCGGCGCCAATAATCTCGCCGGTTTCCATATCGACCTGGGGCTGAAGATAGTACGTGATGCGACCATTTGACAGCGCGTACTGGAATTCGGTTAACGTGCGGTTGAACACGATTTCGCGCTTGTACTCCTCGGGGCAAAAAATGGCAATGCGCTCCTTAAAGTCGTTTTTTGCGCGCCGATTGGTAAACATGGCCTTTGCCTGCGCATCGATGGTGATCTCCTCATTGGAATCGATGGGGTAAACGCCCATGGACGGCCAAAAACCTACGCCGCCATCATACCTGGCTACTGCCTCGCGAACGCGGTTGTAGATTTGATGGACGGTGATGTGCTTAAAGGGGATGAGTACGCAAAAGTCATCTTGGCCCCAGTACCCTGCGACGCCCATGTCGGCATTCTCGATGTCCTTGAGGACCGTGCCCACATCGGCAAGCAGGCGGTCGCCTTCGGCCTGTCCATACCATTCGTTAAACAGGCGCATGTGGCCCATGTCGACCGTGGCGATGCACCAGGCGCCGTCGCGTCTTGCCTCGAGAAAAGCGTTGGCGCGCCGCATAAACTCGCTGGGTCGATAGAGACCCGTGAGCGAGTCGATACGTTCGGCGATGGCGCTTTTGCGCTCAGCCTCAGGTATGGGGAGGCTGTCGTTGGGAACAAGCCCGCCGGCCGTGCGAAGGCGACGGTTGAGTTCGCCTAAAACGGCGGTCGCTTGATGGGTTAAGTGCTCGTAAAAGGCCGGGACGACAAGGCAGACGGGAGTAATGGTGTCGCCTGCGATTCGAACAGGAGCGAAAACGGCCTCTTTAAGGTGGCGGGTCAGTTGCTCGAATGCCTCGTGGTCTAGGTCGTTGCTGAGCACGACGAACTGAACGCTTCGTGAACGGTAGACCCGGCTCCTGCCGCGAGTGATCGACAGCATGCGGCCTGCGTATTCGGCAAGCATGTTGTCGACGGCCTCGGCCCCGTAGAGCTCGTTGAGCTTTGTCGTGCCACGAACGCGCACCGCTATAAGCCCTGTCTCGCAACGATCGCGGCGGCAGGCGTCGATGGCGTTGGCCAGCATGCGCTGCGTTCCGAGGCCTGTGGCGGCGTCGACGGTTTCGGCAAGTGAGTGGTTGACGAGCTCGCCGACATAGAGCGAGGGGACATTTCCGTCGCCGTCGATACGAAACCCGCGAGCACGGCAAAGGACGTAGTCGCCGACGGCGTTGCGCACACGATACTGCATGACGCGACGGTGCTTGGTGCCGTTGTAGACTTGGTCGATGTCGTTGATGCAGGCCTCAAGGTCGTCGGGATGGACGCGCGTTTTCCAGTAATCGCGACAGTTGTCTATGTGCTCCGAGGGAAGGCCAAGATCGCGCAAGGCACCTTGTGACCAAAGGGTGCGATGTTTGTCCAAGTTCTCGATAAAGAAATATCGGCCCTCATTGAGCATCGAAAAGGCGTCAAAAATTCGATCGCTTATTTCGAAGTCGTCGGCGTGAACTTGCGTGATATTGCGTCGATCGAGGTGCATGGCATGACGTAGCTTGTAGTCGTACATGCGATGGTCGGCATCGAGCGTCATGCGATTGGAAGCTTCGCCCAGGGCGGGGTCGGCATGTGACACTCCGTAGCTAAACGAGTGGGGCATCTCGGAATCGTTGTTTTTGAGCAGGATCGTTCGGCAGTGTTCCAGACGTTCGGCGAGGTCGTCTTCGGTCGCAATCGTAGATAGAATGGCAAACTCGTCGCCGCCTATGCGAAACGCCGCCTCGTCTACTTTCATATACAGCTTAAGATAGAGGCTTACCTGCAAGATATAGCGGTTGCCCTCGTCATGGCCAAAGACGTCGTTGCAGTGCTTGAGATTGTCGATATCGATGAACGCCATGGTAACGGGGGTGTCCTGCTCCCAGAGCTCCTCGAGGGAGCGGGCAAAGCCGCCGCGGTTGCCAAGTCCGGTAAGCTGGTCGGTAAAGGCGGTCCTAATCAGATCATCCTGACGCTCGAGAAGGTCGCGAACGGTCTTTTCGAGCGTTTCGGTGTAATTGCTGACAGTATCCATGTCGTAAGCGGCTTTCTGAGGTCGGGCGAATTGCGTCGGGCGAGCTCGTTGTGCACACGCGTTGTTGTTCGGCGCTTTGCGTGTATCCAAGCCCCCGCCTCGCTGCGTTGTTGGGTTAATTTACCGGCTAATGTTCGCTGTTGATAACTGCTGAGTAGTATAAACAACAGTGCAGAATTATATATGGGTGTACATGCTGTGGGCGGCTATTATTCGACAAATGGTAGCGCGACGATGCGATGTCCGATAAAAATGCGACTGAGACGATATATGTTGACGGGTATACTTGTCCCGGTTTTAAACGCAGGGACGGAGATGGTCGCATGACACAGCCAAATATGACGCGCACGGTGGGGCTTGCGCTCGAGGGAGGCGGCTACCGCGGTATGTATACGGCGGGCGTGCTCGACGTTTGGATGGAGCACGGTTTGACCTGCGACCATATGGTGGGTGTCTCGGCGGGCGCGGCGTTTGGCTACAACTTTAAATCGCGCCAGATCGGACGCGCCATTCGCTACAACAAGGCCTATTGTGCCGACAAGCGCTATGCGGGTGTAGCAAGCTGGCTGCGGACCGGCGACATGTTCAATGCCGATTTTGCCTATCACGAGGTGCCTATCGAGCGCGATCCCATCGACCTGGAGGCGTATCGCGCCTGTCCCATGCGGTTTACGTGCGTGTGCACCGATATCGAGACGGGCAAGGCCGTCTACCACGACCTGCCCTATGGCGACGAGCGGGATATCGAGTGGATCCGGGCATCGTCGGCGATTCCTGTGGCGACGCGTCCCGTTGCTATTGACGGGCATAAGTATCTGGATGGTGGCGTGGCTGATTCCATTCCCAGTGCATGGCTGTTTGCGCAGGGGTATGACCGCAATATCGTGGTGCTCACGCAGCCGGCAGGCTTTGTGAAGCAGCCCAACAGCGTGATGCCCATGCTGCGTCGCGTGTTCCGTCACTACCCGGACTTTGTCGCAGCGCTTGAGCATCGGCATGAGGTTTACAATGCCACGCTCGATGACCTGGCGCGTCGCGAGGCTGCCGGCGATATCTTTGTGGTGCGTCCGAGCGAATCGGTGAAGGTGCCATCGCTGTGCCGCGAGCCCGATGAGCTCGAGCGCATCTACCAGATCGGCCGCCGCGATGCGGAGGCGACTTTGCCGGCGTTGGAAGCGTATCTGGCGGGGTAAGGGTCGCATGCGGAAAGCGCATCCCAGAACGTCCAAACTGGGATGCGCTTTCCGTTATTGAAGATATGAGGCTGCGGAGCAACTGCTCGGCCTGAGCCTATGCCTGCTGCCAGGTTTCGACAAGCTCCTTGGCGGCGGCGTAGGGGTCGTCGGCACTGCAGACGGCGCTCACCACAAAGAAGCCGTCGACGCCGGTGGCCTTGAGCTGCGGCAGGTCGGCCGTCTTGACGCCGCCGCCCACCACGATGGGCACGGGGCTTGCCGCGTGGAGTGCGGCCAGATCCTCAAAGCTTTTGGTGATGATGGAGCCATCGGCTGCGCGTCCGCAGTCGCGCTTGGTCTCGGTCTCGTGGAGCGGGCCGATGCCCAGGTAGTCGACCAGGCTCATGTCGGCGGTCTTGACGTACTCGAGCATCTCCTCGCAGCGGGCCGAAAGGCCCACGATGGCATCGGGGCCCAGCAGCTTGCGGCAGACCTCGACGGGAATATCGCTCTGGCCCACGTGCACGCCGTCGACAGCAATACCCTGCTCGCGCGCGGCGAGTACGCAGTCCAGGCGGTCGTCGATCAGCAAGGCGACCTGACCGGTCTTGCCGGCCTGTGCGATTGCCTGTGCGGCGTCGCCGGTCAGCGCAATGATCTCGCGGGCGCTTGCCACCTTGGAGCGCACCTGAATGCAGGTAAAGCCGGCGTCGAGCGCCTGGGCCACCACATCGCCCACGGGACGTCCCAGCGTGTTTTCGGGGCCGAGTACCAGATAGGCCGAGATATCAAGGTTGTCGCGGATGCTCATCGTGCTTCCTCCTGCTTTTTGATCTGCGCTTCCATGCGCTCGAGTTTGCCGGTCATGGTGTCGGTAAATCCGGGACGAATATCGGCTTTGAGCACGATTTCGGTGCGGATGCCCTTGCTCGCCAACACAAAGGTTGCGTCGCGTACGACCTGCATGACCTCGTCCCAGTCGCCCTCGATCTCGGTGAACATCGAGGTGGTGCGGTTGGGAAGGCCGCTCTCGCGAATGACGCGCACGACCTCGGCGACCTCGGCGGACAGCTCATCGCCGGTGCCGCACGGGGCGATGGCCACAGCGACGAGCGTGTTCATGCCGGTATTGGTTGCGGGATCGGACATGGCCTATGCCTCCTCGAGCTCGAGTTGGTTATCGGCAATGTCCTGGGCGGTTGCGCGGTAGAGCTCGTCGATAAAGGCGACCTTAAAGCTTGCCGGGGCGTCGGCGACAGCGGCGGCACGCGTGCCGGCCACGTTGTAGACGGCGGTGCCGCAGACGGCTGCCGTAAACGGGTCGGCGGCGCAGGCGTACACGGCCAGCACGCCGCCCTGCGAGCAGCCGCAGCCGGTGATCTTGGACATGAGCGGGCTGCCGCCGTGGGACTTGGCCACGGTCGTGCCGTCGGTGATCAGGTCGACTTCGCCCGAGACGACCACGGCGCCGCCGGTGTAGCGGGCGAGCGCCACGGCAGCATCGCGGGCGGCGTCGACCGTATCGGTGGTGTCGACGCCGCGTACACGGCTCAGGTCGGCGGCCTCGCCCTCAAGACCCCACAGGCCGGCGAGTGCGATGATCTCGGAGGCGTTGCCGCGTACGATGGCGGGCTTGTACTGCTTGAGCTCGTTTACCAGCTGGGTGCGCAGGCTACCGATGCCCAGACCCACCGGATCGAGCACCCAGGGCTTGCCGGCGTCATGTGCCGCCTTGGCCGCGCGGGGAATCGTCTGCTCGTAGATGGGGAAGAGCGTGCCCATGTTGAGATAGATGGCGCCGCCGCCGGCAACGAGCGCCTCGCCCTCGTCGGGCAGATAGACCATGGCGGCCGAACCGCCCACGGCGAGCTGCGCATTGGCGACAAAGTCGATCGTCACCGTGTTGGTGATGGAGCCGGCCATCGGATTGGTAGCGCGAATCTCCTCCACGGCCTTGACCATATGTTGCTTAAGCTGTTCCGAATCAATCACTGCACATGCCTCCTTGGCATAGAAAAGGGGCGCTGTGCATAGACAGCGCCCCTGTAAAGGCGGCATGCTCCCTACGCCAGCATTAACTGACAGGTTCAAAGGATTGGGCCCCATGCCCTCTCAGCCTTGTGGTTTGCACCGCCGGCACTCCCGCATCGAATCTGTTGTTCCCTATACTAACGCACCTGCCAAAAAGGGACAGGTTTATTTTGGCAGGTCGTTACAATAGGTAGGACCGATACGAATGGGGGCCTTATGATTAAACTTGTGCTGACCGATATGGACGATACGCTGATTCCAGCCGGGCATGACGGCGCCAGCGACTACGCCATCGAGGGCATTCATGCCATGCAGGCGGCGGGTCTGCACTTTGGCCCGGTTTCAGGTCGCCAGCCGTCCGCGATGGGCTGGATGTTCAAAAATCGTTCCGAGTGCTTCTCGACCGGTGCGTTCTGTAACGGCCAGGTGATGTTTGTCGACGGCGAGGTTGTTGCCTCCCGTGCGAGCGACAACGGTGTCCTCATGCGCCTTGCCGACTATCTTGAGCAAGAGACCGACGATACCTATCTGAAGGTCTATAGCCTGGGCGATGACTTTTGGGGCAACGATGCCTATTGCGTGACGAGTGATCCCGAGCGCGTTCGTCGCGCCATGGAGTCGGGCGGCAACGCGTGGCTCAAAGGCGAAGAGGCCCCGTGCCGTCCTGTTGTCGATGACGCGCCGGTGTTCAAGGCGAATATCTGGAGCGCCCGCTCGCGCGAAGAGCTTGCCGAGCTGCGTGAGCGCGTTGCCGCCGAGGTGCCGGAACTCTCGCTTGTGTTTCCCAACAACCGAGTGCGCCTGTTCGACATCCTTCCGGCTGGTTGGGACAAGGGCTGCGCTGCGCTGGAGCTGGCGCGCGCTTTGGACCTGACGCCCGACGAGGTGGCCGTATTCGGTGATTCCGATAACGACCTGCCCATGATCGATGCCGTTCCCAACTCCGTTGCAGTCGCCAATGCCAACGAGGCCGTCACGGCTGCCGCGCGCTGGCATATCGGCGCTGCGGCGGACGATGCGGTCGCCGGGGCTCTGCATCAGATTGCCGCCTGCGCCGCGACGGGGGAGATGCCGCCGTTTATGCGCCAGATGGATGCGACGGGTTTCGACGTCACGAACGTCTAGGGAGAAAGCCATGAAGCTTCAGCAGCTCAGGTATGTCGTCAAAGTTGCCGAATGCGGCAGCATCACCGAGGCCTCGCGCCGGCTCTTTGTGTCGCAGCCTTCGATTACCGCATCGATCCGCGATCTCGAAAACGAGATGGGTGTGCGCATCTTTGAGCGCACTAACAAGGGTGTCGTTGTATCCGAGGAAGGCGAGACCTTCTTGGGCTACGCGCGACAGGTGCTTGACCAGGCCGATCTGCTCGAAGGTAAGTACAAGGGCGCATCCGAGCAGGTGCCGCACTTTAGTGTGAGCTGTCAGCATTATTCCTTTGCCGTCAACGCGTTTGTCGATGTGATCCGTGAGTTCGATGCCGCGCGCTACGACTTTACCCTGCGCGAGGAGCAGACTCACGAGATTATCGAGGACGTCGCGCATATGAAAAGCGAACTCGGCATCCTGTACCTGTCCGAGCACAATCGCGAGGTCATCGAGCGCATGCTGGCGGCCAACGAGCTCGTGTTCGAAGGACTCTTCTGCGCCACACCGCACGTTTTTGTGTGTGCAGACCATCCGCTGGCGGGCCGCTCCAGCGTGACGCTCGAGGACCTGGAGGACTATCCCTTCCTGTCCTACGAGCAGGGCAGCTACAACTCGTTTTACTATTCCGAGGAACTGACCTCGACGTTTGAGCGCCGCAAGAATATCCGCGTGCGCGACCGTGCGACGTTGTTCAACCTGGCCATGGGCCTCAACGGCTACACGGTGTGCTCGGGCGTGATTAGCCACGAACTCAACGGCCCCGGCATTATCTCGATTCCGCTCGATGTGGATGAGTACATGGAGATCGGCATCATCACGCGCAAGAACACGACGCTCACGCGCTACGGTCGGGCCTATATCGACGCGATTCGTCAGCATATCTAGGGTGCTGTGCTCCGCACGGTTCAAGTCTCTTTATGGCAGTCCAGACTGATATAGGAAACATCTATATCAAACTGTTATAAACATATATTTTACGATGGCCACATGAGCGCTCATACTCTGTCTCGGTAAAGCAACCAATGCAAAGGGAGATATCTATGAGCACTTTGATTCAACCGAACGCGCCGTTTCGCGCCGATATCGTCGGCAGTTTTCTTCGTCCACGGGCTGTTAAGGATGCACGTGCCGCCTATGCCGCGGGCACACTCGACGCCGCCGGCCTTAAGGCCGTCGAGGACGATGCCATTCGCGATTTGGTGGACAAGCAGAAGGCCGCCGGCCTGCAGGTTATCACCGATGGCGAGTTTCGCCGCAGCTACTGGCACCTCGATTTTATGTGGGGACTCAGCGGTATTGAGCGTCGTACCTCGCGCACGGGCTATATGTTCCACGATGAGGAGACTACCGCCGACACCGCCGTGGTGACCGGTCCCATTAGCGGCGAGAACCATCCGTTCGTCGAGCACTTTAAGTTTGTCAAGGCGCTCGAGGGGGAGGGCCACGTTGCACGCCAGACCATCCCGGCGCCTATCCAGACGTTCTCTGAGGTCACGCTCGATCGCTGCGATGGCCAGCAGGAGAGTCTGCGCGCCGTCTACAAGACCGATGAGGAACTTGCCGACGCCATTGCAGCCGCTTATCGCACGGTGATTGCCGACCTGTACGCAGCAGGCTGCCGCAACATCCAGTTTGATGACTGCACCTGGGGCATCTACTGCGATACCGATTTCGTGGCAAAGACCGGCATGAGCCCGGTCGACCTGCAGAAGGTAAGCGAGCTGGGCGTGGCGCTCAACAACGCCGCCATCGAGGGCAAGCCCGACGACCTGGTCATTAACACGCACGTGTGCCGTGGTAACTACCACTCTACCTATGCCTTCGAGGGCGGCTATGACCCCATCGCGCCGTACCTGTTCGCAAACGAGGATGTCGACGCATTTTACCTGGAGTTCGATACGCCGCGCGCCGGCGGTTTTGAGCCGCTCAAGTACGTTGCCCCGGGCAAGAAGGTCGTGCTGGGCTTGGTAACCACCAAGGCGGCAGAGCTCGAGAACGAGGATGTTATCGTCGAGCGCATCCGTGAAGCCGCAAAGTACGTGCCGCTCGAGAACCTGTATCTGTCGCCTCAGTGCGGCTTTGCCAGCTGCGAGATTGGCAACAAGCTGACCGAGGATGAGCAATGGGCAAAGATCGCGCTGGTCAAGCGCATTGCCGAGCGCGTTTGGAAATAGCGCTAGTGTTTGCAGGTGGCGGCGCGTGCGAGACGTGGTGACTGGCCCTATCGTCATTTCCATCGGTCTGATCCTGGCAAGTTCCGCTATTGCTAACTGCCAGACCAACTGGCTTGTGGCTGTCATTGGCGTTGCCGTTATCGTCATCTGCAACATTTGGGGCCGCGGCATGGTCAAGATCGTGCCGATTTTGCTGGGCGTTGTGGTGAGCTATGCCGTTGCGGCTGCGCTGGGCGAGGTTGATTTCTCGGGCGTTGCCGCCGCTCCGTGGGTCGGTCTGCCCATCGTGTGGGACAACACCGTGTTTGCACTCTTTGGGCCGCAGTTCGATAGCGGTCTTGCCACGACGGCCATCATCACCATCATGCCGCTGGCCTTCGCGACCATGATCGAGCATATCGGCGATATCTCTGCTATCGGTTCGACTTGCGAGCGCAACTACATTGCCGATCCCGGTCTGCATCGCACGCTGCTCGGCGACGGCCTTGCCACGATTCTGGCTTCGCTCTTTGGCGCTCCGGCCAACACTACGTATGGTGAGAACACCGGCGTGCTCGCCCTGACGCGCGTGTTCGACCCGCACGTAATTCGAATTGCCGCGTGTTGCGCCATCGTGCTTTCGTTCTGCCCCAAGTTCGCGGCTGTCATTGCGGCCATGCCGGCGTGTGTGATCGGCGGTGTGTCGCTCGTGCTCTACGGCATGATCAGCGCTGTGGGCGTCCGCAACCTCATCGAGAACCAGGTCGATTTCCAGAACAACCGCAACGTGCTGGTTGCCGCGCTGGTGCTCGTGCTTTCGCTCGGCATCGCGTACAGCACCGCCGGCGCCATCGTGTTGGAGCTGGGCGGCGTGACCATTTCGCTGTCCGGCATTGCCGTGGGCTCACTGGTGGGCATTGTGCTCAACGCCATCCTGCCGGGTAACGACTTTGAGTTTGATGTCTCCGAGCTTGAGGAGGCTGCTGAGTAGCAGCTGCGTTCAGCTAAAACAAGATATGGTGCCCATGCGTATATGCGTGTGGGCACCATTTTTAATGTGTCAGTATCCAGTGGATGCCGCGGGCCATGCGTAAGTCGGTTTGGGCAAAGTGATTGCCGGGGTTGAGCTCCAGCGTTGTTGGAATGCCGCGCTCGACGAGCAACGCTTCCATCGCGCGTGTGTCGTCGAGTACATGCCGCATCATGCGGTTGGGCGTCTTGGTTTCCTTTTTGCCGAGTGACAGGTAGACGGCTTGCGGGCTGCCGGCAAAAGGGGCCGTGCTGGCACGGTCGACAAAGTCGGGAAACCATAGCGACCCCGATGCGCTCGCGGCGCGGTCAAAGGCGTCGGTTTGCCAGAGGGACCAGAGTGCGAAGAGGCCCGCGAGCGAGTAACCGGCAATGCCGCGCCGGGTGGGCGGCTGAGGAAGCGACGACTCGACCTGGGGGATTATCTGATTCAGCAGCTCATCAAGAAAATCGGCAGCTTGGCCGCCGAAAGGCTCGGCATCGCGTACGGTCCCGTCGCATGCCCAGGGGCTCAGCTCGCGATTCCAATCGAGCCCGCCAATGGTGACGAGGGCGAATGGCGGACAGTCGAGCTCTCGGCAACACTTATAAACCTCGCTGCCGTCGCCCACGACCACAGGAAGGTAGATGACAGGCGCGCTTTCCGTATGATTCGAATAAACGGTTATCTGCTTTTGATGCGCTTCCATGACGGGCTTCTCTCAGTGTTGTGATATCGGCAGCCCCAATTGTCGCACGCCAGCGTATGCCGGTTGGGCTAGACCAAAGACAATCTCGTGCATCCCCTGCGGACGCATATGGAAAACGCCACCGCCGGAGGGGAGCTCGGCGGTGGCGTTGTTAAACGGTGCTGGGGCTCGGGGCCTTCGCGGGAGCTGCCATGTGCGCAGAGGCGTCTAAAAACGCTTACGGCTCGCCATGGTGCCTGCGGCGATAGCGGCTGTTCCCGCAAGGACGGTTGCCACGATGGCCGCACCCGAGGTGTCGCCGGTTGCCGCGAGCACGCCGGTAGTCTTGGCTTTCGTGGTTGAAGCCGCAACGGCCTTGGTCGGCTTTGAGCCCTCAGGCTTGGGGTTCTGCTTGGACTCCGCGGGCTTGCTTTCTGCGGGCTTGGTCTCGTCGGGCTTGGGGTCTTCCGGCTTGGCTACCTCGGGAGGTGCGATGGTCGTACTTTTGGCGACTGCTTTGATATAGAGGGAGTCGACCGTGGCGTCGCCCGTGCCGATGGCTTGGCCTGCCTCGTAGATGCCGTCACGGAGCTTGCGATAGTCAATGACCTTGCCGCCTTCGGGCGTCTGGATGGCGGCGTTCTCAATCTTGATGGTGCCGATTGTCTTGCCGTCAGCGCTCATGGCACGGGCAAAGATTGCCGCTGTATCTCCTTCGGCCGTTACCTTGCTGCGGATGATCGAGATGACTGCGGGCGTGACGCCCTCGCTGGTCTGGGCGATGATGCCGATGTTCTCGCCTTGGGGTTCGCGCCTCGTCTCGCCATCTTGGTTTTCGCTGTAGGGGATGGGGCCGTCGCCGTTCTCGACATAGCGGGCTATGGCCTTGACAACGGAGTCGCTGATGTAGATGTGGCCGCCCTTCTCGTTGGGTCGATCGTTTCTGGTGGAGAATGCAGCCGAAACCTCGCCTTCCGCAAACGCGTCCACGGTGGAGCCGTTCTTGACGACGATGTCGTCCTGGTAGGTGAAGAGGGCGTTGGCGCCACCGTATCTGCCTTTACTTGCACGGACCGTCACGTTTGCATGATCGAGGGTGATGCCCTTGTGGGCATAGACGCCATATTCAACACCGTTTACGTTGAGGGAGGCGTTTGTGGCTGCGAGGCTGCCCTTGGCCTCGACGGCAGCGTCTTTCTCGGAGCTTACCTCGACCTGGCTGCCGTCCGAGATGTTGATATTGCCGCCGCTCCAAAGGGCCTCACCATCGGCTGAGCTTGCCTCGACCGTCCCGCCACCCTTGATGGTGAGGTTCTTGTCGGCTCCAATACCCTTGTCCTTGGTAGCCCTGGCGGTGACGGCTCCGCTGTCGTCAATCGTGATATTGCCGTTTGCCCTGATGCCATCCGATGCACCCGTGGCGTTGACGTTGCCCGAACCTTTGATAGCGAGATCACCTCCGGCATTGATGGCATCAAACCCAGTGCTCGTGGCGTTGACGGATCCGGCTCCGTCGATGTTGATATTACCCGTGGAGAGGATAGCGTCCTCAGTAGATGTCACGCTGAGCGTGCCGCCCTCGTCGCCTTGGATATTGAGCTCGGCATTCTCGTTAGTGCCATGAGAAACGTTGATGCTTTCGATCCATTCGGCAGTGACGATGTTGGTTCCCGAGTAATTCACGTTGAGCTTGCCTGCGGCCTGGATCTCGCCGCCGTTATAGTTGTTGAGCTTCAAGTCGTCGGCGCCGTCCCACGACCAGGTACCGGCCTCGTCGCTCGCCGCGGTGTTGTACTTGTTGCCGCCGACCTTGACCCATTCCGCTGCGAGCGAGACGCTCGGCATGAGCAGCGAGCTCACCGTGAGCGCGCACACGGCGCCCGAGACGATGCGGCGCGTCACGCGGCGCCAGCTGCCGTGCGCGAGTCCTATGCGACGGCGAACGTCGGGTTCGGCAACATGGGTTCCGGCGGTAGTGTCATTGCGTTTGGGGGTCGTGAACAAGGCTACCATGGTTGCTCCCGTTCTCATAGGGCCTATACGACTAGATTCAGCGTATCTGCTGGATGTTGCCGGCGGTAGTGCCGTTTGGAGGGCAAAATGGCCAAAATGGGGGAGAAATAGGCCGCACGCCGGCGCAGGGACCGGCGCTAAAAGAAAAGCGCGGGGCCGCATGGCGACTCCGCGCTTTATTGTTCAGCTTTTGCAGCCTTGCCCTTACGCTACGAAGAAGTAGACGAGGAAGGCAAGGGCCGCGATCCACCCGTCCCGTGCGAAAAAGTGTTTACGAGCGCTTGCGGCTCACCACGGCGCCCGCGGCGATGGCGGCTGTTCCTGCAAGGGCGGCTGCCACGATGGCTGCGCTCGAGACGTCGCCGGTTGCCGCGAGCTTGCCGGTGGTCTTGGCTCCCGTGGTTGCAACTGCAACGGTCTTGGTCGTCTTCGTGCCCTCGGACTTGGAACCCTCAGGCTTGGTCTCGCCGGGCTTTTCCTCGGGTTTGATCTCCTCGGGAGGCACGATGACCGTGCTCTTGGAGACAACGGCGTCATAGGGGGAGTGGATCGTGGCGTCGCCCGTGCCGATGGTTTGACCTGCCTCGTAGGAGATGCTGGGGCCGTACTCTTCCTCGTTGTAATAGTTAATGATCTTGCCGCCTGCGGGCGTCTGGATGGGAGCGCCTTCGATCTTGATGGTACCGATCGCCTTGCCATCCTCGCTTATGGCAAGAGCGAAGATTGCCGCCGTGTCTCCCTCGGCCGTGAGCTTGCTGCGGACGATCGAGATACTCGCGGGCGTGATGCCCTCGTAGGTCTGGGCGAAGATACCGATGTTCAGACCCCTAGGCTCAGGGACGACCCCGCCGCTTTGGTCGTTGCTGTAGTGATCGGGGCCATCGCCACCGGTCTCGACATAGCGGGCTATAGCCTTAACAACGGAGTCGCTGATATAGATGTGGCCGCCAGCGACGTTTGGCTGGTGGTTTCTGGTAGAGATTGCAACCGAGAATCTGCCTTCCGCGAACGCGTCCACGATGGAACCATTCTTGATGACGATGTCGTCCCCGTCAGTGATGAGGGCGATGGCCTGGCCGCCGCTCGCGCTTGTGCGGACCGTCACGGTCGCGTGATCGAGCGTAACGCCCTTGTAGGCATAGACACCATATTCAACACCGCTTGCGTCAAGGGAGGCGTTCGTGACCGCGAGACTACCCTCAGTGTCGACGGCAAGATCTCCCTCGGAGTTTGCCTTAACCTGGCTGCCGCCCGAGATGTCGATGTTGCCGTCTTTAGTCCAAATCGCCGCTTCTTCCATCGAGCTTGCTTCTACCTTGCCACCGCCTTTGATGATGAGGTCACTGCCCGCGGCGACGCCGTAACCTTCGCCTCCTTTAGCGATCACGGTGCCAGAGGAATCGATGGTGGTCTTGCCCTTGGATTGGATACCTTCGGTACCGCCCGTTGCATTCACGGTGCCCGAGCCCGTGATAGAGAGGTCGCCCTTTGCCTCAATTCCGTCGGAAGTAGTGCTCGTGGTGTTCACAGTGCCTGGGCCAGAAATGGAGAGGTCGCCTGTGGATTTAATTGCATCGGCCTCGGCTGTCACATTGAGCTCATCCGTGCTATTCGAGCTCGTTATGTTCAACTCCGCTATCTGGTTAGTGCCATCCTGCGCTTTGATGGCGGCTCCGGTGTAATCGGGCTCGGTTTTCACGGTGTTCTTGCCCTCGTACGCAATGTTGAGCTTGCCTGCAGCATTGATTGCACCGCCGTTATAGCCGTTGAGCTTCATATCGTCGGCGCCGTCCCAGCTCCAGGTGCCCGCCTCGTCGCCTACCGCGGCGCCAGCTTCATACCAGGTGTCGCCGACGTTGACCCGCTCGGCCGCGAGCGAGACGCTCGGCATGAGCAGCGAGCTTGCCGTGAGCGCGCACACGGCGCCCACGACGATGCGGCGGGTCACGCGGCGCCAGCTGCCGTGTGCGAGCAGCGTGCGACGGCGCACGTCGGGCTCGGAAAAATGGGCTCCTGAGGTTTTGTCATTGCGCTTGGGGGTCGTGAACAAAGCGGCCATGGTTACTCCCATCCTCATAGGGCCTATGCGATTACGCCCAGCATATCTGCAGGATGTAGCCGGCGGTAGTGCCGTTTGGAGGGCAAAATGTCCAAAACTTGGGAAGCAATACATCGCGCGTCCGTGCGTCGCCTGGCTTTAAAAGAAAAGCGCGGAGCCGCTCGATGCGACTCCGCGCTTTGGTGTTCTGCTTTGGCAGCTTTGCCGCTACGCTACAAAGAAGTAGACGAGGAAGGCGAGGGCTGCGATCCACATGAGCGGCTTGATCTTGGAGGCCTCGCCCTTAAAGAGCGCGACGATCACGTAGGCGA
>CAJKQY010000022.1:0-23470 GCA_905202145.1 uncultured Collinsella sp.
AGCTCAAAGGAACCTTCGAGGGTCGAGGTCTCGACCTGCGTATCGCACACGGCCAGTCGGAAGGAGTCGGTCGCGACCAGGCGCACGGTATTATTCTCGACCTTCATGTGCACGCCACCCAGGATGGGGCGGGCCTTGTCAGTCGAGGTGACGCGCCATACGCGACTTACCATTTCGGACAGAATATCGGTCGGCAGCTCGACGGCGCTCTCGATAGCGTATGCCGGGAACTCGGGAAAGTCGTTGGCATCGAGTGTGTTGAGGCGGAAAGAGCTCTTCTCGCAGCCAATCAAAACCTGACGCTCGGACAGCTCAAAGGTAACCGGGGCATCGGGAAGGGTCTTGGTGATGTTTGAGAGCATCTTGCAGGGAATCACCATCTCGCCCTCCTCTTCGACATGAGCCGCAATGCGGTGACGAATCGAGATGGTGTAGTTGGAGGTCTGGAATTCCAAGATGCCGTCTTGTGCCTTAACGAGCACGCCCGACAGAATGGGGAGGGTGGATGCCGAAGCGACGCCTTTCATAACGACGCCGATGGCTTGCGTAAGCGAGCTCTGGCTGACGGTGAACTTCATCTTTTAATACCTTTCTATAGATATAAATATCTTAATAATAGTAATAATACTGACGAAACTGTTGATTACTCCTAAAAGTGCAGGTCAGCCCTAAAAAGAGAATCGACAGGAACCTGTGTGCAACCGGGTATGTTTTCCACGTTCAAAACCTGCGCAAAACTTTTCATCACCGCGGCTCGAGTTTTCGACACCTTATAACCGTCGTTTCGACAAGTTTTCAACAGGTGTGTCTATTTACCTACGAGCGCAGTGTAATTTTATCGCGCAGCGACTTGAGGTCTTCGGTAACAGTCCGGTCTTCCTGAATCATCTTCTGAACCTTTTTGTAGCTCGTGCTGACGGTCGAGTGGTTGCGATTGCCAAACTCGGCGCCCACGGCCGTCGTCGTCATCTCGCACATCTCGATCGCCAGGTAGATGGCGATATGGCGCGCCTTGGCGATATTGGCGTTGCGGCGAGGCCCGATGAGCTCCTCGTGCGTCACACCGTATTGCTCCTCGATGACGGACTGGACCGTCTGCACATTGATCTTCTTGGCCGATGTGTCGAAGTACTGGTTGGCGATGGCGTCGATGTCGTCAAAGGTGAGCTCCCCGCCCTCGCGCTCGCGATCGCCCGCTTCGCCGGCACAACGCTCGCAAAAGCTCTCGAGCTCGCGAATGTTGGTGCCCGAGACCTCGGCCATGTGTTTAAAGTGCGCGTCGGTCAGATGTCCGCCGTCGCCCCCGTAGGCCGCCAGCAGCGAGTCGTTGCCCGCCTCGGGCGCGGCGGCGATCGTGTTCTCGTAATAACGCTGCAAAATCTTGTACTTCATCTCGTAGCTGGGCTCCGCCACCAGGCACAGCAGACCGGCATTAAAGCGACTGGTCAGGCGCTCGTCCATATTAAGGTCCTTGGGAGCGCGGTCGGCGGCGATCACGACCTTCTTGTTGTTGCGGATAAATTCGTCCATCAACTGGAAGAAGTAATCCACGCTCGCGCGCTTGCCAATGATGTTCTGGATGTCATCGATGATAAGCACGTCGACGCCGTGGTACGCCTGCATAATGGGGGCATTGCTCTTCTTTTGGCGGTCGAACTCCGTCATCAAGTCGTCCAGATATGCCTGCGAGTTGGCGTACTTCACTTTGATCTCGGGCGATTTCTCTGCCAGCTCGTTTTTGATGGCGAGCAGCAGGTGCGTCTTGCCCAGGCCCGATTTTCCGTAGATGAACAGCGATGTGCAGGCACCGGGCGTGTCTGCAAGCATAGCGAATTTGAGCGCCGATCGGTAGGCAAGACTGTTCTCCGGTCCGAAGACGAAGTTTTCAAACGTGAATTTCGAATTCGCTGCGAGAGGTGCCCCGTCCGCGTTTTTCTCGACTGCCGCCGGGGCCGCCGCCGAAGGTGCTGCCGGCGCTGCGGGCGAACTTGCGCTTTTCGCCGGTGGCCTGCCATTCATTTGGGTCATCATGCGGCGGAAATCGTCGGCGGACAACGTGTTTTTGATTGCAATGCCCGATTCCTCGCCGGGTGTCGCCTCGTGTGCGACGGGCATATGCGTGGCGGTCGGGTTAGGCGAGGGGGCTGGCTCTGCCGCCGGTGCGACCGAAGCGGTCGGCTGCGGTGCCATGGTTTCACGGGAAACATCGTCGCGTCGAGGCTCGGGCACCGGCGTTGCCGCTGCAGCGTCGGTCGCTACCGGGTGAGTGACCGGGGCCGTATTTGCCGAGGCGCCTTGCGGTGCCACGATATTGAGCGCAATCGGTGCAAAGGCGATCTCTTCTAGGTACGCCTCGATGGTCGGCTGATGCTTTTTGAGCTGAGCGATGGCAAAGCGTGAAGGGGCCTCAATCGTCAGAGTGTCCTCGGTTAAACTCACGGCGCGCGATTGTCCCAGCATATTGATGAGGCGTGCATCTTGGCCGTCGCGCTGACAAAAGGCGATGGCATCCCCCAGGATGATGCTTGCTTCCTCGTCCACTGTTTCTCCCGTTCCTTAACTTTGGGCTCGCACGCGAGCGCTACCTATCTCGGTCAGATGATATTTCTGGCCATGTTTGATTATCAAGCCGGCCTGTGCCAAGTCGTTGAGCGTTCGCGACCACGTGGGCGCTGAGTTTCCAAACGCTCGTGCCAGGTCGGTTGCGCCACACTCTTGGTTTTGAGCCAGATAGCCCAGTGCCGCTTCGCCGCGCTCGCTCACAAATACGTCTTGCTGCGGCTGTGCATATTGATTCGCCGCATTAGGATACATCATTTGAGCTGCTGGTTGTTGAGAACTCTGCATGGGCAGCGGCTGCTGTTGAAAACTTTGCGGCCACTGTTGGTAAGGCTGCGGAGGCATCTGCTGGGCCCATGGGTTGTACTGCGCCTGGGGCATCTGTTGGTACGGCTGCTGGTATCCCAGCGGGTATTGCTGGGGGTATGCCTGCGCATATCCCGTTTGCGGCGCGTATTGAGCCGGATACCCTTGCGGGTTCGGTTGATAGGACATCTGCTGTGCGGCCGATGCGCCCGCCATCTGCTGTAAGGTTCCCGCATCCTGGCCCATCGCTGGCCTTGCATCGGGTATGTTCTGGGGAATCGCGCCCGAGGGTGCCTGGGGATCTTGCATGGGGGCCATGCCAGGCTGCTGCATGGGGGCCATTTGCTGTTGCGCCTGTTGCATCGCTGCGGGTTGCTGCGTGAAGGAGCCCGGCATGGGATATGCCTGCTGCTCTGCTTCGGGTCGCACGGCTGCCCCGCGCCCGCCAGCACGCTCGATTTCCTGCACGCGCTTGGGGTTCAGGCTTACCGTCACGACGGTGCCGTTGCCCATGTTGTCCTCGATGGAGACGGCGCCGCCGGCGTTTTCCAAGTACTCCTGTACCATGGGAAACCCGGCGCCGGTACCGCGGATATACCGTTTCATCTTGCTGTTTGCGCTGGTTACGCCAAAATCGAAGGCATGCTCTTTGTCGTCGATGCCCGGACCCTGATCGGCAAAGCGGATGGTATCGCCACCGTCGAGAATCGAGATGATGGGCTCTGCAAAATGCGCGTGGATAAAGTTTTCGACAATCTCGCGGATAACCATCAGCGAGATGCGTCCTCCCTGCTCTTTCATGCACTGGTAGACGGTGTTAGTTGTCTCTTCCAGGTAGGTACGGACGTCTTGCGGCTCGATGACGATGACACGTGGTGTCGACAGCATGTCGTCGTAGACCGCGATGCGCGCTGCATACATGGCCTTTGGTGCTTGTGCGGTGACCTGCTCGCTCTCGTTGCGTTCTTCGCGCACGCCGGTGATGTGCTCGTTGTCGGGTGCCGGATCACCGGAATCGACCATGGTGTAGAAGTCGTCAGACATGCCGCTCGCAATCTTTCAAAAGGTTTTTGAACAAATAGTAGCTCACCACGCAATGTTTCTCATCTTTCGACAAGTTTTCAAAACCTGTTGAAAACTTTGGAAAACGGACGAAAAGTTCTCAACATTTCCAACATGACCTGTTGAAAACTCGATGAAATCTCGTGAAAAGTTGCCTGCTGCCTCAAATGCCGGTTCTGCTTATGGGGGAACCGTGTACTCTTTGCAACCTTTCACCTTTGATTTCTTGACATTTGAACATTGATTTCCCTACAATCTTCAAGCTCACGTGTCTATATCTGCGTCCGCGCCCCCGCGGACACTCGAAATGCAGCAGGAGGAACTTAAGATGAAGCGTACGTATCAGCCTAATAAGCGTAAGCGTGCCAAGACCCATGGCTTCCGTGCCCGTATGGCCACTAAGGGTGGTCGTGCCGTGCTCGCCCGTCGTCGCGCCAAGGGCCGCAAGCGTCTCACTGTCTAGCAGCGATACACACATCTCGCATGAAGACTATTAAGTCTCGGCAAGATTTCGAGCATGTGTTCAGTCAGGGGCGTCGTTTCAATCACCCTCTGATTCGAATGACCATATGTGAATCGGTTGGCGAAGGCGACTCCGGAAGGGTCGCCTTCGTTGGTGCTAAACGACTCGGTTGTGCTGTCGTGCGCAACCGATCTAAGCGTGTGATGCGCGAGGCCGCCCGCAGCCGTGGATTTCCCGTTGCGGGTTATGACATCATCTTGTTCGCGACTCCCAAGACGAGGGTTTCCTCGCCGCAGGAGATGGACAAGGCATTGCGTTCGCTTATGAAACGCGCCGGCGTTGCCGGGGAGGAGCGATGAGCAATCACGTTTTGCGACGTGTTGCCATCGCTCCTATTCGCATATATCAACAGGTTATTTCGCCCTTATTGCCTGACGCCTGCATTTATTACCCAACGTGCTCACAATACGCCGTTCAGGCGATTGAGAAGTACGGTGTTTTGAGAGGCTGCTGGCTTGCCGTGAGGCGCATCGCTCGCTGCAATCCCCTGCACGTCGGCGGTTATGACCCTGTGCCTTAGCGGGCACTCGCTATCGGAGGAAAACTTACATGTGGGATTGGATCGTTAACATCCTTTTCGAGCTGCTCAAGCTCATCCAGACCTTTGCGGTCGACTGGGGCCTGTCCATCATCATCCTGGTGGTCATCATCCGTCTGCTGCTGACGCCGCTCATGCTCAAGTCGACCAAGTCGACGGCTCGCATGCAGGTGCTGCAGCCCAAGATGCTCGAGATCCAGGAGCGCTACGCCGACGACCCCCAGCGTCAGGCCGAGGAAATGCAGAAGTTCTACAGCGAGAACAAGTTCAATCCGCTGGCCGGCTGCCTGCCGCTTCTGATTCAGATGCCCATCCTTATCGCCCTGTTCACGCTTCTGCGCAACCTGCCGCAGTACTTTAACGAGGGCACGTTCTCGTTCTTTAACATCCTGCCAGATCTGACCACCACGCCGAGCGCCTCTTTTGCCGATGGCTTTATGGTTGCGCTGCCTGCGCTGGTTTGCCTGATTCTGTTCGCTGTCTTGACCCTGATTCCGCAGCTGTATATGTCTCGCAATCAGACTGGTCAGCAGGCCCAGAGCATGCGCATGATGGCCGTCGTCATGACCGTCATGATGCTTTGGATGGGCTGGAGCCTGCCCGTCGGCGTTCTGCTGTACTACGATGTGTCTTCTGCCTGGCAGGTTATCCAGCAGATCTTTGTGACGCAGAAGGTTATCGACAAGGCCAAGGCCGATGAGGAGGAGCGCCTCAAGAACGCTCCGCTGCAGGTCGAGGTTACCCGTCGCGAGAAGAAGCCGCGTCCGCACAAGAAGAAGTAGTCGGGATATCAATCTTATTTAGGTACCTAACTTTTGGAGTACGTTATGTCTGAAGAGATCATCGAGGATATGCTTGAGGAGGTTGCCCCGCAGATTGCGGGCGATTATCCCGAGATTGCACAGCGCTACAAGGCCGGTGAAGAGCTGACCGATGAGGAGCTCGACACCATTGCCGATGTTGCGATTTCCATTCTGCGTTCCATCCTTTCGCACTTCGATGCCGCCAACTCTCCTATTGATGAGTACGAGGGCGACGAGGGCGAGCTGATTTTGGATGTTACGGCTCCTGATCTTGCTGTTCTCATTGGCCGTCATGGTCGTACCCTTGATGCCCTTCAGGTTATGTTCTCTTTGCTGGTGAGCCGCAAGCTTGGCTTTAGGTATCCGGTTGTGGTTGACGTTGAGGGCTACAAGAGCCGTCGTCAGGACAAGGTTGCCTCTATGGCTCAGTCTGCCGCTGAGCGTGCCATTCGTACTCATAAGAGTGTTTCGCTTCCGCCCATGAATGCCTATGAGCGCCGACTGGTTCATATTGCACTTCGTGGTAATGATGCCGTCGATACCCATTCTGAGGGTTCTGACCCTGATCGCCATGTGGTGATTGTTGCTCGATAATCTACTCGAGCTTATGCTAAGGGGGCGTGGTTTCCACGTCCCCTTTTTTTGTCAAAAGTTCTCGATACACTGATTTTTGTCAGAAAGGAGCTTCTGTTGTTTGTACTTACAGATCAGCAGGTTGACGAGATGCTGAGTCGTCTAACTTCCTATTGCAAAGAGTATTCCCTGAATATAACTGATGTTGATCTAAGGAAATGTATTCAGCATTTGGATTTGGTTCTTGAAACAAATAAGACAACCAACCTCACCCGTATTCTTAACGTAGAAGACGCTGCGGTACTTCATATCCTCGATTCACTTGTCTTGCTCCCTTATATCAATAAGGCTCCTGAGGGAGCTTTGCTCGATATGGGAACTGGTGCGGGTTTCCCTGGTATTCCATTAACGATAACCACGCATCGTAAAGCTACTTATATTGACTCTGTTGGCAAGAAGGTTGATGCTGTCAATTCTTTTGTTCATGCTCTTGGATTGAAATACGGTCATGCAGTTCATGATCGCCTCGAAGAATATGCTCGAAGCCATAAGAAGCAGTTCTCTGTTGTAACCGCCCGTGCATTGGCCCCTCTACCGATTCTTGTTGAGTATGCGGCTCCGTATCTCAAGGACGGTGGGCTATTTGTTATCACGAAGGGCAATCCATCGGATGATGAGCTTGCTTCCGGCATGTCAGCAGCTAAGATCTGCGGCTTCACTTTGCTTCTGAATGACGCAATCGATTTGCCTGAGGGCTTGGGCCACAGGGAGTTTATTGTTCTTAAGAAGAGTCATCCAGCATCCGTTTCATTACCTCGTGCAAATGGCATGGCAAAGAAGAATCCGCTTGCCTAGATGTTTCACGTGAAACATAATGGATACTAACAACTTGCGGTGTTTCACGTGAAACATGGCGGTTGATATCGAATCGGAATGTTTCACGTGAAACATCCTCCGTTTGACAGCTTTAATATACACCAGGAGGGACCGTGGGATTTCGCGACGTTAAGCGTTCTAAGAGCGCAAAAGACACGCGTATTATTGCAATCATCAATCAAAAAGGCGGCGTCGGTAAGTCAACGACAGCTGTAAACCTTGCAGCAGCACTGGGTGAGCAGGGTCGAAAGACACTGATTGTCGATTTTGATCCACAGGGAAACAGCACCAGTGGATTTGGAATTGAAAAAGAAGACCTTGATCAGTGCATCTATGATGCATTGCTGAATGACGTGCCGGCAGAATCGCTTGTACTTGATACAAATTGCAAAAAGGTTTTCGTTATTCCGGCGACAATTCAGCTTGCAGGTGCCGAAATTGAGCTCGTAAGCGCTATTGCTCGTGAAACCCGCCTCAAAGATTTGCTTGAGCCGATTCAGGACGAGTTCGATTTTATTTTCATTGACTGTCCACCTTCCCTTGGCCTGCTTACCATCAACGCTTTGACCGCAGCAGACAGCGTTTTGATTCCGATCCAGTGCGAGTATTACGCACTCGAGGGCGTTACGAAGCTGCTTGAGTCAATGAAGATGGTCAAATCACGTCTGAACAAGGGGTTAGACACCTATGGCGTGCTTATGACCATGTACGACTCGCGCACTTCTTTGTCGAATCAGGTTGTTGAGGAAGTTCAGTCATACTTTGGTGATAAGGCTTTTAAGACCCTAATTCCCCGTACCGTAAAAATCTCTGAGGCTCCGTCTTTTGGAGAGCCGGTAATTACCTATGCACCTCAAAATAAGGGTGCAAAAGCGTATATGAACCTGGCAAAAGAGGTGATTAAGCGTGCCTAGTGCAAAGAAACGTGGCGGATTGGGACGCGGACTCAATGCTTTGGTCTCAGAGGCCGAGTATGAGACCGGTGGTTCGACTGCATCGGCTACAAATGCTGCATCTGAAACAAAACTACCTATTGAGGATATCGTTCCAAATCCTAATCAGCCGAGAATTCACTTTAACGAAACTGAACTCCGCGAGTTGAGCGAGTCAATCCAAGAACATGGCGTTTTGCAGCCGTTGTTGGTTCGTAAGCATGGAAATGGCTATGAGATTATTGCGGGTGAGCGTCGTTACCAGGCGTCAAAGCTTGCTGGTCTTGAAGAACTGCCTGTCATCATTAAAGAAGTTAATGATGAGGAAATGCTCGCTCTTGCACTTATCGAGAATCTTCAGCGTTCTGATTTGAATCCCGTCGAAGAGGCGAAGGGTTATCGTCAGCTCATTGATGCCAGCGGTATGACGCAGGAGGCGTTATCAAAGGCTGTCAGTAAGTCTCGTTCTGCAATTACAAATTCACTTCGTTTGCTAGATCTTCCCGAAGTTGTACAGCAGATGATTTTCGAAGGCAAGCTTACTGCGGGCCATGCAAGAGCGATTCTTGCAGTTCCATATGAAGATGCCAGGATTCGACTTGCTGAGAAAGTTGTCGCAGAAGGTCTTTCCGTTAGAGCGACAGAAAATCTTGCTCCGTTGTTTTCTGCCGGAGAGACGCCACGGGCTCCGAGACCAGCAACCCCTCAGTCATTCAAAAAGGCCGCTCGAGTACTTCGTCAAGTTTTCAACACGAATGTACGCGTGAAGAGCTCGCGTGGTAAGAACAAAATCGAAATCGAGTTCAAAGACGAGGAGGAGCTCTCCCGTATCCTCGGTGAAATGATTCAATTTGGGCAGGAGGATCAAGATGAAGAATAAGGTTCTCGCGGTCGTTGCGTTGGCAACCACCGTCGTCGCTGGTGCCTTTGCTGGTTATAAGCTTGCGACAGATGATGAACTTCGAGGTCGACTGTTGCGCGGAGCTCAGGATATCGTTGATACATCTAAGAAGAAAATGGATGTGATGACCGAAGATGTCGCTATGTGCACTGCTCAGGTGACTAAGAATCCCAAGATTAACCAAGATTGGGTTAACCATCAGTGGGAAAATGTTGGTTATTAGGTACCTAACAATTACTTGCCTGTTTTGAAGGGGTCCTTGTCTGATTTATAAGACAAGGACCCCTTATTTTGGCTATAAAACTAAGTTCACCTAAATCAAGTCCACTAGGATGAAAACAAATGCGACAGCCCTGGTTGCATTATTTGCAACCAGGGCTGTCGGATGTTTCACATGAAACGTTATGGGGTGCAGACTCCCCTATGCGTTCTTCTGGACTTTGAAACGTTGCTTCAGTTGACCGCAGGCGGCATCAATATCATTGCCGCGAGAATTACGGATCGTGGTCTCGATGCCACGAGACTCAAGGCGGCGCTGAAGATCCTCAACCTTATGAATCGGCGACGGCTTGAGCGGGCTGCCCTCAATGTCGTTAAGCTGAATCAGGTTAACGTGGCACAGCGTTCCCTCGCAGAAGTCGCAAAGCGCCTGCATTTCGGGATTTGTGTCATTGACGCCTTCGATCATGGCGTACTCATAAGTTGGGCGGCGGCCCGTCTTCTCGGTGTAGAGCTGCAGCGCCTCGTGAAGGCGCAGAAGCGTGTACTTCTTGACGCCAGGCATAATCTTGTTGCGCGTGGACTGGATAGCGGAGTGCAGCGACACAGCGAGCGTAAACTGCTCGGGAATGTCGGCAAACTTGCGAATGCCAGGAATAACACCGCTGGTAGAGACAGTAAGGTGACGGGCTCCAATACCGATACCGTCGGGATCGTTAAGGATGCGCAATGCCTTGAGAACCTCGTCGTAGTTGGCAAACGGCTCGCCCTGACCCATGAAAACGACGCTTGTTGCACGTTCGCCAAAATCATTCGAGACATGCAACACCTGGTCGACGATCTCTTGAGCGGTCAGAGAGCGCTTGAGGCCGTTGAGACCGGTAGCGCAAAAAGCACAGCCCATGCCACAGCCAGCCTGAGTAGAAACACAGACGGAGAGTTTATTGCGACGAGGCATACCGACAGTCTCGACGGAAATGCCGTCGTGGTACTCGAGCAGATACTTGCGAGAGCCGTCTTTGGAAACCTGCTTGGTAAGCTCCGCCGGCGTGTCAAAGGCAAAAGCCTCTTTAAGCTGCTCGCGGAAGGCCTTGGGAAGGTTGGTCATATCGTCAAACGAACAAACGTTCTTCTCAAAGACCCATTCGATGAGCTGTTTCGCGCGGAAGGCGGGCTGGCCAAGTTCGGCAACAAGCTCGCGAATATCGTTTTGGCTCAAGTCGCGAATGTCCTGAGATTTAGTCCTGGGATTCATGGAAGCCTTTCGATTTTGGGGAAACGTAGAGGGTATCGCTACAATATGGTATCAGCTGCAGAAATTATAGAGGAGGAGTCTGCCCATGCCGGGTAAAAGCCTAGAGAACATGCACGTAGCGGTCTTGGCGGGCGGTCATTCCGCTGAGTGCGAGATCTCGCTCAATTCGGGAAAGAATGTCGTGGTGGCCTTGAAGGAGGCCGGCTACACTTCGGTGGAGCTGCTCGACACGGCTGCCGATGACTTTATGGTAACCATGGCGACCGGTGGCTTTGACGTGGCGTTTATCGCCATGCACGGCGCCGGCGGTGAGGATGGTGCCATGCAGGGTGCCATGGAGACCCTGGGTATCCCCTACACGGCCTCGGGCGTGCTCGCGAGCGCCTGCGGTGCCGACAAGGAGGTCTCGAAGCTCCTGTATGCCAAGGCGGGCATTCCCGTTGCCCCCGGCCTTGCGCTCGAAGTGGGCGATGAAGTCGATATCGATCATATCGTCGAGGTTTGTGGCGAGCGCTGCTTTGTAAAGCCGGCCGTCAACGGTTCCAGCTATGGCATTTCCCTGGTCCATGAGCCCTCCGAGCTACCCGCGGCAATCGCCAAGGCGTTTGAGTACGGCGACAAAGTGCTGGTCGAGAAGTGCATCGAGGGCACCGAGATCACCGTCGGCGTATACGGCGAGGATGACGTGCGCGCCCTGCCGATCGTTGAGATCCGTAAGCCCGAGGACTGCGAGTTCTACGATCTGGACGTGAAGTATGTCGACCCTACGGACATTCATCGCATTCCGGCGCAGATTTCGCCCGAGAACTACGCACGTGCCCAGGAGCTAGCCTGTGCCGCCCATAGGGCGCTCGGTTGCTTGGGCATCTCGCGCAGCGATTTTATCGTGAGCGAGGATGGCCCCGTCATCCTCGAGACCAACACGATTCCCGGCATGACCGATACGTCGCTGTATCCGGATGAGATCCGCCACACCGATGACATGACGTTCCCGCAGGTCTGTGACAGCCTGATCCGTATGGGTCTTCGTCGAGCGGGCATTGCATGCTAATCGAGGACGCGGTTTCGTCAGGAACGCCGCAGTTTGTCATCGACTCCTATGCCACGCTTGCCGAACGCGCCAAAACCCAATCGTTTGGCCTCATCGAGGAAGATGTTATCGTCCTCGATACCGAGACCACGGGTCTTTCGGTGCAGGACAACGAGCTTATCGAGATATCGGCGGCCCGCCTTTCGGGCCGCGAGGTCGTTGACCGCTTCGATACCTTCGTGCACCCCAAGCAGCTGATTCCCGCCGAAATTACCGAGCTCACGAGCATTACAAACGCCGATGTGGCAGATGCGCCGTCGGCCGTCAAGGCCGTGGCCGCTCTCGCCGATTTTGTCGGCGGCTGCCCGGTGATTGCGCATAACGCCACCTTCGACCGTTCGTTTATCGAGTCGGTCAAGGGCGGTGTCAACGTCAGCGACATCTGGATCGATTCGCTGGCACTGTCGCGCATCGCGCTTCCGCGCCTGGCCTCGCATAAGCTGTCTTTCATGGCCGACCTGTTTGGCTGCGACTCGGTGTCGCACCGCGCCAACGCCGATGTCGACGCCCTGTGTGGTGTGTGGCGCGTCTTGCTCGTGGCGCTCACCGACTTGCCTCAGGGCTTAATGGCGCGCCTGGCCGACATGCATCCCGACGTACCCTGGTCCTATCGTCCCATCTTCTCGTTCTTGGCGGGGCAGAACCCCGGTTCCATCTTCTCTCTCAGCGCCGCCCGCGCCGACGTACTCAAGGCCGATCGGGCCGATGATCGCGTTGATGCGGACGAGCTGCCGGTCCTTAGGATGCCGAGTCGTGAGGAGATTGAGGCAGACTATGCGCCGGGTGGCCTGGTCAATCGCATGTATCCCACTTACGAGCCGCGTGATGAGCAGATCGCGATGGCGCTCGAGGTCCGCGATGCGCTGGTCACGGGCACACATCGCGTAATTGAGGCGGGCACGGGCGTCGGCAAATCGATGGCCTATCTGGTGCCTTTTGCCGAGGCAGCACGCCGTAACAACATCACGGTTGGTATTGCGACCAAATCGAACAATCTTGCCGACCAGCTCATGTACCATGAGCTGCCAAAACTTGCCGAGCAACTGGACGGTGGTCTGTCATTTTGCGCTCTCAAGGGCTATGACCACTATCCGTGCCTGCGCAAGCTTGAGCGCATGAGCCGAGGCCAGGTCGAGATTACCACCAAGCGCGATCCGGCGGACACGCTCACGGCGGTCGCGGTCATTATGGCGTACGTCTGCCAATCAGCCGATGGCGACCTCGACTCGCTCGGCATTCGGTGGCGCAGCGTCAACCGTCCCGACTTTACGACGGCCTCGCGCGAGTGTGCTCGTCGCCTCTGCCCGTTTTTCCCTGATAAATGTTTGGTCCACGGCGCTCGCCGTCGTGCGGCGCATGCCGATGTGGTGGTCACCAACCATTCCCTGCTGTTCCGCAATGTCGCGGCCGAGGGCAGGATTTTACCTCCGATTCGTCATTGGGTAATCGACGAGGCCCATTCTATCGAGCGCGAGGCGCGCCGTCAGTGGGCGCGCGTGGTGTCGGCGGACGAATCACGCGTTCTGTTTGAGCGCCTGGGTGGCTCGAGCACCGGCGCGCTAAGCCAGGTTTCCCGTGATTTGGCAACCTCCGAGGGCTCTACGCTCTATCTGGGCCTTACTGCCAGGGCGACGTCGACGGTTGCGCGCGCGAGCATGGCAATCGCCGACGTGTTCGATGGCGTTCGCGAGCTCGGCCGCCGTGCCCGTGGGGGTTATGACAATGCCAATCTATGGATTGGCCCCGAGCTGCGCGAATCTGACGACTGGCATGATTTCTTACCGTCGGCCTACACTGCCATCGACGCATTGGAACAAGCTGACAAGAGCGTCGACGCGCTGGTGCAAGCCGTCGCCGCCGACAAGCCCGAGGTTGTTGTCGACCTGGGTGATATCTCGCGCCGCCTACACGAGCTGGCCGAGAACCTCAAACTCATCATTGACGGCACCGATGAACACTACGTGTATTCGCTGCAGGTCAATCGCAGGCTGCGTGCCGGCGGAGAGTCAATGACCGCAGAGCGCATCGACATTGGCGAGGCCTTGGCAACCGAGTGGCTGCCCGAGGTTCACACGGCTATCTTTGCCTCGGCGACCATGACGGTGTCCAAAAGCTTTGAACACTTTAACCACGCGGTCGGCCTCGATCGCATCGGTGCTTCAACATCCTCATCGTTGCACTTGGACTCGAGCTACGACTTCGATTCGAACATGGCTGTAGTCGTTGCGGGCGATATCCCCGATCCGCGCGATCGTGGGAGCTATCTTACGGCGCTCGAGCGCGTGCTGGTCGACGCCCATCTTGCCATGGGCGGATCGGTGCTCACACTGTTCACCAATCGGCGCGACATGGAAGACCTGTACGCCCGCGTTGAGCCCAAGATGGCCCGTGCGGGTCTGGAGCTCAACTGCCAGCAGCGCAACTCATCTCCTCGTCGCCTGCGCGACCGGTTTATCAACGAGCCGACCTCGTCGCTTTTTGCTCTTAAGGCCTTTTGGGAGGGATTCGACGCCAGCGGCGAGACGCTGCGCTGCGTCATCATTCCCAAACTGCCGTTCTCGAGCCCTACGGACCCGCTCTCGTGCGAGCGCAACCTGCGCGAAGACCGCGCTTGGGCGCGCTATTCGCTGCCCGAGGCGGTGCTTGAGGTCAAGCAGGCGGCCGGCCGCCTTATCCGCTCGTCGACCGATTGCGGCGTGCTGATTCTGGCCGACCCGCGCCTGGTGACGAAGGGCTACGGAAAGAAGTTCTTAACGTCGCTGCCCACGAGCTCCTACCAGCGCATCGAATCGGCACAGATCGGGCACTATCTGCAACTGTGGCGCGCACGCCACGAGCGGCGGCGCTAAAGCGGACAGACGAGGGTTTTTGCCATATCGCACAGACGCTTTGACAGGGCGGGGTCATCCAAGATGTGGATGGCTCCGCCCGCTGCGATTATCTGGCTCAGTAGCCAACGCTCGGAGCCGTAATGCACGGTTACCGTTGCCATGTCTGCTCCGCTGCGCTCGATTAGGGTGATGCCGGCCCAGTCCAGATGCTCCGCCATATCGAATGGCATCAAGAGCTTTGCACTACGCTGCGTCCGGGCAAGGGAATCGTGGAGGGATGCGACATCCGGTGCGTGAGGCACGACGGAGTCTTCCGTCAAGGCGAGTCCCTCGATTTTATCCATGCGATAGGTGCGCTGCTCATCGACCGCGATGTCCCAGGCAATCAGGTATGTTTGGTCGCCGTTTGCCGTAATGCGCAAGGGGTCGACCAGACGATCGCGTGGCCGTGCATCGTCCATCGAGCGATACGAGATGCGGCAGCGAACGCCGTCCTGAATGGCGCAGCTCAGCTGCTGCCAGTGCGACCCGTGGTTGACGGTGTCAAAGACGCGCTGGTTATAGCCAAGCTCTTCGGGTAGAAGGGCATGTCGAATCCGAGCTGCCGCCTGGGGATCGATCCCCAACGATTCAAGTTCGTGGTTGAGCACAGCGCCCTCGGCGGCACTTAGGCGCAGCGGTAGCACACGACCGGCGTCACCGGTGAGGACCACACGCTCGCCGCGGCATTTGCAGATGATGCGCGCGCCCGATTCTCGGTCCGCGAGCGTCGAGACGATCTCGAGAATCTCGTCGAGCGACACCCCCGTGATGTCAAATCGACTGCAAATCTCGGTTCGTGTCATGCCGCTCTCGCCGGCGGCGTAGAGGGCCTCCATGATGTCGATGGCGCGCGAGAGCCTCTGCTCGCTGGTGAGTTTACGCACGGGCATGCTCGTGCACCGTCCTTTCAATGAGGTGGTTCCACGCCTGTTTGAGCGATTTGGGGGCCACGGGCCTCATGCCGTCCATGGCGTGGGCCATGCAAAATGAGGCGGCGGCTTCAAGGTCGCGCACGTCAACGGTCCAGGTCCATCCTGCATCGGTGTGTGCGAGCTCACCTCGCCCACGCGTGAGGCCGTTGATCATATCGATTTGCGTCTGAGGGGCGAACGAGAACGTGGCTGCAACGGGCGGTCGGTCGGCAAAATCGAATTCAAAGAACAGATAGTCGTTGAGATTGAAGTTCGCGGGGATGACGTAGGCCTTCGAAGGACGCCAAGCGCGTACGATACGGTCGCAGCGGAATGTCCTGATGTCGTCGGTGACGTTGTCGAGGCCGCAGAAGTACGCCACGCCCTCGCGCTCGAACATGCCGTAGACGCAGACGGTACGTTCTTTCTGCTCGCCGCGTCCGTTCTGATATAAAAATCGCAGCGCGCATCGCTCGGCAAAGGCGCTCCATACCGCATCGACGGTGGGAGAGCGGCGGATCGGTGCTTCGTCCACCGCAGACATGCCGGTGAGGTAGGCAATTTTGGAGCGAATGTCGGCAAGCGGCGCGGCAAAGGTGGAAGAGCCGGCCGCTAGTGTCTGGTCGATGGCGTTGAGCAGGATATCGGCGTCGTCTGCGGTGATGAGGCCGCCTGCCGCAAACGTGTGCTCGCGGTCGATTGTCCACGAGCTTTCCTCGGTCTCCTGCGCACCGGCGGGGCGAACCTCCTTGATTAAGATGCCACGCTCGAGCAGTTTGTCACGATCGCGCCGAAACTTGCGCTTATCCGAGTCGATATTGCCCGAGCCATATCCCAGGTCAGAATCCAAGACGATCTGCTCGGTCGTCAGCGGTTCGGGGGAGCTATTGAGCACAAAGAAAAGATTGAGGATGCGCTGAGCCGTTTTATCGAAACTGGGCTCCGAATTCCCCTTTTTAATTGTCTCGGTCGTGTCGCTTGCCGTCATAGAGTCCTCGCATGAGAAGGTGGTTTGCTGCCATGATTTTAGTCCGATATGGAGATTAGGCTATATCCTTGTCCGCTCGGGGCGTTAAGATGGCCCGAATTCGGTCGTTTGCGCTCGCTCGGGGTATACTTTCGACTATATACGGTTCTAATGTGCATGCATTGGGCCTATTTGTCGGATTATGGATGTGGAGCGCACATGGCGAACACCCAGAACTATATTAACCACCTGCTGCAGAACACCGGCATTACGCCGGCATGCAGCGAAGAAGAGCGCTTGGCTGCCGAGGATATCGCTCAGATCTTCCGCAACCACGGCTTTGATCCCGAGGTTCAGGAGTTCAATGCCCCGGCGCCCAGTAGGTTGGCATTTGCCGTTACCGGTATTCTTGCGTTTGCCGGTGCCCTGCTGATGGGCATCGGCGGCGGTATCGGCTTGGTCGGCACCTTGCTGGCCATTGTCGGCGCCGTTCTTTACGTGCTCGAGCGCACGGGCCACCCCGTGGTTTCGCGCCTGGGCAAGACGGGCGTGAGCCAAAATGTCATCGCCTACCACAAAGCCTCGGGCCCGCTCGCGTCTCCGCGCAACCGCCCGGTGGTCGTTGTCGCACACTACGACTCTCCCCGTGCTGAGCTGCTCGCCCGCGAGCCCTATGCTTCGTATCGTGCGCTCATCGCCAAGCTGTTGCCTGTTGCCACGGTTGCCCCTGCTGCCGTTGCCATCCTGCGCATCCTGCCGCTCCCCGGCGCGCTCAAGGTTCTGCTGTGGATTGTCGCGATCCTCGCTTCCCTCGTTGCACTTGCCAACGCGGCAAACATCATCTCTAACCGCCACATTCTTCCCTATACGTCCGGCGCGGTGTGCAACAAGTCTTCTGTCGCCGCTATGCTCGGCGTTATGGACAACGTTGCTCCCTTCCAGGGCGAAAACGAGTTTCCCGACGATGTTCCGTTCGATACCTATTTTGGGGAGCAGAAGCGTCGTGCCGAGGAAATGGCGCGCGCAGCGGCGGAATATGCCGCGGCCCAGCAGCAAAACGACTACGGCAACACCATCGAATATGAGGAGCCTTCCTACGACGAGGATGAGTTTGGCCAGCCGGTGGCGCCTGTCGATGTACCCGAGCAGGACGAGGCTTTTGATGGACAGATCGATGGTTTTGAGGGTGCCTCTGCCGACGAGACGCTGATCGGCGTTATCGCCCCCGAGGCTCAAGACCAGACTGCCCAGGCCGAAGTGTCCACCGAGGAACAGTCTGCCGCCGAGCCGGCGGAGGAGCCTGCGGCGGTCGAAGCCGCCGAGCCCGAGCCCAAGCTCTATCGCAATGCCGCCGGCAATATCCGCTTTGGTTCGGATGCCATCCGCGCGCTCGGCATGCTTCCCGAGTCCTGCACGCTCGATTACGAAGAGGGCGAGGAGCCGACGTTTGAGCCGGAGCCTGCTCCCGTTGCACAGGAGCCTGCGCCCGCGGCCAATACGGCTGTTGCTCCCGCCGAGCCGGTCGCTGCCCCTGTTGCTGCCGCGGAGCCTGACGATAAACCCGTGCTCGATTCTGTAGCTGGTCTGGATATTCTGGCGCCTGCCGCTCCGGCACAGGTTGAAGACGAGACCGCCGACGAAGACTGTGACGAGTATCCGCAGCGCGTGTCCTATGAGAGTGACACCGATTTCTCGGCCGAGCTTCCCTCGACAACGCCCCATGCCGATATCGCTTCTGCGTTCTCCTCGATTGGTGCCAGCGCTTCTAGCTTCTTTAAGGGCGCCTTTGCGAAGGGCAAGAAGTTCGTCGACGACTTTGAGGAAAAACGCGCCGCTGCCCGCGAGGCCGCCGAGCGGGAGGCCATCGCCCAGCAGCAGGCCGCCGAGGCCGAGCGCGAGCGTGCGACACGGGAGTTCGAGCAGAACGAGGCCGAGCAGCCGGAGTCTGTCGATGTCGCCGACGCCACGACGTCCTTCGAGGCTCCGCAGCCGACATCCGCTGACGTTGCCGAGGCTACGACGTCCTTTGAGGCGCAGCAGCCGGTCGATGGCACCATGTCATTTGATGCCACGATGACGTTTGAGAAGCAGGGCACCGCAATTGCCGAGCCCCTTCCCATCTCCGATGATGCCCAGGACGCCGCCGATGATTCGGTTGTCGACGAGGCCGATTCCGTTGAGGCCGGCGCACCCGAGCAGGCCGAGGCTCCTGCTATGGAGCAGGAGCCCCCTGCGATTGACGAGGCTCCCAAGACGGATGAGTCCAGGCCTTATTCTACGCAGATCTTTACCATGCCCGCGCCGAGCGACCCCGGTGCCACGGTGGCCAATGTCGCTCCCACGCAGGACGAGACAGTTGACTCCCTCATGGCGCAGATTTCGTCTCAGGTGCCTCCGCGCCAGCATATGAATATCCCCGATCCGGTCTCCGCGCCTGCGCCCTCTTCGTCGCCGCTGGCCTCGGTCCCCGATCCGTCGCTGCCTTCGATGCAACAGGCCAACGTCGCATCCCGCACGTCGCTGTTCGATCTTCCCGATCCTTCGGCACAGACAAATGATCCCTTTGCGACGGCGCAGGGCCCCGAGCCCACGTCGGCACCGGTCGCGGCCCCCATGCCCATCTCCTCGGGTGCACAGCCGCTCGAGACCATCTCGGCTCCTGCTTCGACGGGCGCCAAGCCGCAGAAGCGTGGCCTGGGTGGCTTGTTCGGTCGCAAAAAGAAGAACGAGCAGGACAGCATGAGCGACTGGCTGGGCGTCGAAGACGATTACGATGCCAAGAAGTCTGGCCGCGGCATTGGCTCGTGGGATAACTTCGAGGATGACGACGACGGTTGGAAGGGCGGCGCCACCTCCTCCGATGGTGCTTCTGCCGAGGATATGCTCTCGGCCGTTGCCTCCATGGGTGACGATGAGCTGCTCGGTCACGATATCTGGTTCGTCGCAACGGGCGCGTCCGATTGCGACGGCGCCGGCATGAGGGCGTTTTTGGCCTCGCATCGTGACAAGCTCCGCGGTGTGTTCTTCATCAACCTCGAGTCTATCGGTGCCGGTAGGCTTTCGGTGGTGACGGTCGAGGGCGAGCAGCAGCTGTTTAAGGGCGACCGCCGCATCATGAATCTTGTCAACAAGGTGTGTAAGTCGTTCCACGTCGATTGCGGTGCGTTCGAGATGCCCTATGCAAAAACCGATGCATCCGCAGCGCTCGAGGCGAGCCGTCGCGCCCTTACGATCGCCGGTGTGGACGGCCCGCGCCTTGCCTGCGCTCGCACCGAGGATGACCTGCCGTACAACGTCAATCCGACCAATATCGCTACGGTGTCCGAGGTCGTGACCGAGGTCATTCGTCGTTCGTAGACAGACCCGCTAAGGAGTCAGCGTGTTTTCGTACATCAAGCGCCATTGGCCCATCTATCTGATTTTGACCCTGATCGCTGTCGCATTGGGTTTTGGGGCCGCGTATGTCGTTGGCGTTAAGGGCTCGACGCCCGAGACAACAATGAACGAAGAGGTGGAGCAAGAGCAAAGTTTGGGTGCTGACGGTATTTCCGAGTCCGATCAGGCAGCCATCGATGGCGGTTCGTCATCTGCTGAATAGCCGATTCATCGTTTATGCCCAAGGCGGGCGAGCCGGGAGACTGGCTCGCCCGCTTTTTCGTCGTGCTAGCGCCTCTTTGTGGCTGACCTAAGGCGAGCGAACCATATGGCTGCAGCGCCCGAGGTCAGGAGCGCGGTGATGCATGCGGCGACGGGAACAGATCCCGTTGCCGGCAGGTTCTGAGGCAGGGTGCATCGTTGGATGACGCGGTCCTCATCATGCGCCTCGAGTTTATCGCCACCGCCGTTGCGGCAAAGATCGACGCGCGCGCTGTTGGCAAGTGCGGTTTGGGGCGTATAGGACGACGTTGCCTGCATATGCACGACTGCGCCTCGGGCATCCGAGTTAAGGACCGCCTTGGCATCGTCAAGATCATCGTGTTCGTCTTTAAGGTCATCCCGGGTCCAAGAACCCGCCTCGCTTCTGGTTGTAAAGTCGGCGGCTACCGCACCGTATTCAAAACGGATGCCCGTGATGACGGCGTCGTCTGTAAGATCAATCTCTTTCGTATCGAGCGTGACGGACTTGTCCGTCGGGATATCTGCTTTCCATAGGTGCCACCCGTCGTAATCGACGAGACGCACATCGTCGCCCAGCAGCTTTGTAGCCTCTTCCGTTTCGAGCCAAGGATTGCGATGCTCGCCGTTAAGTGTTGCATTGGCCTGCTTGCCCGTATCGCTTGTTCCTGCCGGAGACGTTCGATACCACACGTTGCACAGCCCGTTTAGATCACCGACCGCAATAGGGGTTTCAACGGCAACAAGTTTCGCTGCGCCATCTTTGGCGCACTCAAGGTCGTCGGTGATGGTCAACTCGTCGACCCAGGTGCTCGACTCATTTTTGGCGTCGATGGTATAGGAGAAGGCCCCTTGCATATTGGCCCGTGCATTGGCTCGGTTTTTTCCGTCGCCGTTGGCAACGAGTTTGCTTACGACTGGCTGTGCAATCTCTTGGCGCTTGTCGATGCTTCCCCTGATTTCGATGGGGGCATCCTTCATGGCCATGGTTTGAACTTCTCCCGTGGCCTTTACTTCAAATGTTATCTCTTCGGCAAGGTCGTAGGTACGCGGAGACATCGTTTCGCGCAGGGTGTAGGTGCCGGGTGAAAGGTGCTCAATGCGGTGTGGTTTGCCGGATGAAGTCCAAGAATCGATTTCGTTGCCATTGGAGTCGCAGAGGACAAGCTCAGCGCCTGTCACTTCCTGACCTCCGCACGCTTCGACTTTGGAGACATCGATCTTGGTGTAGTCGTTGGAAACGTCAAGGCGCACTTCGATCACGGGCGTTTGCTGGTCAGCGTACGACAACTTCACAGTATGTGGGGTCGGGTTGGGCAGATAACCTTCGGGCGCTTGTGTCTCGACGACCTCGTAGGTGGCGGTACCGCATCCCAGTGAAAGAAGGTCGACTCGCGCATGTCCCCGTTCGTCGGTTGTAACGGTGGCGACGGTTTCGCCATCCAGGGCAACGATGCTGCCATCGGCTCGCACGATGTCGCCGTCAGCGCGGATGTCAAACGTGGCTCCAGCGAGGGCGCGCCCATCTACAGCATCCGTCTTAATGATATCGATGCTTCCGGTTGCGGCGTCGTCATAGAACGAGGCGACGGCGACCGGTGTCAGATTTCTGTCGGCGGGAATCGTTATCTCCAGGTCTTCTCCGCGCAGATACGGTTCCTTGGCCGATGCCTCGTGCACGTAGTATGTTCCGGGATGAAGTGATTCGGGCAGCGTGATGGCGCCGGTTGCATCGGTTGTGAAGGTATTCATTACATTGTGGGCCGGATACCAACATGTTTGCGAGACGGGCTCGTGGTGGCTATCGAGCAGCTGGAACGTAAAGCCGGCAAGTGGTACGGTGCCGCCGGTCTGAGCATCGCGCTTTACGATTTGGAGGTGTGTCGATAGGGCATGGTTGTCCACGATGTACTGAAGCTCGGCGCCGTCTGCGGTCTGCTCTGCTGTGATGGTCCATTCCCCTGCTTGCTTAAATCCTTCTGGTACCGTTTCTGCAACCTCGCGAACGGTGTAGCCCGCGCGGTCGTAGGGAATGGAACCGTGAGCGCCGGCAGGTCGCTTGCCTGCGCCAAACCATGCTTCGGGCTGGTCTTTGGTGGAGGCAAAGCCATAAACGTTTGTGGTCAACGTGCCGACGACTTGTTGGGAGCTATTGCTGACAACTTCAAAGACGACGCCTTCCGCCGGCTGCTCAAGGCCGGACTCATCGTTATCGCCATGGTCCTTAAACTTTGAGATTTCAAGGTCAAAGGCGATGGGGATGTTGGGAATACGGCTTTCGAGCTCAACGATACCCGTATCTCCGAGTTGCTCGGCACCGACGGTGTAGCTCCAGCTGTCGTTTGAAATCAGGTAGCCCTCGGGCGCTTTCGATTCGTAGATGGTAAAGGTGCCCAGAGGAACGTCATTGAGGATCGCCCGTCCGTTTTCGTCGGTCGTAAGGGTGCGAGTCCAGCCGGGAGTTGATTGCGAGACGCAGGTGAATTCAGCGCCCGCAAGCGACGCTCCAACCTGGGCGCCGGCATCCGTGGCGGCATCGATTTTTGCAATACGCAAGGTGATGGTGCCGGGCTGCTCGTTGATAGTGACATGTTCGCCGCTGTTTTGTGTGGTGAAGGTTATTCGGTCGCTTCGAGGGATATAGCCTGCCGGGGCTTTGGTTTCGACCAGGTAATATGCCGTATTGGGCAAAAGTGTTGCTTGTGCACGCCCGTTTTCATCCATCTGGATAGTGCCGACGCGTGCATCGCCCGCGTTTTCAAAGATATCGAAGGTTGCGCCACCGAGTCTGTAGGTGTCGTTGCCGGCGGTGATGCCAGCCTGGGACGATTGTTTTTGGAAAGATACGGAGACGGCGGGCAGAACATAGAGCATGTCCTGGTGTCGACCCTCGCCCGAGACCGGGCCGTGATAACGCCTGGCTCGATGCGGGGCTGCCTTAATGGATCCGGACTTAGCGCTGTCGTAGAGCCAACGTGCAGCCGCTACGGCCTCGGCGTTTTCGTAAAACCTACCGCTCCTGGCAACTCCCCTGCTGTTTGTATACGAATAGGTGCCGTCGGGGCGCGTGGTTCCGTTGAGCATCCACACGGCAATCTGGGTGGCGGCACGGGCGAGATCGGGCGACAGATTGTGGCCGCCAAAGGATGTATTGGAGGGGTATCCGTGACAGACGATGGCGGCAAATTCGTCATCGAGCCATGTCCAGCCCTGGTTATATGTACGCCATGGCCCTCCCGGCTTGCTGGGGCCGGGGCAGTCTTGATTCATGCAGTACGAAATCGAAGTGTCCTGTGCCTCGTATTTACCGACACCGAAGGGGCCGCAGCCGTCGCTTATGGTGCGGAAATTAAGGGCATCACTCCCGTCGACGGCGAATGCGGCCCCTGGGGCCAGACAGCCGATCAGAAAAAAGAGGAGCAGGAGCAGCGGACCTGTTGCGATTGCGCTGTGGACAGAGTGCGTGG
>CAJKQY010000023.1:0-23285 GCA_905202145.1 uncultured Collinsella sp.
GCTGCATGCTCTCGGACATCTTGTCCAAGTCGTTGGTCGCACGGCTGACGACCTCGCCGGGACGATGCGCGTCAAAGTAGGCAAGCGGCAGACGGTTGAGCTTTTGTGCGATGCGGTTGCGCAGGCGCAGGTTGAGGCGCTCGGCAACGCTCGACATCAAAAAGCTCTGGAGTGCGTAGAACGAGGCGGCGGCAGTCCAGATCATAAAGTAGATGAAGATGGTCCTGCCGCAGTTCTCCCAGGTAATGCTGAAGGTAGTGTTGTTGGCAAACGCCAGCTTCATGTGCCCCCACAGCTCATCGATCACGCGGGCGCTGTAAGCCGGCGCCGCGGTGTTAAAGATGACATAGAACACGATGCTCGCGAACACGATATAGAAGCGCCAATGGTCGCCGGCGGCCTCGCTCCACAGGCGGCGCACCGTCGCCCAGGTGTCGCGGGGCGTCTCGTCCTCATCCTCGTCGTCAACGTCGCGCATACGCTCCGCCTCGGCGCGGGCGCGCTCGTCCTCGGCGCGCTCGTTTTCCTCGTAGAGTGCCTGGCGGCGAGCCTCGCGCTCCGCCGCCTTGGCGGCTTCGTCCAGGCCGGGCGTGGCGCCCGTCTCCTCAACTGTCTCTGCAACCGCGGCATCCTCGGCGATGGCCTGCTTCTTGAGCTCCTCGGTCATGCTACTCACCTCCTTTCATCTGCGATTCCGCGATTGCGCGGTACACCTCGCAGGTTTCCATGAGCTCGTCGTGCGTGCCTAGGCCCACTATCTCGCCGTCTTTGAGCACCACGATCTGATCGGCATGCAAAATAGTCGAGATGCGCTGGGCGATGATGAGCACCGCGGCATCGCACGTCTCGTCCTGCAGCGCATGGCGCAGTGCCGCATCGGTCTTAAAGTCCAGGGCCGAAAAACTGTCGTCGAAGATATATAGATCGGCATGCTTCATGAGTGCGCGGGCAATCGCCAGGCGCTGGCGCTGACCACCCGAGAAGTTCGTGCCGCCCTGGGCCACCGGCGTATCGAGCCCCTGGGGCTGGTCGAGCACAAAGGTGCTCTGGGCAACCTCCAGCGCATGGAGCATGTCAGCCTCAGTCGCGTCTTCGTTGCCAAAGCGCAGGTTGCTCGCCACCGTACCCGAGAACAGCCATGCCTTCTGCGGCACATAGGCGATACGCCCGCGGATGTCGTCTTGCGAAAGGTCGCGCAGATCGATGCCATTCAGGCGAATGGCGCCCTTCGTGGCATCGTGGAAGCGAAGCAAGAGCTTGGCCACCGTCGACTTGCCCGAACCCGTCGAGCCTACAATCGCCGTGGTCTGGCCACGGCGACAGGCAAAGCTCAGGTCGCACAGGGTATCCTCGTCGGCATCGTCAAAACGGAACGACATGTGGTCGAACACGGCCACCGCGTCGGCACCGTCAACAGACTCCGCCGCGCACGTGTCCAGCGTGCGCTTGCCGTCCACGATGCTCGGCTCAATCTCCAACACCTGCTGCGCACGGTTCAGGCATGCGGCGGCGCGTGGGAGCGTCAGAATCACCATCTGCGCCGTCATCACAAAGAACAGGATCAGGATCGCGTACTCCAGCACGGCCGAGATGCTACCGATTTGCATGGCGTGGACGCCCACGCGGTTGCCGCCCACCCACAGCACCGCCACCTCGGCGATATTCATCAAAAAGAAGCTGGAGCTGTCGAGACCCACAAACAGGTGGTTGACCTTGATGGCATTGGCCGCGTAATCGCTAAACACCTCGTCCAGGCGCTGCTCCTCGTGGCGCTCCTTGTTAAATGCGCGGATGACGCGCACGCCCACGATGTTCTCGCGCAGCACCACGTTCATGCGGTCGATAAAGCTCTGCAGGCGCATAAAGATCGGCGCGGCGTTGGCAACGGTAAAGACCGCCGCCACCAGCACGATCGCAACCACCACGCCCAGCAGCGTGCCCATGGCGGGATCGATGAACCAAGCAAAAATGATGCCTGCCACGGCCAAGAACGGCACCGGCAGCACCAGCTGAATCGTCTGAAGGACAGCTTGCTGAATCACGTTGATGTCGTTGAGCGAGCGCGTGATCATCGAACCCGTGCCAAAGCGCTCAAAGTCGCTGGCGGACAGCTCGAGCGACTTGTCGTACACGGCATTGCGGATATCGCAGGCCACGTTGGCGGCCAGGCGCGCCGAAAGATAGCAGCCCAGCACCGTGCCGCCGCTGGCCATGCCGGTCGCGATAAGCATGTACAGGCCGTTGCGTAATATATAGTCGACATCACCCGTGGTAATACCGGTGTTGACCATGTTCGCCAGCATCGTGGGAACCAACAGCGTACCGACGTTATCTATCAGCACCGCAAACAGCGTCACCGCAATCAGACCGCGGTACGGCCTCATAAACCTCATTAAGAGTCGCATGCGTCCCCCTCGCCCTTATCGTCAGTCTCGTTCTCGGCGGCCACTTGCCGTTTAAATGCCTCGCACTCTTCGTTAAGAACATGGGAGAACTTACCGACCAAGCGCATGATCTCGCACTGTTCCCACGGCTCGAGCGCCTCGAATGCCTGTTGCTCGGCTTTTTGCGCCGGCAACGCGTAGCGCTTGGCAAACCGCACGCCTTCTTCGGTCAGTCGTACAACCTTGTTTTTACGACTGCCCTCGGCAAACTCCAACGTCGCAAGCCCTCGCGCCCTAAGCGTTTTAATCGCCGAATTGATGGTCTGTTTGCTGTAGAACCATTCACTCGTCAGCCGACTCACGGCAACGCTTCCGCCCGCTGCACTCGTGTCGACGAGCATCCAGTAGGCGCAGTCCGAAAGACCGCAGGTGCGTGCGAACTCCGAATAGATACGGTCAAGCCCGTTGAGCATCCGGTCGAAATCGACCAGGCCAACTGCACTATTCATCTCTCCCACCATTCGATTGTCCGAGTTTTGACCAATTTATATCTCTACATTAGTCCGAGTTTTGACTATCGTCAATACGCTCGTTGTTTATGGTCGGCTCTACATGAGCATATCGACAAAAAAGACCGCCGGCGCGGGGGCGGCGCCGGCGGTTGCGAGAGAATATCGATTGTTGGCTGTTAAGCAGCGACGGCCTCGTAGACCGTGGCGCCCGAGAAGCTGTCGTGCAGGCTCTTGCCGCAGATCCACGGCAGTTCGACGACCTCGCAAACCGTGTTGACCAGCTCGGAGCAGTCAGTAAAGTGGCCCTTATCGTTGAGGGCCTCGCAATCCTGAACACGCCAATAGCCATCGGTGTGCGTGATGTAGTACTCGTGATCATTGATCGACACGAAAGCGCGCGTCTTGGAACGCAGCAGCTTCAGAAATCCTTCGAAGTCGGTCTCGACGACATCTCCAGCCTGGAACATGATGTTACCTCCTGGCCCGGCGCCACCATGGCGCGTTGATAAACGTTGGTGCTCCTTTAGTAAAACCTTTATCAGAGCTTATGCGCGCATCATTTAGGCAAGTGGTAAAAAACCGCAGGGTAGACGGGATAAAACGTTTAACCATCCCACCGGTTTGTCACATTCTGGCTGAAGTTTTATGCAAACCAACTTTTCCACTTGGTAGCTTGCATTGTTTGGGGCCGACTGCGCGATTACGGCTACGGCACGACGGGTAAGAACGAGGCATCGAAACCAACGTCAGGAGGACCCATGGAGACCATCGAGGCACTCATCCACCGCCGCAGTTGCCGTAACTATAGTGATCGCCCCGTCGAAGCCGAAAAGCTCGCACGCATTATCGAGGCAGGCCAGTACGCGCCGAGCGGCATGGGGCGTCAGCCGGTGACATTTGTCGCCGTTACCGACCCCGCAACCGTCGAGCGCCTCTCGCAGCTCAACGCACAAGTTATGGGCAGCGAGGGAGATCCCTTCTACGGCGCCAAGACCGTTGTGGTGGTGCTCGTCGACCGCAGCGTGCCCACGCACCTGGAAGATGGCTCGCTCGCCATGGGCAACCTGCTCAACGCAGCCTATGCGCTGGGCGTCGATTCGTGTTGGATCCACCGCGCGCACGAGGTCTTTGACTCACCCGAGGGACTGAAACTGCTGGCCAAGTGGGGTCTGCCTGCCGACGGAAGCCTGCGCGGTGTGGGCAACTGCATTCTGGGCTACGCCGAGGACGCACTCCCCGAGGCAAAGCCTCGCCGCGACAACGTAGTGTATGTAAAGTAGCCGAGGGATGTCAGCAGGGCAGCTAATTTGGGACGGGGCTTTTTTAGCTACCCCGGCCGACAGTGTGTCGCTTGGCCGATTGCCAGCCGGGGTAGCTAAAAAAGCCCCGTCCCAAATTAGCTGCCCGAGCGTCGGCCGGTCCGCCGTTCGTTAGAACGGCGGAACTAATTAGTCGACCGGGTGGTAGAAAGTATCGACGACCGTTTGCTTTACGTTGTCCTGGTCCAGGTAGAACTCGGCGAAGGTGTCGCCCTGCTGCATGGTGCCCTGCAGCGTCACGACATCAAACGAAGTCAGGCCGTGCTCGAGCATCGTAGTCGCTAGATAGCTGAACTCATCGAGACCCAAATTGGTCCACGTATAGTCGCCCATGGCCTGATACAGGCTGATGAGCATGGCGGGGTTGCTCTTGGCACTGCTGAGTACCTTCGACGCAAACGCCTGCACGTAGCTCACCTGGCGCGCTGTGCGATCCAGTGAAGACGTCAGATTCGTCGTGTCGCGCCACTGCACGTACTTTTCCGCCGTTGTACCAAACAGCGTGGTCTCCTGGCCCTCGACAACCGACGTGCCCGGCACGGTCTGCGTAGGCACCAGCGTCACACCGCCGATGGAGTCATTAATGGGAGCCACGCCCTCGATATTGAGCGTGTAGTAATAGTCGACCGGAATGTTATCGAGCACGCGCGAGGCAGCGGCGGCCGTCAGTGCCGATGAGTTGTCGCCATCGGTGCCATAGGCAAACTGCAGGCACAGCTGCTCGGTCACCTGGCCGGCAAACGAACCATTGGAATACGTATCTACGGCAACCACGCTGTCGCGCGGGATGATAATGCCGCGGGCCTCGCCCGTGTCGGTATTAAGCGCTACGACCATCACGGTATCGGACTGGCCCTTCTGGGTGCCGTCATCGTTATTGCGGCCATCAAAGCCGATAAACGCCACCGTGGCCATATGCTTATTGAGCGCATACTTCTTGCCGTTATAGGTAATGGTGTCGCCCTTGGCCTTAATGACCTTTTCGGTCTTTTCCTCAATCTTCTTTTTGCCTTGGTTCACGCTGTGATTCACAAAGCCCCAGCCGGCAGCAGCAACCGCACCAATCACGAGCAGCACGATCAGCAGCGTGCGGATACGGCGGCGGCGCTTGATGCGCTTAATCGACTCTTTGGAGCGTCGACGACGCTGAGGTCCCGCCTCATCAAGCGAAGGCCACTCTACCTCATCAACAGGCTGCGCCGCAGCTTCATCGGTCTTTGCCGATGCGTCGGACGGAGCCTCGGCCTTGCCCTGGGATTTTTCGTCAGATTGAGGTGTCGGAGTGCCTTTGGTCTCCCATTGAGGCTCGACAGGCTCCGCCGCATCCCGAACCTGCTGCTCGGGATTGTTTACTTGATTTTCGTCGGGATCCACCGCATCGATAAAGTGCTTGCCACGGGGGTTCATGACTATTTTGTCTCCTGGTCGCTTGTTAACACACCGCTCACAATATAGCGCGAGTTGCCCTGCGAGCTATCGAGCATGCAGGTGCTCAACTGTACAATCTTACTATCTGCATCAAGTGTCACGCCGTCACGTACATTTTTGAGCAATGCGTCCGGATTACAGACCGAATTAAAGTAGTCCTGGCGCACGGCAGGGTCGGCAAAGTTAAACGAGTTGAGAATGTGGCGGTCGTCGTATTGATAGGCCGAGACAATCTTGTACGTCAGAATATGGCCCGGCGTGTAGATATAGAACTCACCGTTCTCGTTAAAGAAGTCCGCGTCCTCAAAGTTATGCAAGTTGTGGAACACGCCGCCGTTCACATGACCGTAGATCACCGTGACGGGATCGCTAAAGTCGCGCGCGTTTGCCATCTGGCTAAATGCTGTGCCATACGGGTCGTACTTGCCGTCCTTGTCGTGGTCCAGATAAAACAGGTCGTCCGTCGTGCTCTGCAGCAAGGGCGTGTTGATATCCGCACCCGGAATGTAGAGCCACGCATAGATATCGGCATTCTCTTGAATGAGCGGTGCAAAGTCGATGGGGTTGTCCGGCAGCTCCTTGCCCTTTGATTCGACCTTCGTGGCGGGCTTGCCCGTTGCACTCATCTCCTCGGCGCGCTGCTGCTCTAGATGATTCATATAGAGCACGTAGCCGCCGCAGCCGACTGCGACCAGCAACAACACTACGAAAACGCCCTTGAGTATCGTGGCGCGACGCTTTTTGTCCGAGTCGCCCATATGCTTAACTTCCATATGCTTGCCCTGCGGCTGCTGTGCCATGGTGTTCCCTTACCCTGTAAATCGGCCAAAAAAAGGACCCGCACAAGTACGGGTCCTCAAATCTTACGGTTGAAACCGTGTGTGTGCTAGTTGTTCTTGCGAAGAGCAACAAAAGCGCAGGCGGCGCCAGCAGCGGCAACAGCAGCCACAGCGGCAACAGCGGTGGTGTTCACACCGGTAGCCGGGGACTTAGCACCGTTGTCGGTGGTAGCAGCGCCAGCAGCGGTCTTCTCAGCCACGATGGTGTAGGTGGAGAGCTTGGTGACCTTAAAGGTAACATTGCCGTTGTTGTCGGCAGTGAGGTTCAGGGTCTCCTTGCTACCGTCGTTGTGCTGGACATAGACGGTAACCTTGGCGTTGGCGTAAGCCTTGCCAAGGGTGAAGGTGACGGTCAGCGGGTTGGACTCAGAAACGGTACCCTCGACGGTCTCGGTGATCTCGAAGGAAGCGACCACGTTGGCGCCGGCAGGGGTGCCCTCGGCGTTCTTGGTGGTGGAAACAACCTTGACGTTAGCGTTGTTAACGCTGGCGGTCACGTTGTTGGCGCCGGTGGCGGTGGTGTTGGCAGGGCTCGGGGCGGCGAAAGCAGCCACGGGCAGAGCCAGGGCAAGAGCGAGAACGCTCAGTGCTGCCATGAATCTCTTCTTCATGTTAGGTACTCCTCAACTTGCAGCTTGTGGACTTTTAAGTGCCTAGTTGTATAGCCCTTTTTTGTAAATTGTGACTAATGAGTTCTATATGAAACAACATTGCTGCTTTTTTACTCACTCATTGGCCCCAAACAGCGACTTAGTGTGATGGTTCTGTGACTTATTGGCCTTGTGTTACGGGCGTGACCTGCGAACCCACGCCGTTTGCACCGGTTTCGCTATCCTCGCTGTCCGCATCCTCGTCCTTTTGGGCATCGGCGATCGTTGCGGCAGCGGCAACAATACCGCGCTGAGGCGCCACGCCCGTCTGTGTCTGAGCGCCCTCGACAAGCTCCGTGCCGGCATGCGCGAGCTCAGCAGATTTGAACATCGCACTCAGGTCGACCCCGCCGCCTGCGTAGCCGAGTGCGGCAAGTGCGATCACAATCACCGCAACAACAACTGCAATCGGCACATAACGATGCCAGCCAGCAGGATTGAGCCCACTGCGGCGGGCAGCACCGCGGCTAATGTAGCCCAGCGTTCCGTCGTGCTTAAGCTTAGAGCCCACCACGCGTTTGCGCCCCCACAGCGTCGACTCGGCCTGCATAGCCAAGCGAGCGCTTGTCGAAGGATAGCCGTATTTGGTGCGTTTGAACGAACCGTCGAACCCCGACGCGTGCTTGCCCCACGTCTGGGACGTCGTGCGGCGGTTAACTGGAGCCGCGCTCCGTCTATTCCGGTTTGGTTTTGAAGTCTCCGCCATACGCCCCCGCACGCTGTAACGCAATCGAAACATTACTGCTTTGGACTGTAGCACACGCGCCGCACGCGGTCACGGGCACCTCGCTCAGCGGTCGTCGTCCTTCAGCAAGCGCCACAGGGTCGTGCGGCTTATCCCCAGCACCTCGGCAGCGCGGGTCCGGTTGCCCTGAAGGTGGCCTACGACCAGCCGTGCGATGTCCCGTTCGGTATCGGCCAGTGGACGCAGGATATACAGGTCGCTGTCGAGCGTCGGAGCGCCAAAGGTTGCGATTTTGATGACGTCCTCCTGGGCGAGCACCTCCTCCGCCACCGCGCGCTCCGCCACACCCGACCCTACTAATATATAGAGTCGTTCCGATACCTCGCGAAGCTGCAGATAGTTGCGTGGCCAGCGATAGCCGTTGAGCGTCGAGGCAGCCTCCTCGGACATACTCGGAGTGGCAGTTCCAAAGACATCTGACAGATATGACAAATACTGCGCAACCTTTTTCGATACACCACCCTGCTCGGCAATCGCAGGCGCCACACTTACTGCGCACGCCAAGCGCTCGGTTACAAAAGCGGCCTGATCGCTTTCGCCACCGCCCGGCATATCGTTTGCCGTCAGAACCACATGGCAACGCGCGGCCAGCGCTGTGTCGGTCATCGTGGAGACAAGCTCGCGCAGACGCTGCGGCGAAAGTGCATGCCAGCCGCCAATACAAAGGGTCAGCCTGGCCTGGAACAGCGGCGATTCCGCGCTTTTGAGCAGATGGCGCCAGCCACGATCTGTGAGCTCGTCAAGTGCCACGGACACAAAGGGTTCGTCAGCATAAGGCCCATCCAGATAGAGGCGTTTTGCAATCTCTGCCTGGCCAGCGCCCAGCTCGCCCTCCAACATGAGGGGCACGCCGCGGGCATAGCTTTCGCAGACGGGGCCAGCGACCGCAGCGGCACCCTCGACAATGCCGTACGCGCTTGCCTCGTAGCGCGCCTCGACCTCATCTGCGTTAAGCCACTCAATACCCGCGTGTGCCGCCACACCGTGCACCTCGCGGACCACGACCACCCAAAGCGCGCCGTATTCCTTGGCGACCGGACGCACCGTGAGGCTCAAGCGCCCTCCCGCATGCCCCATCACCAGGCGCGCGCCGTTGCCCACGCGCCCCAGGCGCTCGGCGACAAATGCCGCGATATCTTGCTCGAGTGCGACATCATCCATGGTCGAAATCGCCACGTGTCCATGCCCATCGATTGCCAGCGCCGAGGCCCCGGCAGCAGCCAAGGCCTCGATCAAGATGTTCAGCTTGGCATCGCTATCCATGATTTGCCCCCGTCCTCGGCACCGCGCCGCCGGCGACGGCCGCGCGGGCGAGTGTTTCAAAATTGAACGATATTGCTCACCAAACACTATAGGGCAGAAGCCGCCGTCCTGCGAGTATATGAGTTGCCCCGCATCGCCATCCTGGCGGGGCGATAAGAGCTCTTCGGGACCTATAAACCTGCGGACAAGCCATACCCGCAAGAGCTCCTATCGCTCCACCGTAAGTATGCGCTCGCCAGCACGCAACACGCAGCACGCAAATAAGCTACTTCTCTACCAGATTCCCAGCACGTGCTGCATTCCCAAACTCATGCACGCAATGCCAATCCAGCAGCAAAAGCCCAATGCGATGGGCTTGCCGCCCTTTTTGACCAGCTCGACAATATCGGTATTAAAGCCAATAGCAGCCATGGCCATCACGATAAAGAACTTCGACAGCTCCTTGATGGGCGCCGTAATAGATGCAGGAAGCTGAAGCACCGTGGTGATTACGCTCGCCAGCACAAAGAACAGCACGAACATGGGAAACGCGCGTTTAAGCGAGAACGTGCTTTTGGCGTCGCCGCCGGCCTTGCGCGCCAGATGCATCTGCCAGCATGCGAGAACCAACGTAATGGGAATAATGGCCAGCGTCCTGGTGAGCTTGACCACTGTGGCGCTTTCGAGCACATTGGCGCCGGGATGCATACTGTCCCAGGCGCTCGCCGCAGCCGTTACCGACGAGGTGTCGTTGATGGCGGTGCCGGCAAACAGGCCAAAGCCCTCGTTGGTCAGCCCGAGCATGCCGCCGAGCGTCGGAAACACGAGCGCCGCGATAACGTTAAACAGGAAGATGACCGAAATAGCCTGGGCTATCTCGCGATCGTCGGCATCGATGACGGGCGCGGTCGCGGCGATGGCAGAACCGCCGCAAATCGACGAACCCACACCCACAAGCGTCGCGATCTTGCCCGGCACGTTCATAACGCGGCAGAGCACGAAGGCGATGACAAGCGAGGTCGAGATCGTCGCCACGATAATCGGCAGCGACTGAGCGCCTTTGGACAGAATCTGCGAGAGGTTCATGCCAAAGCCAAGCAGGATTACCGCGTACTGCAAGACTTTTTTAGACGTATAGGTAACACCGGCGGCGAGCTGTTCGCGACGATTCTTGGGAAAGACGAGCGCCAGGACCATGCCAAAGAGGATGGCAAACACCGGCCCGCCAACCACCTCAACCTGTTTGCCGAGCAACGTCGCGGGGATGGCGATGACCAGGCAGAACAAGACACCCTTCCAGCGCTCGCGTACGATATTCGCCAATTGCATATGGGATTCCTTCTTTCTATTTCACGTTTGCGACGGCTTATGATACGGCAATATTGAGCACAGCCCTGCGCAAACAAAGGCTAAGATGCCGCAATAGTTCTCGGGCAACAGCCGAATTACCCACCGCGGAAAGCTGATTCGCGGCATAATTAACAGCTGATATATGAGTGTGATAGAACGGTTGTGAGGCACTATGGAAGAATCGATGCACGTCGGCGAGCAGGAAATGAGCCTGCAGGATCAGTCCTACCACACCATTCGACGCAAAATCGTCTACCTGGACTACAAGCCGGGCGAAAAGCTGGGCGTCAAGCAGCTTTGCGACGACCTGGATATGGGGCGCACCCCTGTGCGCGAGGCGCTGGTGCGTCTGGCGCAAGAGGGCCTGGTGCGTACCGTGCCCCAAAGCGGCACCTATGTCTCGCCCATCAACCTCACTCTTGCCGAGAGCGCCTGCTACATTCGCGAGCACCTGGAAAAGCAGGTAATTGTGGAGTGCTGTGCCCGTGCCACCTCGGCAGGCATCGAGCAGCTCGACCGAGCCATCGCGCTGCAGGAAAAGACCATGGCCGAGGAGGATCGCATCGGCTTCTTTTTAAGCGACAACCTCATGCACCGCATGATCTTTAGCATCGCGTGCCGCAGCACCGTATGGTCGTGGCTCGAAGAGACCAATGCCGACCTGGAGCGCTTCCGCTGGCTGCGCGCCGCCACGCAGACGCTCGACAATCAGGAGATTGTTAACGAGCACAAGCAAATCCGCCGTGCCATCGCCGGCCGCGACCCCATCGAGGCGAGCTTTTTGGTCAGCAAGCACCTGCATATGATGTTCCGCAACCAGACCGAGGTCCTGGACCAGTTCCTCGAGTACTTCGAGACCAGCAAGCTCCGCTAACCTGCCAAAACCACTACAAAGGGAACAGGCACCTTTGTAGTGGTTTCTCCACACAAAAAGGCCCGGCTCCGTCTGATGATGCGGAGTCGGGCCTTAATCGTAAGGATGACGGAACTCGATTATTCGACAGTAACGCTTTTCGCCAGGTTACGGGGCTGATCGACGTCGCAACCGCGCAGGATGGCGACCTCGCGGGCGAGCAGCTGCAACGGGACGCTCGCCGTGATGGGGCTGAACACGTCGCGGACGGCCGGCACGCGGATGATACAGTCGGCAATCTTGTTGATCTCCTCGTCACCCTCGGTGGCAACGACGATGACCTTGGCACCGCGCGCCTTGCACTCCATAAGGTTCGACACGGTCTTGTCGTAGGTGGCGCTCTTGGTGGCCACGGCGATGACGGGGAAGCCCGGATCGATCAGCGCGATGGGGCCGTGCTTCATCTCGCCGGCAGCATACGCCTCGGCGTGCAGGTAGCTGACCTCTTTGAGCTTGAGTGCGCCCTCGTAGGAGATGGCAGCGCCCATACCGCGGCCCACGAACAGCGCCGACTGCGCGTCCTTGCACAGCAGGGCGGCCTCGTGCACGGCCTCGGTCTGCGTGTCCAAAATCCACTGGATCTGCTCGGCCGTATCGGAAAGCTCGCGGAACATCATGCGCGTCTGCTTGGTGGTCAGACGGTACTTGACCTGCGCCAGCAGCAGAGCCAGCAGCGTCAGGCTCACAACCTGGCCGATGAAGCTCTTGGTCGAGGCGACCGCGATCTCCTTGTTGGCCTTGGTGTAGATGACGCCGTCGCTCTCGCGCGCCACAGGGCTGCCCACCACGTTGGTGATGCCAAAGACCTTGGCGCCCTTGATGCGCGCATCGCGAATGGCGGCGAGGGTATCGGCCGTCTCGCCCGACTGGGACACGGCAACGACGAGCGTCGTCGGCGTGATGATGGGGTTGCGATAGCGGAACTCGCTGGCAGCCTCGACCTCGGTGGGAATGCGAGCCCAGCCCTCAATAAGGTTCTTTGCGATGAGTCCGGCGTGATAGCTGGTGCCGCAGGCGATCACGTAGACACGGTCGATGTCGTTGAGCTCCTCGAGGGACAGGCCCAGCTCATCGATGTCGAGCTCGCCGGCAGGCGTCATACGGCCAACCAGGGTATCGCGCACGACGCGCGGCTGCTCGTGGATCTCCTTGAGCATAAAGTCGGGGTAGCCGCCCTTTTCGGCCATGTCCAGATCCCAATCGATGTGGGTGACCTTGGGCTCGATGACATTGCCGGCCTCGTCGGTGTACTCGACGCCCGCAGGCGTAAGCTTGGCAAACTGACCGTCCTCGAGCACCACGACATCGCGGGTGGCGTCGATGAGCGCGATGACGTCGGAGGCAACGTAGGAGCCGGTCTCGCCCACGCCGACCACAATCGGGGAGTCCTTGCGGGCAACGGCGATTACGCCAGGCTCGTCGGCGCACACGGCGGCCAGGCCGTAGGCGCCCACCACGTGGGTGCAGGCCTCGCGCACAGAGGCCATCAGGTCGTGCGTCTCGGCATAGGCTTCTTCGATCAGATGAGCGAAGACCTCCGTATCGGTCTCGCTCTTAAAGTGATGGCCGCGGCCCTCCAGCTCCTCGCGCAGTTCGGCGAAGTTCTCGATAATGCCGTTGTGGACGATGGCGATGCGACCATCGCAGCTGGTGTGGGGATGAGCGTTAACGACGGAAGGCTTGCCGTGGGTGGCCCAACGGGTGTGGCCGATACCGCAGGTAGCGTCGCTATCGATATTGGAAAGCTCGCTCTCCAGACCCGCGACCTTACCCACGCGGCGGATAACGTCGAGATGCGCCGCGGCGCCCTCGCCCACCTCGAGCGCGACGCCCGAGGAGTCATAGCCGCGATACTCCATGCGCCTAAGGCCTGTGACCAGGATGTTCTTTGCAATATCAGAGCCGGTGTAGCCGACAATTCCGCACATAGGATAAATCCCTTCGTTCGCGTGACTGCAAGACGTCCACGCACGGAAGGCGCTGAGACGTATAACGTTCGAGTATTGTACTCACGTAAGCGCAAGCTGATATACCAGAAGTGGTATCTTAACTTGGATACCACTCGATACACACACGTCCAGCCGGTCCAAACCACCACAATGGGGACAGGCACCTTTGTGGTGGTTTGGACCGAGGCGGCGGCCTATCCCGGCGAAAGATCTCGATCTGTAACATCTGGGCCGCAATAAGCCGGCTTGGTGTTACAGATCGAGACATTACGGTTCGGCCCCAGCACTATGTCTCGGTCTGTAACAGGTAGAGCCGGTTTTACCGTCCAGATGTTACAGATCGAGACAATTGAAGGTCCGGGCAGCTCAAACCACCACAAAGGTGCCTGTCCCCTTCGTGGTGGTCGCGCTGACAGCATCGTTTTCCCAGATAAAACCTGCCAAAATAAACCTGTCCTCAATTGGCAGGTTTTGACACCTCAGAGGCGGGCGATGCTACAATCTGGCTTGTACTTGAAACGCATCAAAGGGGCCGCTATGGCAAAGGTAAAAATCAGCGACGTCGCGCGCGAGGCCGGGGTTTCGTTGGGCACGGTTTCCAACGCGCTCAACCATCCCGAAAAGCTGCGCCCCGAGACCCTCAAGCTCATTAACGAGACCATCAATCGCCTTGGCTACCTGCCCAACCAAAGCGCTCGTCAGCTCGCGGGCGGCGCCACCAAGTCCTTTGGCCTGGTGCTCCCCCGTCTCGATCACGGCTTTTCGCTCCAAATTGCTAGCGGCGCCCATAACGAAGCCCGCAAGCACGGTTACGACCTACTCATCGCCAACGCCGATAACGACGATATTCTCCAGGACCATTACCTGCGCTACTTCATGGGCACGCAAATGTCCGGCGTCATGGTTCAGCCCATGGCGTCCCCCGACTGGCGCCCCGCAACGACCAAGATGCCCGTGCCGATCGTCCATCTGGACATCCACTGCTCCGAGCCCGGTTACTACGTGGCAGCCGACAACGAGGCACAAGGCCGCATCATCGCCGAGCTCGCCATCGCCCGCGGCGCACGCCATATCACCGTTGTGGGCAGAGCGGCATTCATGCAGCTCACCCTGCGCGTACTTGGCATTCACAAGGCTCTCGCCCTGCATCCCGATATCAAAATTGAAGTCATTGACGCCGGAGAGTGGAATACCGCAGCCGACGGCTACAGTATTGGTGCTCAGATTGCCGGGCGCCCTGCCGACGAACGCCCCGATTTTGTCGTCGGCCTAACCGACGTGTTAGCCTCGGGCGTTATCTCGGCATTGGTCGACAAAGGCATCTCCGTCCCCGAGCAGGTTCGCGTGGCCGGATGCGACGGCAACCCACTCGCTTGGAGCGGGTCGGTCCCCCTCACCACGGTGGCACCGCCGGGTTACGAAATTGGCCGCAAGGGTGTCCAACTGCTGATGGAGCAAATCGAGAACAAGACCCCAGCAAAGACCAAGCATATCCGCGTCGGCTCTGCAGCACGCACCGTCACCGCAGCCACCACCGCGGAGGACATCAACCGCCAAGAACTCGTGCGGCCGTTCCTACTGGAGCGCGCCAGCACCCAGGCAAGCACCCAGACCGACGCTACGGCCATCAACCTCGGCGCGTATCTATAGCACGCCCGCAAGTATGCCAAGTCGCCGTTTAAGCAAAAGGGGCCCGACCATTGCCGGGCCCCTTTTGCTTAAACGCAAACGTGGGCAATCGCTCGCTTCAACGCCGCAATTGTCTAGCGTGCGGCCTTGACCGCCGCCGCCAGATCGAACAACGTGTCGAGCACGACCTCGCAGCCATCCACCACGTCCTGCGGCAGCGGCACGATATCGGGCACAGCAAAGACATGGCAGCCGGCCGTGATACCCGAGACGCAGCCGTTGCGCGAATCCTCGACCACGGCGCACTCCTCGGGGGCAAAGCCCGCGCGCTCGCAGGCAAGCAGATACATCTCGGGGTCGGGCTTGCCGTGCACAACGTCCTCGCCACAGGTCACCGTTTCAAACTTGTCAAAGAGGCCGACCATCTTAAGGTTGCGTTCGGCCGTAGCGAGGCGCGACGACGTCGCAAGGCCCACGTGATAGCCCGCAGCCAGCAGCTCGTCTATGCACTCGGCGGCGCCGGCCTTAAGCTCCAGTTCGGTCTTGACCATCTCATCGCGAATCTCCTTGTGGCGGGCATAGACCGCCTCGGTGGTTTCGTGGCTACCGTAATGCTTATCGAGGATGTCCATAACATCGGGCAGCGTGCGGCCGATAAACTGATGGATCAGCGCATCATCAATCGCGACCCCCAGCTCGGCAGCGCCCGCCTTCCATGCCTTAATGCCCAAACGCTCGGTATCGACCAGCGTTCCGTCCATGTCAAAAATTACAGCCTTGATCATATCGGCCCCCTCACCGGATTGCGTTACTGACACTTTATCGCACTTTACAAATTTGTATATAACGTATATAGCATATTGTGCCTTCGTTACATAGATAGAAGTCTTATGACAAGCAGCCCGGTAGGATTATAGTTTTTGACCGAGTACATATTGGTAAGGATCGATTCATGTTTTCAGACACCACCGCACCTGCAAAGGAGCTTCAGTACAAACTCGCAGCGCTCGAGCAGCTGCTTTTGGCATACGGACGCGTCGCCATCGGCTTTTCCGGCGGCGTCGACAGCAGCTTTTTAGCCGCGGTCTGCGCCCGCATCATGCCTGACAGCACGCTTCTCGTTCACCTCACCACGCCGCTCATCGGCACGCCTGAACAGGCTTCGTTTGAGCGGTCCGTTGACGGGCAAACCAATGAGGAGCCGCATTTTAAGCTCCCTGTGCTCAATCTTTCGGTCGATCAGTTGCAGCTCCCCCAAGTAACCTGCAACGATGCCAATCGCTGCTACCACTGTAAGCACGCCGGCTTTACCGCTATCGTCAACCACGCCAAGTCGCTCGGCTTTCCCACCGTCATCGATGGCAGCAATGCAAGCGATCGCAGCGACTACCGCCCCGGCATGCGCGCGGCAGAAGAGCTCGGCGTACGCTCCCCTCTTATGGAGGTCGGCTTTACCAAGGACGAAGAGCGCGAGCTGCTGCGCGCATGGGGCTATCCCGTTTGGAACCTGCCGGCGGGAGCCTGTCTTGCCACGCGCGTCCCCACGGGCGAGGAGCTTACGCGCGAGAAGGTCGATTTAATCCGCGCCTGCGAGGATTACCTGCACGAACTTGGTCTGGCGCAGGTTCGCGCGCGCTTGGTCGGCGGCTGCATGCACATCGAGGCCGCGCCCGCAGATGTCGCCAAGATCGCCGCCCTCGGCGGCGGCGCCGTCGATGCCGAGGGCAAGGCCCCACTGCCCGCCGCTATCGAGTCCGCGCTGCGCGAGCTGGGCTGCGGCCACATCTCCCCCGAGGTCACCCCCTACATCCACGGCAACATGAACCTTTAGGTTACGCCGTTTTACAAACGGCGTAACTGCTCGGCGCTGCGCGGGCTCCGGGCACGGCAATCTGACGTTCAACTTCACGGGCGCGACCAAAAGGTCAGCGCCCGCTTGTTTCACATCACCTTACCGCACCCAAAGCCCGCTCGCTCGCATATGCTCAACCTGGACTGCGTTAACTGACCTGCCAAAAAGGGACAGGTTTATTTTGGCAGGTATTATCTGGGGAAGCGCCGAATAGCTTCATATACACAGCCGCCGCAGCTCCATATGAGGCAAATGAATCAGTAGCGTTTGTCCCAAATCTTAAGTATTTGTTCGACAGAACGGCCCCTGCCGGCTCCTGCTAGACTGGTAGATTCCCAACCGTCCATCCAGGAGCCTCAATGTCGCGCAAGTCCGCCTACAAGCAAACACTTTCCATCGGCACCGCCGTGGTGCTGGGGTTTGCGTTGTTTACGGGATCGCTCGACGGAGCTCCCAAGCTGCTGTCGCCGCAAAGTGATGAGCAGGCGGCAGCCCTGGCCGAGAAGCAAGACGAGAGTCCCAGCCGCACCGACGACGAGGCAGACCTGGTTGCCCGGCTCGAATCGGGAACAGCGAGCTCCTCGGACTCTCAAAATAGCCAAGACTCTGGCGATGGCTCCGATTCTGCCGCATCCGACACCGGTGACGACGCTTCCGCGGACAGCGCCGCCACCCCAATCGACGAGGTCGAAAACCCCGATCTCGACCGCGCTCGCGGCGTATACCTCAGCAGCATTCCCGACTACGCGGGCAATCCCTACGTTGCCCTTCGCGCCGACAGCACGCACCCGTTGGGCATGCCGTCATTCACACTCGATGAATACGAACGCGCTGCAGAAGAGGGCTGCTTTAAGAAATTTTCCAAGCTCGACAGCCTGGGCCGCACCCGCAAAGCGCTCGCTTGTGTGGGCCCCGAATCACTCGGTCAAGGCGAGCGCGGCGATATCTCGCGTATCCATCCCGCTGGATGGCGCCAGCAGCGCTACGACTTTATTCCGGGCCAGAGCCTCTACAACCGCTGCCACCTCATCGCCTGGTCGCTCTGCGGCGAAAACGCCAACCGCAAGAATCTCCTCACCGGCACGCGCTATCTCAACGAGACGGGCATGCTACCGTTTGAAGAGCAGATTCTTAACTACATCCGCGACACGGGCAACCATGTGCTCTACCGCGTCACGCCCATGTATAACGAAGAGGAGCTTGTCTGCCGTGGCGTGCGCCTTGAGGCGCAATCGGTCGAGGACCACGGCAAGACCCTCTGCTTCCACGTATATTGCTACAACCTGCAGCCGCACGTACAGATCGACTACGCCACCGGCCGCAACCAGGCCTCGGGGGACTAGCCCCGAGCCACGACAAGAACCGATTTGCAACCCCACCGGGAATCAAAAAGGGCCACCCCGGATTGCCCAGAGCGGCCCTTGCATCAGAATGTATGTTGCAGGCAGCGCCACACGCTACTTGGCACGGCCCTCCTCATAGCGCTCGACCAGCTTGGCCTGAACGTCATAAGGCACCTGCTCGTAGCCGGCGGGCTTCATGGTAAAGTCGCCCGTGCCGCGCGTGATAGAGCGCAGGCGCGTCGAGTAATCCGTCAGCTCTGTCAGCGGCGCCTGGGCGATGACCACGGTATCGCCACGCTCATCGGTCTCCATGCCCGTCACGCGACCGCGCGAGGCCGAGATGTCGCCCATCACGGCGCCCGCGTAGCTCTCGGGGATAGTCACCGTGATTTCCTCGATGGGCTCTAGCACCACCGGGTCGGCATCGGCACATGCCTTGCGCAGGCCGATGCGAGCCGCCGCGCGGAACGCCATCTCGTTGGAGTCGACGCTGTGATACGAGCCGTCATACACCGCGACGCGAATGCCCGTGAGCGGGTAGCCGGCAATGATGCCGTCCTTCATGGTCTCCTGGACGCCCTTGTCCACGGCGGGGATCAGCGAGCGCGGAATGCGGCCGCCCACGACCTCATCCACAAACTCGTAGCCGTCGCTCGTGCCGTCGGGCCCAATGAGCGGCTCCACGCGTAGCCAGCAGTCGCCGTACTGACCGGCACCACCGGTCTGCTTCTTGTGGCGGCCCTGGGCGCTTGCCGTGCGGCGGATGGTTTCGCGATACGGAATGCGGATCGGCACGCTTTTGGCCACGACCTTGGTGCGATCCTCCAAACGGTTGAGCAGCACCGAAACCTGCGCCTCACCCACGGCGGAGATGATAGTCTGGCCCGTCTCCTCGTCGCGGTCGATGCTCATGGTCGGATCGGCCTTGCAGGCTTTCTCGATAAACGTATAGAGCTTCTCCTCGTCGCCGCGGTTCTCGGCCTCGATGGCAATGCGGTACTGCGAGTTGGGGAACTTGAACGCCGCCGCCTCGACCTTGCCGGTAATCGAGAGCGTATCGCCCGTCTCGGCCGCCAGCTTGGGCGCCACGATGATGTCGCCGGCATAGGCGTGGCCGACCTCGGTCATGTCGCGGCCGCACATCACATACAGGTGAGCCAGACGGTCGCTCTTGCGCGTGCGCGCATTGATCAGCTCAAGGCCCGGCTCAAGCGTACCCGTCAGCACCTTGATAAAGCTGATGCGACCCTGCTGTGGATCGGTCAGGGTCTTAAACACAAAGGCCACCGGGCGGTCATCGTCACTCGAGATCTTGAGCGAGTCGCCGTCGATGAGCGGCATCTCGCCGTAGTCAGTCGGCGCCGGGAAGTACGTGGCGATGTCGTCCATCAGCGAGTTGACGCCCTGCTCCTTAATGCAATCGCCCGCAAAGACCGGCACAAAGATGCGCTCGGCGATCGCCTTGGACAACAGGCCCTCAAGCTCCTCCTGCGTCAGCGTCTCCTCGCCTTCCAGGTACTTCATCATCAGCTCATCGTCGGCCTCGGCCACCAACTCGCACAGATGGTCATGGGCTTCCTCAGCCTGGGCACGATACTCCTCGGGAATCTCCGACTCTACGGCTTCGGTGCCGTTGCAATGGCGCGCCTTCATGCGCACCAGGTCGATAATGCCGTCAAAGTCCTCGCCCTCGCCCCAGGGGAGGGTCACGGCGCCTAGGCGCGTGCCAAAGCGCTCCTGCAGCAGGTTCATTGTGGTCGTAAAGCTGGCCTCGGGACGCGACAGGCGGTTTACGAACACCGCGCGCGCCAGGCGCAGGTCCTCGGCGGCGTACCAAAGCTTAACCGTCGTCGGCTGCGGGCCGGCCTCGGCGTCGACCACAAACAGCGCCGTCTCGCAGACGCTCATCGCGGCAAAGGCGTCGCCGATAAAATCGGGGTAGCACGGGGCATCGAGCACGTTGATGCGGGCGCCCTTCCAATCGATCGGCGCGATGGTCGTCGAGATGGAGAATGAACGCTTGACCTCTTCGGGGTCATAGTCGAGCGTGGGCTTGGTGCCGTCGTGGCCGCCCAGGCGGGCGGTCTTACCGGAAAGGTGGAGCATGGCCTCGGCGAGTGAAGTCTTGCCCACCCCGCCTTGGCCTACGAGCACCACGTTCCTTACGTTGCCGGTCTTGGGAGCACCCATGATGACCTCCTTGCAGGGCCGCGCGCAATGCGCGACGCCAACGGGGAGAGTTCGCGGTCGGTGCCGTCCCGGGAGCAGCATGGTCGGCAGCCGAGCCGACTCACCCTCCAAATGTCCTATGCCACCACCCTACCCTCACAGGCGACTGTCCATGCACACCTTTCGGCGCACGTATGAATACAGGCGGCGAGAGGAAGGGGCGAGCTTGCGAGGCGATTATTGAACCCCACGGATGCAAATAAAATGCCGCCCCAGGCCGTAAGACCTGCGGCGGCATCACCTCAATAAGCAGTTGAGTAAATAGCTGAGCCTATCCCTCGATACGGCTCAAGAACTCGCGTGTACGCTGCTCGCGCGGATGATCGATAACCTGCTCGGCCGGACCCTCCTCGACAATGCGCCCGTCGTCCATAAAGACCACGCGGTCGGCAACGTCGCGGGCAAACTGCATCGCGTGCGTCACAATCACCATCGTCATATTCTGCGCGGCCAGATCCTTGATGACGCGCAGAACCTCGGCCGTCAGCTCGGGATCGAGCGCCGAGGTCGGCTCATCAAAGAACAAGATTTCCGGGTCGAGCGCCAGGGCGCGGGCAATACTTACGCGTTGCTGCTGACCGCCCGAAAGCTCGCAGGGCACCTTGTTCTCGTTACCCGTAAGCCCCATCTGTGCAATGAGCTCGTGTGCGCGAGCCTCCGCCTGCTCGCGCGGGCGCTTAAGCACGCGGATCGGTGCATCGGTGATGTTTTTCATCACGGTATAGTGCGGGAACAGATTGTAGTTCTGAAACACCAAACCAAACCGCGAGCGCGCCTGTTTAGGCACATCGCCCTTTGCGTACACCGCGCCCGAACCCGCATCCGTCGCAACGGCAAGGTCACCAAACGAAAGTGAGCCGCCGTCGAGTGTCTCGAGCAGCGTGGCACACCGCAACAGCGTGGACTTGCCGCCACCCGAAGGTCCGATAATCGCCACGACCTCGCCACGCTTCACCTCAAGCGAGATATCCTTGAGCACCTCATTGCCGCCAAACGCCTTACGCGCGTTCGATATATTCATAACCGTTCCGGACACAGGAACCTCCACGTGTTTGAAAAGCACAACGGGACAGGCTAGTCATGGTAATAGTCAAGTCGTTTCTCGGCAGCGCCTAACAGCATCTCGACTACAAAGTTAAAGACCCAGTAAATCAGTGCCGCGATCGCAAACGGTACCATGCTCACCTGCGAGGCGACCAGCGCCTTGGCCGTCGAGAACATCTCACCCACGCCAATGGCAAACGCCAGCGACGTATCCTTGACCAGCGTGATGATCTCGTTGCCCATCGCCGGCAAAATGCGCTTGGCGACCTGCGGCATCACGATATACAGAAACGTCTGCGTGCGCGAATAGCCCAGCACCTCGGCGGCCTCGTATTGACCGCGCGGAATGGACTGCAGGCCCGAGCGATAGATCTCGGCAAAGTAACCGGCGTAGTTGATGATGAACGCCACGACGCACGCCGTCCACTTGGAATCGGGCGTGAGCGAAATGCCAAACACGTAGTACGGGGCAAAGTAGATGGCAAACATCTGCAGCATGAGCGGCGTACCGCGCATGACCGAAATGTAGATGCGCGCAATCCAGCGAAGCGGCGCGATTTTGCTCATGCGCATAAACGCCACGGGGATTCCCAGCGGAATCGACCCCAGCAACGTCAGCACAAACAGCTGCAAGCTGACCAAGAATCCCTGGCCAAGCATCTGCATCATGACTTGGATAGACAACCTACCCTCTCTTTCACAGCAACAGAACAGCGGGCGTTAATTGAAATAGGCACAGTGCCCAAGATTGCGAGCGACAAGCCCGACGAAGCGTACTTTGGTACGCGAGGAGGGTTGGAGCCGCAAGGTTGGGTGCTGTGGCTATTTCAAAACCCAATTATCGAAAGATAGACCATAGCTTGAATACTTGTCGCACAGGTCCTTGACCGTGCCGTCCTCATAGAGTGCCTTGAGCGACTCGGTCACGGCGTCGGCCGACTTGGTGTCGCCCTTCTTAAAGCCGACGGCGTAGTGCTCGCTGGACAGCGGCTCATCAAGCTGGGTATAAGCATCGGGCTTGGCGGCAAGCTGATACTGGGCGATCGAGAGGTCACAGGCAACGGCATCGACTGCACCACTCTCGAGCTGCATAAACGCCGTGTTGTACTCACCGATGGTATCGAGCGTGGCAAACGTCGCGGCCAGATCCTTCTGGTCGCCCTCGAGCACATCCTGTGCGGCGGAATCAGTCTGGGTAATCACGGTCTTGCCGGCAAGATCGTCCCAGCTCTTGATACCCGCGTCCTTCTTGACCACGAGCACCTGCTCGTTAAGCATGTAAGGCTCGGAGAACGTGTAGCCGTCCTCGCGGCCCTCCATGGTAAAGCCGTTCCAGATGCAGTTGATGGCACCCGAGTTGAGCAGCGTGTCCTTGGCATCCCAGTCGATAGCCTCATACTCAACGTCCCAGCCCTGCTTGTCGGCAACGGCCTTGGCAAGGTCGAGGTCAAAGCCGGTGTACTCGCCATCGTCGCCTACAAAGCCATACGGAGGATAGGACTTGTCAAAGCCCACGACGAGCTTCTTGGACTCCGCAGCGCCCTTCGCGTCCTTGGCTGCGGTAGATCCGGCAGCAGAGCCCTTATCGGCACCACCGCCGCAGCCTACCAGGCCGAGGCCAAGCACCGTGGCAAGCGAACCGGCTAGACCAACAAACTGACGACGAGACATATCGGTATTCATGGTATCCCCCTTGATAGCACTTTAGTTAGGTAAAGTGAGTCATGTAACGTTCAGAATCATACACTTTAGCGTGATAGAGCACAAGATGAGTTTGCCCGCCGCGCGAGGGGTGCGGGGGTTAAGTTTCCTGCTCTACAGTCCTGCTCACGACGGAGGCCACATTAAGTGGCCTCC
>CAJKQY010000024.1:0-22698 GCA_905202145.1 uncultured Collinsella sp.
GCCGGTGATCGCGCTCATGATCTCGATGTGCATGCGGCTTATCCCACAGTTTTTGCGCCGCGGCCGCACGGTGCTGGCGGTGCAGGACGCGATCGATGTGCCGGGGCGTGCGCCCACCGATCCCGTGCGATCGCACCTGCGGGCGTCGAGCGTGCTGATGGGCTGGGGCATGGAAGATTCGCTTGAGCGCGCGGATGCCATGCGCTCGCGCGGGTGGGGTGCCGCGACGCGTCGCACGACGTACACGCGGTATCGGCTGGGGCGCAGCGACGCTGCCGCGCTGGTTGGGCTTGCGCTGTTTGGCGTGGCCACGGCGGCAGTGGCGTGGGCCGCGACGACGCAGTATTCGTTTTACCCGCAGCTTTCGGTGCCTGCGCCGTGGCTGGGCTATGCCGTGTATGCTGTTTGGATGGTGCTGCCCTGTGTGTTGCATGCGATCGATGAGAAGAGGTTCGGCTGATGACTCGGTTGGATAGGGGCCCGGCCTCACGCGCGGCGTGCGGCTCGGATATGCCGGCGATTGAGGTGCGGAGCCTGAGCTTTGCCTACCCCGGGGCTGATGCTGCGGTGCTCGAGGGGCTCGACTGGTCTGTTCCCCAAGGTGCATTTGCGCTGCTTGTTGGCGGTACCGGATCGGGTAAGTCGACGCTGCTGTCGTTGCTCAAGCCCGAGATTGCTCCGGCGGGCGAGCGCGCTGGCGAACTGCTCGTGCTGGGCGAGAACGTTGCCGACATGGACGTGCGCGCGTCTGCGGAGCGCGTGGGCTACGTGTTCCAGGATCCCGAAAACCAGATTGTGTGCGAGACCGTGTGGCACGAGATGGCGTTTGGACTAGAGAATCTGGGCATGTCGTGCGACGAGATGCGCCGCCGTGTTGCCGAGACCAGCTATTTCTTTGGTCTGGAGGACTGGCTTCATCGCGATACCGATACGCTTTCGGGTGGCCGCAAGCAGCTGCTGTCGCTTGCCGCCGTCCTGGCGCTGCGTCCGCGTGTGCTGTTACTCGACGAGCCCACGTCTCAGCTCGATCCCGTTGCCGAGAAGAATTTTCTACACGCGCTGTTTCGCGTGAACCGTGAGCTGGGCTGCACGGTTGTTGTGGCTACGCATCAACCGCGGCCGATGCTCGAGTATGCGACGTGTGCGTACCGGATTGAGGGCGGTCGCGTGCGCGAGGTGACGGATATGGCTTCTTTGGGGCGCCGAGAATCGCTGTTTTCCGATGACATGTTGGGGTGGGGTGCCATCCGATGTGCAAAAAACGGAGTATTCAGCAGGCGTGAGGACAATTTGGGCTCTCTGGAGCCGCCCGGGGACGTATCGAGCGCGAAAAAAAGTTCGGAATTGGACAAATCGTCCGAATTTGTGGCGCAAACGTCGCTCGAGAACGGCTCGGAAGCCTTCCCGCGCACGTATGGAAGCAGAATACTCCAAAAAATGCACGGCGGGTCGGCTACCACCCTGTCGGAAGGCTGGTTTCGCTACGATCGCGCGGGCGGTTGGGTGCTGCGCGGGCTCGATGTGACATTTTCAGCCGGTGCGGTGCATGCGATTGTGGGCGGTAACGGCTGCGGCAAGTCGACGATGCTCTCGGTCCTGGCCAAGACGGCTAAACTGCAGCGTGGCCGCATGGTGCGTGGGACGGCTTCGGCGGCGCTGCTGCCACAGAACCCCAAGGCATTGCTGGTCGCCGAAACGGTGCGCGACGAGCTGATGGAATGGGCTTCGACCTGCGGATACGACGAGGCCGCAGCACAGGAGCAGACAGCGCGCCTGGGCCTGGCGGGTTTGGAGATGCGTCACCCGTACGATCTTTCGGGCGGTCAGCGCCAGCTGCTTGCGTTGGCAAAGCTGCTATTGATTGGTCCGGAGCTGCTGCTGCTTGATGAGCCCACCAAGGGCCTTGACCTGGCCAGCCGCCGCATCATCGCCCGCGCCCTGCGTGACCATGCGAATGCCGGCGGTACCGTCATCATGGCCACGCACGATCTGAATTTTGCCGAGCAGGTGTCCGACGACGTCGCCATGATGTTCGACGGCGAGATCGCCTGCATGGAACCTCCGGCAGATTTCTTTGCCGACAACGTGTTCTACAGGGCGTGATGGGATGACGGATCATCGCGTCTCGCGCCTACTCACAAAAATGGAGATTCCGCTGCTCCTGGCGGTGCCGGCAGTGATGACTGCGGCGTTGCTGGCGGGCATTGAGCAGGCGGCGCTTGCCATGCTGGTTGTAGTTGCGCTCGTGCTCGCACTGTTCTTTGCGGGCTATGAGGCATCACGTCCGGGCCTGCGCCAGATCATGCCCACGCTGGTGCTGGCGGCGCTGGCCGCGGCGGGGCGCATCCTGTTTGGGCCCATTCCCGATTTTAAGCCCGTGAGCGCTGTCGCCATTATCGCGGGTGCGACACTTGGCCGTCGCAATGGTTTTATGGTCGGCGCGTTGGCGGCACTGACCAGTAATTTCTTTTTTGGACAGGGCATGTGGACGCCGTGGCAGATGTATGCCTGGGGTCTGGTTGGCTATGTTGGCGGCGCGCTGGCGCATGCGGGCGCGTTTGATCGCGCCGATGGAACCGTGCGAATGCCGGCGCTGTTGGCGTATGGCTTTGCCTCGGGCTTGCTGTATGGCGTCGTGATCAACGCGTATGACATCATCGGTTTTGTGCAGCCGCTCACCTGGGCAGGCGCCGTAGCGCGTCTTGCTACGGCGGTGCCGTTCGATATCACGCACGGCCTCGCGACCTGCGTGTTCTTGGCCGCCTTGTACAAGCCTTGGTGCCGTCGCATTAACCGTGTCGTCGTGAAGTACGGGCTGTAATGGCGGTTGCGCCGGGGCGAGAATCAATATTGCCTTGGTGTCATATCAAAACTATGCCGGTTTACGGGCTGGATTGACGCAGGCCGACCATACCGGCATTTTTCGAAAATAGACGAGCCGTCTACCTGCGGTTTTATTTTGCTCGAATTGCGTGTGGTTGGGGATCTGCGATTCAGCCCCGTAAACCGGCATAGTTTTGGAATGGCCGGCTGATATGACAGGCGTCGTGGCCCTCAGAGAGCCAAAATGATCCGTTTTCTTCCGTCCCCAGACGTCCCCAGGGAATCAGTTGACGGCGCTCGCCACGAAACTGGCCCATCTACTACGTTTAGCCCGACACCCCCAAGCACAACCGTGTTTTATGAAAAACCGCAGGCTTTCTACCTGCGGTTTTCTTTTTGCGTTGTTCGCTGTGGTTGAGGGTAGTAGCTCAAACGTAGTAGATGGGCCGATTTCGTGGCGGGTGGGTCGCGTGGATGCCCTCGCGAGGTGAAAATGGTCTGTTTTCCTCCGTCCCCGGGGGATCATTTGGGGGTTAGAGCTCCAGGGCGAGGGTGACGGGGCAGTGATCACTGCCGAAGATGTCGCCGCGGATGCCGGTGTCGCGTACGTTGCCGGCGATTGCGTTGCTTACCAGGAAGTAGTCGATGCGCCAGCCTGCGTTGTTCTTGCGGGCATTAAAGCGGTAGCTCCACCAGCTGTAGACGCCCTCGACGTCCGGATTGGCCGCGCGCCAGGTGTCGGTAAAACCGGCGTCGAGCAGCTCGGTAAACTTGCCGCGCTCCTCGTCCGAAAAGCCGGCGTTGCCGCGGTTGGACTTGGGGTTCTTAAGGTCGATCTCCTCGTGAGCCACGTTAAAGTCGCCGCAGGTTACGACGGGCTTTCCGGTCTCGCGCTCGAGGCCTGCCAAAAAACCGCGATAGGCATCGTCCCAGGCCATGCGTACATCGATGCGCGCGAGCTCATTTTGGGCGTTGGGCGTATAGACGTCCACGAACCAAAACTTGTCGAACTCGAGCGCACAGACGCGGCCCTCGGTTGCGGCTTGGGCGACGAGCTCGGCGGCCCCACCCTCGCCGGCATAGGGTAGCAGCGCATCGGCGTGCAGCACGCGCAGCGGTTCCTGGCGGCTAAAGACCGCGGTGCCCGAGTAGCCCTTGCGCTCGGCGTAGCTCCAGGTTTGGTGATAGCCGGGCAGGTCGATATCGACTTGGCCTTCTTGCAGCTTGGTCTCCTGCAGCGCCAGGATGTCGACGTTGAGTTCTTGCGCGATCTGGATAAAGCTCGGGTCCTTTTTGAGCACGGCGCGCAGGCCGTTGACGTTCCACGAGGCGAAAGTGTAAGTCTGAGGCATGGTGTCCTTTCGACGGGGTTGGCAGGCTTAAGATTAACGCAACAAGAGCGGGGCGGAGTCCGCGAGTGATAGCGCGAACGCCGCCGTCCCTAAGACACGGACGGAGGACATATATGACGCAGGCAATATCGGACCCCAAACAGGCCTCCGCCGCGCTGGCGGAGCTGTTCGAAACCCATAGCAACGTGGTCTTCTTTGGCGGCGCGGGCGTTTCCACGGCGAGTGGCATCCCCGATTTCCGCAGCGTGGATGGTCTGTATCACCAGCGGTTTTCCTATCCGCCCGAGACTATGCTCTCGCACAGCTTCTACGAGGCGCATCCGGCGGAGTTTTTCGACTTCTACCGGACCAAGATGATCGCCCTTAACGCCAAGCCCAACCACTGCCACGCCAAGCTGGCGGAGCTGGAGCGCGCCGGCAAGCTCGACGCCGTGGTGACGCAAAATATCGACGGCCTGCATCAGGCGGCTGGTTCGCGGCGCGTGTTTGAGCTGCACGGCTCGGTTCACCGCAATATCTGCCAGACGTGCGGCGCGGTCTATAGCGCTGAGTGGATTTGCGCGCGCGAGCACGAGGATGCCGCAGGCGTGCCCGTTTGCCCTGCGTGCGGCGGTCGCATCAAGCCCGATGTGGTCCTCTACGAAGAGCCGCTCGATGAGCGTGTGCTTACCGGCGCCGTCGCTGCCATCGCCGCAGCCGACGCCCTCATTGTGGGCGGAACCTCGCTCGTGGTGTATCCGGCGGCGGGCCTTACGCGATACTTTACCGGCGATACGCTGGCCATTTGCAATTTGGCGCCCACCGATCAGGATGCAAATGCCGACCTGCTGATTTCTTGCGACATCGCGGCCGCGTTTGCGTTCTAGCCCGCGCGCGCGGATACAATAGAAAGACTGATTGCAAAGCGACCCCGCCGCCTGCGCCCGAGCGCGGCGGCGCGGGCATTTTAGGAGGATGTTCATGGCGAACGACAGCAAGACATGGCGGTGCGGAAAGTACGAGCTCAGCTTTGACCGTCCGCGCATCATGGGCGTCCTCAACGTGACGCCCGATTCGTTTAGCGACGGCGGTGAGCACTTTGACCAGGATACCGCTATCGAGTACGGCCTGGCGATGCTCGATGCCGGCGCCGACATCATCGACGTGGGCGGCGAGTCCACGCGCCCCGGCTTTACCCCGGTCAACCCCGACGAGGAGGCGCGTCGCGTGCTGCCCGTCGTGCGTGCGCTCGCCAAAGAGGGCGCCATCGTCTCGATCGATACGCGTCATGTGGCGGTTGCCAAGGCGGCTGTGCGCTGCGGTGCTTCGATTGTTAACGACGTGACGGGCTTCACCGATCCCAAGATGGTTGAGTTCGTTAAGACGAGCACCTGCGGCGTCATCGTAATGCACGCCGGCGAGGTCGCCGCACCCGCCCGCACGCACGCGACGGTGCAGCTCGATACCTCGGCTGCGGCGTTTGTTGCCGAGAAGGCACGCGAAGCGGCTGCCGAGGCCGCGCGCGAGGCCGAGAAGCCGGCCCGTCGCCGTCGCGGCAAGTTGCTGGGCGAGCCCAAGGTTGAGGCCAAGCTTCCGGGCGGTGTGGTACAGCCTTCGCTGCCGTTTGGCGAACCGGAGCCCGCGCCCGAGCCTGTTGACGAGCCAGAGACGCCGGCTGCCGAGCAGGCTGCCCCTGCCATCGCTGCGCCCGAGACCGTGCCCGCAGCTACCGAAGCCGCACCAGAGCCCAGCGACCACCTGGCCGCCATGATGCGCCGCAGCGCCCGCCGCGAGGAAGCCTACGTGCCCACCTCGCAGCTCCGCCGCTTTACCCTGCCCGATTCTGCGCCCATCATGCGCCGCGTCATGGGCTTTCTGTCCGACCAGGCCCGCACGCTCATCCATGCCGGCGTGTCGCGCGACCGTATCTGCATCGATCCCGGCCCGGGCTTTGGCAAGACGGCCAACGAAGACATCGTCATCCAGCGCGAGACCGCCAAGATGGCGTCGCTGGGCTATCCGCTCATGTGCGCCGTGTCACGCAAGCGATTTGTGGGCGCCGTCTCGGGCGTGACTGAGGCCGCCGCGCGCGATGCCGCCACGTTTGGTGTGTGCCTGGGCGCCATCCAGGCCGGCGCCAACATCGTGCGCGTGCATGACGTTGCGGGCTTTGCGCAGTTCCTGAACGGTTACTGGGCCGTTGCCAAGCCGCAGCCGCGCCGCGCGTTTGTGGCCGTGGGTTCCAACCTGGGGCATCGCTGCGACAACATCCGCGCTGCGCGCGACATGATTGCCGAGATCCCGCTCACCTGCGTGTCCAACTGCTCGCGCATCTACGAGAGCGAGCCGGCCTACGAGACGCGCCAGGACGCGTTTGCCAACGCCGTCATCGAGATCAAGACCGAGCTGGCTCCGCTGGTGCTGCTCGATGAGCTTATGAAGATCGAGGCTGAGCTGGGCCGCGACCGCTCCAAAAAGGCCAAGGCAAACGGCCCGCGCACCATCGACTTGGACCTGCTGTGGATGGACGGCGAGACCCACGGCGGCAAGAAGCTGCGCCTGCCGCATCCGCTCATTGGCGAACGAGACTTTGTGCTGGTGCCGCTCGAGGACCTGATGCACGACCCGGCGCGGTTCTTCCGCTACAACGGCGTCGAGGTCAAGGAGCCCGAGGATCGCGTGGGCCATATCGTGGGCGAATTGGGGCGTATGTAGATGATCGAGATGAATGCTGTTGCCGCCGGTACCGAGCTCGACGCGGCGCGTGACGCGGGCCGCGAGGGCATGTCCGCGGGCTGGTGCGCGTGGAGCGAGGGCGATGCATCGCTGACGTTTTCGCTGGTCGTGCGCCCCGATGTGAACATGCACGCCTTCCACGGCCTGCCGTTTGTGGCCGCAATGGGCATGATGGACGCGCTCGCGGGCACGGCCGCAACGCCGGGCCTGGGGCTTGCCGGCAAGGTGGGTATCCAGTGGCCGAGTGACATCGTGTGCGGCGCGCCTGCGTTTGAGACGTCGCTCGCGCGCGTCGCCGTCAACGGCGGTGCCGGTGCCGCGGGCATGTTTGCCGCGGTGACGGTGGACGTTGAGCGTTCGGCACTGAGCGAGCTCGGCGTGGATATGGCCGACGAAGTGCTGGTCGAGGCGCTGGCCGCGGCGGTGCTCGCTCGCGTTGACGCCTGGGCGGTTGCCGCCAACACACCACAGGGCGCTGCCGGCCCGCTGGCCCCGGTGCTGGGCGAGTACTTCGACATGGTGCCGCTGCTGGGCCGCCAAGTTGCGGCGTTGTCGCCCAACGGCCTGCCGCTTGCGGTCGGTGTGTTTGCGGGCCTGGACATCTGGGGCCGCGCGACCATCAAGACCGACGCCGGCGAGCAAGAGTTTCCGCCCGAGGCCGTGCGCATTCGCGGGCTGTAACGCGAGGCGCCCGCGCTCAAAGATAACGATGACAGCGAAGCCCTCCTCGGCCTGCACCGGGGAGGGCTTTCGCATGACTGCAGGACGGCATCTCGGTTCTATTCCTCAAAACTGAAAAATTTTCGTTTTTGAGGAATAGGATTAAGGCAGCTCGGCCTTTCGCGAGGTATATTCGCTACAGACCCTATTCCTCAAAACTGAAAAATTTTCGTTTTTGAGGAATAGCGATAAAAGACCGCGAGGAGGCCCCAATGAAACTCATCAATAGAACGTCATATATGGACACGTTGACGAGCCTTATTGGCGTGCCGGACATCAAGGTCATAACGGGCATCCGCCGTAGCGGTAAGTCAAAATTGCTCGAGGCCCTCCGCGATTACGTGGAGGCGAATCTGTCCAATTCGAATGTCATCCATATCAATTACAACCTCGACGAGTTCGAGGGCCTGCTCGAATATCATGCCCTGCTCGCCTATGTAAAAGAGCATCGAGTGTCCGACAAGCAAAACTTCCTGCTTATCGACGAGGTTCAGATGTGCGACGGTTTTGAGCGTGCGATCAACAGCCTTCACGCATCCGAGCAGTACGACATCTTCATCACCGGATCGAATGCCTTTTTGCTGTCGAGCGATCTGTCGACGCTCTTTACGGGGCGCACCTTCGAGATCGAGGTTTTCCCATTCTCGTTTGAGGAGTATCGTCTCTATGGCGACGAGAGCGAGGTCGACCGCGACTTCGATGAGTACGCGAGAACCGGCGGCATGTCTGGCTCTTACCCTTATCCACTGCAGGAGCAGCGCTATCAATATCTCTCCAACGTCTTTAAGACGCTCATTGTGAGAGATATCGTGCAGCGGCATAACGTGAGAAACGAATCGGCGCTGCTGCGCATTGCCGATTACATGATGGACAACGTTTCCAACATTACGTCGGCACGCAACATTACTGATGCATTAAATGCGGATGGGCTAAAGATTACGAACAAGACCGTCGGCACGTACATGGGGTACCTGTGCGATGCGTTTGCCTTCTATAAAGTTCGTCGATACGACATTCGCGGCAAAAAATACCTTAAGAGCGGCGAGAAGTACTATCTGGCGGACCATGCGTTTAAATACGCACTGCTCGGTACACGCGATATGGACTGGGGTCGCGTGTACGAGAACATGGTGGCCATCGAGCTGCTGCGCCGCGGATACGAGGTATACGTCGGCATACTCTATAAAAAGGAAATAGACTTTGTAGCAATCAAGCGAAGCGAGAAGCTCTACATTCAGGTGAGCGACGACATCAGCTCGGATAAGACATTTGAACGCGAGATTTCACCACTGCTGAGCATTGGCGACGCGTACCCCAAGATGATTCTCGCCCGCACGCATCACGAGGCTACGGACCGCAATGGGGTGCAGATCGTGGACCTGGCGAGGTGGCTGTGCGGTGAGACGTAGCAGAAAGTCCTATTCCTCAAAACTAAAAAATTTTCGATTTTGAGGAATAGGACCAATGCGTTGCCTAGTTCGCCGCTCGTGCTCGACTTAGGTCCCCGTCCTACCCCAGCTCCTGCATGCGGCGGTAGATTTCGCAAATGCCTTTGATGGTGAGTTGTCCATCGACCACGTCGAAGGCGGCGGTCGAATCGGCGACGATGCTGGCGAGGCCGCCCGTGGCTATAACGGTGGCGTCCTCGCGTCCCAGCTCGCGCTTCATGCGCGCGACCAGGCCCTCGGCCATGGCGGCAGCGCCCGTTACGGCACCGACCTTGATGCACTCCTCGGTATCGCGGCCGATGGCGTGCTCGGGCGCCTCGAGCGGAACGCTGGCGAGCTTGGCGGCTCGGGCGGCGAGCGCGTCCATCGAAATGCGGATGCCTGGCGCAATCGCTCCGCCAATGTAATAGCCGTCTTCGTCGATGACGTCGATATTGGTCGCGGTGCCAAAGTCCACCACGATCGCCGGGGCGCCGTAGAAGGTCTCGGCAGCGACGGCGTTGGCGATGCGGTCGGCACCAACGGCCTGGGGGCGCGCCGCGCGCAGCTTGGTCACGGCCGCCGTCTGCGGCCCAATGACGATGGCGTCTGCCGCGATGCGGTCGGCCACGGCGTGCCACTCGCGCGAGAGCTGCGGCACCACGCCGGCAAAGGCGATCGCGTCGACCGCGCCGAGCGAGAGGTCGTACATCTTAAAGAAGCCCATCAGGCGCACGTGGATCTCGTCGGCGGTATAGGAGCGGTCGGTGGGCATACGCCACGACTGCACCAGCTCGTCTCCGTCAAACAGCCCCATGGCCGTCTGCGTGTTTCCCATATCGATAGCGAGCAGCATGTCTACTCCCGGTGTTGGCATAAAAGGACGCGCACCATTGTATACGTGCCGTCGACGGCGCTCGGCTGCGATTCGTTTACGGTGATAGGGGCTGAGGGGTTTAAATATGAAGGAATTATGCTCTACGAGATTTTCCTTGCCGTTTACCGAACTCCCGCGTAATATTCTTTCTTGCGCACATGAGGCGCCCAGACATTGCGGGGTGGAGCAGTCTGGTAGCTCGCCGGGCTCATAACCCGGAGGTCGTAGGTTCAAATCCTGCCCCCGCGACCAAGACTTTTAGCAGCTCAGAGGTATTGTTCCTCTGAGCTGTTTTCTTTTATCTTGACAATGCAGCGAGGACTCCTGAGCGGAATATGAGCAGATTGCAACGACCGCCAAGGCAAAACAGATGCCAATAAAACTAAAACCAGCTAAATAGAAGTGAAGAACCCGTAGAATCTTTCTCAGTGGAAAAGGCTATCAAGTGAGGGTCCGTATGCCAGGAAAGAAAGCCGATGCAGAAGCTTTTGCAAGCAGGTGGGCGAACAAGGGAAATGAGAACCAGGACACGCAACGGTTCTGGATCGACTTCTATCAGAATGTCCTGGGTGTTGAGGATGCGGTCTCGAGACTTGAGTTCGAAAAGCCCGTCTCCACCGATGCGAGCACGCACGATGGGTATATCGACGTCTTCATACCGTCGGCCAAAACTCTTGTCGAGCAAAAGTCGCTGGGAATCGATCTCGCCAAGGAGGAGACGCGCCAGGGCCGCAAGGTGACGCCCGCGAAGCAGGGCAACGCTTACGCTCAGGGCATGCCCCTCTCCCAACAGCCGCGCTACATCATCGCTTGCAATTTTGCCGAGTTTTGGGTCTTCGACCGCGAGCGGGACTCGCTATGCCGGGAGCCTCTCTTCAGGTTGCCGCTCGCCGAGCTCCCCAAGAACCTCGCGGCCATTCAGTTCCTCAAGGGCGGGGCGGAGGCCCCGGCCACGATCTCCCGCGCCGTTTCCGTCGAGGCCGGCAAGATCATGTCGAAACTCCATGACCAGGTCGCCGAGGCGTTCGATGATCCCGACACGCCCGAGAATCACCATGCGCTCTCCGTGCTCATGACGCGCCTCATGTTCCTCATGTTCTGCGAGGACTCGGGACTCGTTGCCCCCAACGCCTTCCGCGACTACGTCTCGCACTTCCAGGCGGGTGATCTCAGGCGAGGCCTCAAGGACTTGTTCGTTTGGCTCGACACCAAGGATGAGGACCGCGACAAGTACGCCGAGTCCTGGCTGAAGAAACTGCCCTACATGAACGGCGGTCTCTTCCGCGAGAAGACGGAGATTCCGCCCCTGTCCGAGAACTTCCGCCATACGCTCATCGTCGAGGGGTGCCAGGAGTTCGATTGGTCGGGCGTGAGCCCCACGGTTTTCGGCTCCATCTTCGAGGGCGCGCTGTCCCACGACCACCGCCGCGCAAACGGTCAGCACTTCACGAGCCCCGAGAACATCCACAAGGTCATAGACCCGCTCTTCCTCGACGGTCTCAAAGCCGAGTTCGATGAGGCCTGCGCCAAGCCCGTCGCGGGCGGCGCGAGGACCCGTGCGCTCAAGGACCTGCATAAGAAGATCGGCAGCATCTCCATCCTCGACCCGGCCGCAGGTTCCGGTAACTTCCTCACCGAAAGCTATCTCTGCCTGAGACGGCTGGAGAACCGCATACTTTTCGAGCTTCAGGGCGATCAGGCATCGTTCAGCTTCGAGGACTCGGGAGACCGCGACGTGCTCGTGAGCCTGAGGAACTTCCACGGCATCGAGCTGGAGGACTTCGCTTGTTGCGTCGCCCGCACGGCACTCTGGATCGCCGAGAAGCAGGCAGACGCCGACACGGCAAAGGTGACGCAACGTGTCTACCAGGAACTGCCGCTTACCGACTATGAGGGCATCGTCAACGCCAACGCCCTCCGCATCGATTGGAACGACGTCGTTCCGGCCGACGAGGTCGACTATGTCCTCGGAAACCCGCCGTTCATCGGGTATTCGAACCTCAACGAGGAGCAAAAGGCCGACCGCGTCGACATATTTGGCAAAACGGGCGGCGTGCTCGACTACGTGGCTTGTTGGTATCGCAAAGCGGCTGACTACACGCGTGAGACGCAGGCGCGCTGCGCGTTCGTATCAACCAACTCCATATGCCAGGGGCAGCAGGTCGAACCGTTGTGGAAACCACTTTTTGAAGACAAGGTCAATATTAACTTCGCCCACAAGTCCTTCGTATGGAACTCCCAAGCCGCCGACGAAGCTCATGTGCACGTGGTCATTGTTGGTTTCTCCCGGGTTAATGGCACTAAAAAAGACTTATTCGATCGCAGTGGCAGCAAGAGCGAGGTAACACACATCAACGCATATCTTGCAGCCGCACCGGATGCTTTCGTTTCAAGGAGGGCAAAGCCAATTTGCGATGTCCCTGCAATGATGGCGGGTGGTAAGCCGACCGATGGTGGAAACCTTCTTCTCACGCAGGAGGAACGCGACGAGCTGCTGTGCCGCGAACCGGATGCCGCCCCATATATCAAGCCATTTTCAATGGGTGCCGAATACATCAACGGCATACCGCGCTACTGCATCTGGCTAGATGGCGTCGACCCGGCGGTGCTGACAAAGCTCCCGCTGGTCCGCACCCGCGTCCAGGCCGTAAGGGAATTTCGATTTACATCAAAGAAGGCAGCAACACAGAAGAAAGCCGCAACCCCATGGCTCTTCGATGAGGTGCGCCCGCCCAAGGGTAAGAGTTATATCGCGGTTCCCAAGGTTTCTTCCGGTCGCCGAAAGTACGTCCCCATGGGCTTTGTGACCAACGAGATGATCCCAGGAGACATGCTTTTTTCGGTTTCGAATGCCGGTCTTTATGAATTCGGCATCCTAGAAAGCCAGCTCCACAACGCTTGGATGCGACAGGTCGCCGGCCGTTTAAAGAGTGATTATCGTTATACGAACACCATCGTCTATAACAACTTCGTCTGGCCTGATGCCTCGACCGAACAGCACGGATATATCGAGTCCTGCGCACAGGAGGTTCTAGACGCCCGCGCAGAGCACCCTGATGCGACCCTTGCGGACATGTACAATCCGGACAACGAATTCCTCTTTCCGGATCTTATGAAGGCGCATGCGGAGCTTGATGCGGCGGTTGAATCGGCATATGGCGTCGACTTCAATGGCGACGAAAACGAGATTGTTGCCCATCTGTTCAATCTCTATGCTGAAAAGGTCGGTGAGTAGTGTGAAGAGGAGTGCCGTAAAGCTGAAAGATGGGGCGGAGCTATCCGAGCCCGATTCTGTGAAAGAAGGTGTTGGGGGCCTAAAGGCCGAGGCCGATCGGCAGGAGGAGGAAGCCCAGAGATATGCCATTGCTTTCCTAAAAAAGGTGATGAGGCTGAAGGGCGTGGCGATCGGGCGCGACCATTTCCTCCGCTCAGAGTTCCGGAAACGGGGCGTCTCGGAAGAGCGGGTAGAGCTCGCGATTTCAACGAGCCCGGCATCCGCCGGGATGGATTCCGGCCTTGTCGACTCCATCGCCATGGACGTTATTGATTTCGAGACGAAGAAATCGACCGTCCTTTCATTCTCCGCGGGATTGCCCGGAGGACTCGCGATGCTCGGAACGATCCCGGCGGACGTGACGCAGTACTATGTCCACTCCTTTCGAATCATGCAGAAACTGGCGTATCTCTACGGCTGGCAGTCCTTCATCGACGATTGCGACGAGATGGACGATGAGACCTTGGCGGCCTTCGCCCTTCTCCTGGCCGTGATGGCCGGGGTGAGCGGTGCCAACTCCGCCTTGACGGCGTTTTCCAAAACGGTTCAGGCCAATGTGGCCAAGAAGGTCGCCAACAAGGCGCTTATGCAGACAAGTTACTACCCGATCATCAAAAAGGTCCTTGCCGGGATCGGCGTCAAGATCACCAAAAGCAGTTTCGGCGACGCGGTGAGCAAAGTCGTTCCGGTCGTCGGCGGGTTCATCTCGGGAGGCCTCACGTTCGTCAGCCTAAAGGGCGGGTCCAGGAGACTTGCAGGGGAGCTCAGGTCATTGCCACAGGCGACAGGCCCCGCAACTGCGGAACGGTCGGGCCCCGTTGGACTATAAGCCGATTCGGTAAACTAGAACAGAAAGAGGAGCCAGATATGGCAGTTAACTTGAAGACTGCGAAAGGCACGTATCGGGCGAGAGGATGACGGATGAAGACTTATAACCTGGACACCATTCAGAAGGTTCCCCTGCGCGAGGTGTGGCCGCATGAGGCTCATGACTTCACCAAGTGGCTGGCCGAGGAGCAGAACCTCGCAACCCTCGGGATGGCGGTCGGAATCGAGCTCGAGCTCATAGAGACGGAGTCCTCGGTCGGATCGTTCAACGTGGACATCTACGCGCAGGAGTCCGGTACGGGCCGCAAGGTGATCGTCGAGAACCAGCTCGAGGACACCAACCACGACCACCTCGGCAAGGTGATCACGTACGCCGCCGGCAAGGGCGCCGAGGTCGTCATCTGGGTCGTGGCGCATGCCCGCGACGAGCACCGCCAGGCCATCGAGTGGCTCAACCAGCACACCGACAGCGATTTCGGGTTCTTCCTGGTCGAGGTCGAGCTCTGGAAGATCGGGGGCTCCCTGCCCGCCCCGCGCTTCGGCGTGGTCGAGCAGCCGAACGAGTGGACCAAGACCGTGAAGCTCTCCGAGGGGCTCAGCGAGACCGAAAAGGTCAAGCTGGCGTACTGGACGGCCTACCGCGAGGTGGCGGGCGGCCATCCGGAGTTCCTCAAGGAGTTCAGCCCACAGAAGCCCAGCAAGGACCATTGGTCGATGCTTCGCCTGGGGGTCTCGGCATACCATCTCGCCCTGCTCATCGATACGCACAAGGGCCGCACGGGCATCGAGTTGTACGTGGACGACGACAAGGAGATCGGGCACCGCGCCATCGCCAACAGCGGGATCTTCGAGGAGCACCTCGGGCTGACGGCGGCACCCTTCGATGCGAAAAAGGCCTCGGGACTGCGCTTCTACAAGGCGGGCCACCCCATCAAGGGCCACCAGGACGCATGGCCGGGGTACATCGAGGAACAGCTCGGATGGGCCCTCGAGATGAAAAAAATAATCGCGGAGATTGGGCTCTAAAAACGCCCAGGCAGTAATTGCCAGTGCGTTTTGATTGCCGCTTTTCCTTTGAAGGGATCTTGACTCTTTTTGTTATATGAAGCGGATGGGCCATCGATAATCACGGACCGGATGGTTTGCCTTGTCGACCGATAGACTCCAATTAGCAGGAGTTGTGACAATCCTTAACTAAAATGGTGACGTCTGAATAGACTGTAAAGGAGCCGCTAGACATAGGCCGTCTTATGATGCCTTTGGCTTACACTTCTTTATGGAGCCATATAAGGAGGCGACAATGCAACAACCTATCGCGACAAACGATGTGAATCTATTTTCTACCCTCGGGGAGAATCAATACTTCGATCGAAAGAGCGCCCGCAAGGATGACAAGGAGATCGCGAAGCATATCAGCGCATTCGCCAACTCGGCGGGAGGCAAGCTTGTTATCGGTATCGAGGATAACGGTGAGGTAACGGGCTTCAAGCGTAATGGCGCGCGCGACATTGAGAATTTTGAGCGCGCTGCACTTACGACCTGCACGCCGACCCCTATTGTCCATAAAGACCGAATCCCCGTGGTCAATTCCTCGGGCGAGGACGATTTCATTCTCGTTTTGGACGTCGATGCCTCGACCAATCACTCTGTTGCTCGCATGAGTGACGGCGAGGTGTTCTTGCGGCAGGACGACAAGAGCGTGAAGCTCAGCCGTGAACAGGTCTACGCCCTCGAGTACGACAAGGGGCAGAGAATCTTCGAGGACGAGCTTATCGAGGATTCCTCCCTAGATGACGTGGACCACGAGGTGCTTGATCGCTACAAAAAGATTCTTGGAACCGAAGTTTCCGACGACCAGGTTCTTAGAAGTCGCCGTTTCATGCGTGACGGAAAGCTGACTGTTGCCGGAGCCCTGCTATTCGCGCGGGATCCGTCCGCAATAATGCCGCAGGCCCGAGTCCGTGTCCTGCGCTATGACGGCGTCAAGATGGAGACGGGTGAGCGTCTCAACATCACGAAAGAACGAAGCTTCTGTGGGCCGCTGCCCAAGGTTATCCAAGACGCCTACGAACTCATTTCGAGCATGCTCCGCGAATTTCAGTTCCTGGGGGCCGACGGGAAATTCCAGACCGTTCCCGAGTATCCTGAGTTCGCTTGGTTCGAGGGTCTGGTCAACGCGGTGACGCATCGCGACTACTCGTTCCGCGGCGACTATATTCGGGTCTCGATGTTCGACGACCGTTTGGAAATTGTCAGCCCGGGTGCGCTTCCCAATATCGTGACGCTCGACAACATGAGGACCACTCGTTACTCGCGCAACCCACGCATCGCACGCACGCTGGTCGAGTTCGGTTGGGTCCGAGAGCTAAATGAGGGTGTCAAGCGCATTTATACCGAGATGCAAAACTTCCTACTCAACGACCCGGTCTACACGGAGCCTGATGGGGCGAGGGTCCAGCTAACGCTTGAGAACAATATCGTTGCCAGAACTGTTAGGAGAAGCGAGGCTCTTGAGGACAAAGTGTCGCCCGAGGTAATCGCCTCGTTGGGAGAGTATGAGCTCGCCGCCGTCAGGTTGGCCTTCGCAAACGGAAGGGTAACAGCAAGGGAACTTGCGACGTACATCGGGAGAAATCGCCGCACAGCAAGCCGAGTGCTTGGCAAGCTAATCGAGGAGGATGGGCTGCTCGAATGGCATGGCTCCTCTCCCAACGACCCAAAACAGTTCTACACGATAAGATAGGGTGATCGCTCTATGTCGCACCTCTGTCGCAGTAATGTCGCACCTCTGTCGCAGTAATGTCGCACCTCTGTCGCAGCGGCGTTAATGGCCCGAGGGGCTGTTCTTCTGTCGCTTTCCCGCGGGCGGCTTATTTGGTGTGCGTCAGTAAGGCGTGAACTAGGGAGCTGTCGCTGACCAAATCTCATCTCGGACATGACGGTCCTTTTCCGGACATTCGCGGACAATGTCCGGAAACGGGCTGAAATGTCCGGAATGGCGAGGCTGTCCTACGCTCGGGTTGCCGCGGTGTGGCCCTCGGTATGACGGCGGGGCGATGTCATCGGACCGGCCGCGTTGACGGATGGGAAGTTAAGGAAAGTTAGGGCGGTCTTGAGGGGATGCGTATCCGCAGCCCGAAGCCCTGTCCATCAGTAATAGAGAGCTGCTTGTCCTCTTTTGGAAAGTTACGGAAAGTTGGGCTACCCCTTACCTTAGGCCCAGTATGGGGAGTAGCGCATGTGGCGCGGTACCGTATCGGCATCGAAGGGCTTTGCGCCCACGGCGTCTCGAATGATCTTGCTCGCTTGGGAACTCTTCGATGTCTCGAGACCGAATACGCGCCGTACGGTAAGCCGAGTGCTTGGCAAGCTGATCAAGGAAGACGGGCTGCTCGAATGACACGGCTTCTCCCCCAACGATTCAAAACGGTTCTACACGATAAGATAGGGCGGTCGCTCTATGTCGCACCTTTGTCGCAGTAATGTCGCACCTCTGTCGCAGTAATGCCGCACCTTGGCCGCGGCGGCTTCGATGGCCCAAAGGGCTGCCCCTTTGTCACTTCCTCGCGGGTAAGTAATGTTGGCGTGCGCCGTCGTGGCGCGAACCGGGGCGCTCTACTGGGGAGCTGGGGCTTTACTAGGGAACTGCCGTTGGCCAAATCCCATCTCGGACATGACGATCCCGTTTCCGGACATTCGCGGACAATGTCCGGAAACGGGCTAAAAATGTCCGGAAAGGGGCTGAAATGTCCGGAATGGCGGGGCCGCCCCACGCTCGGGTTGCCGGGCGTGGCCTCCGATATGACGGCGGGGCGATGTCATTGACCCGTTTGCTTTTCCGCTCGGGTTCTGCTCTCAGCCTCTCAAACAAAATCTCAATCTGTAACATCTAGACCCGATTTGGGCGGCTAGGTGTTACAGATCGAGATATACCGGTGGGTTGGGTCCCGTTTGTCTAAATCTGTAACACGAGGGACGGATTTTGCCGAGTTATTGTTACAGATTGAGATTTTCTGGCAGGCGGGTTTGGTTTGTCTCGATCTGTAACAGGGAGGGGTCAAAAGTGGGCCTAGCTGTTACAGATCTAGACTGTTGAGGATGGGTTGAGAGGAATGTCTCGATCTGTAACAGTAAGACCCGGGTTTGCCGCGTAACTGTTACAGATTGAGATAAACCGACGGGCCGTCCCACCCCCATCCACCTGCTGCCACCTGATATTCGCCGATTTCCGTTGCGCCGCTGTGCCCCCATGCCATATCCTCTAGACAACTACGCGGCACCATCGCCGCCGCGCCTACAAGAGAGGAATGTCCATGACCGCACCTGCATCCAAGCTGCTCCAGCCCATTACGGTTGGCCCCCTTGAGCTCAAGAACCGCATTATGTTCCCGCCGCTGACCACCGGCTACGAGGAGCGCGACGGTTCCATCGGCGAGCGCAGCCTGGCCTTTTATGAGCGTCTGGCCCGTGGCGGCGTGAGCTACATCGTCATCGGCGACGTCGCTCCCGTTATGACCGCAAGCCCCACGCCCAAGCTGGCGACCGACGCCCAGATCCCCACGTTTAAGGCACTGGCCGACGCCGTCCACAAGCACAGCGCCAAGGTCGCGCTGCAGCTGTTCCACCCCGAGTATGACGTGCCCGGTGTCGGCCGCATGGTCATGGGATCCATGGCCGCTGCCAAGGCCGCGCAGGAGGCCAAGGCCGCCGGCGACGAGGAGACCTTTGCCGCCAAGATGGCCGAGTCCAACGAGATCCGCAATCAGGCCTACGCCAAGCTGCACCACGACATGCAGCACTTTGTGAACGAGGCAAGCGTAGAACAGCTCACCCAGATCAAGGAAGCCATCGCTGCCTCGGCCGCCCGTGCGCAGCAGGCCGGCATCGACGCCATCGAGGTCCACGGCGATCGCCTGGTGGGTTCGCTGTGCTCGGCCATCCTCAACCAGCGCACCGACGAGTACGGTGGCTCGTTCGAGAACCGCGTTCGCTACGCGCTCGAGGTCGTCGCTGCCATTAAGGAAGCCGCGCCGCAGCTGATGGTGGAGTACAAGCTCCCCGTGATCATGGAGAACCCCGACGGCACGCCGCGCGGCAAGGGCGGCCTGCAGCCTGACGAGGCCTGCGAGTTCGCCAAGCTGCTCGAGGGCGCGGGCATCGACATGATCCAGGTTGCACAGGCCAACCACACCGGCAACATGGGCGACACCATTCCGTCCATGGGCGCCATGCCCTACAACTGGACGCTGCCCGTGGCCGAGCGCGTCAAGGCCCTGGTCTCCGTGCCGGTGGCAACCGTGGGCCGTGTCATCTCGGTCGAGGCCGGCGAGAAGATTCTGGAAGACGGCGCGGCCGACATCATCGCCTATGGCCGCTCGCTCATGTGCGACCCCGACATTGCGCTGAAGGCTGCCACGGGTGAGCCCATCCGCGAGTGCCTCAACTGCAACAAGGGCTGCGTCGATGCGATTCAAAACCGCAAGTACATCTCGTGCGTGCTCAACGCCGAGAACGGCGACGAGGCGACCGTCGCCATCAAGCCGGGCGAGGGCGACAAGAAGATCGCCGTGGTGGGCGGCGGTATTGCCGGCCTGGAGGCCGCACGCGTGGCGGCCAAGCGCGGCTACGATGTGACCGTCTACGAGGCGAGCGATCATCTGGGCGGCCAGATTGTGCTGGCGGCCGCGCCTCCGCGCAAGGACGAGATCATGCGCTCGGTCGAGTATTACGAGAAGATTCTGCCCGGCCTGGGCGTGAAGGTTGAGCTCAACCATGCCGCTACTGCTGAGGACCTCAACGCCGCCGACGCCGCGATTGTGGCCGTGGGCGCGCACGACGTGGTTATCCCCGTTCCGGGTGCCGACTCGGAGAAGGTCGTCTCGAGCTGGGACGTGCTGGCCGGCAAGGCGGAGCTTACGGGCCGCGTCGCTGTCATTGGCGGCGGCCTGGTGGGCACCGAGACTGCCGAGTACCTGCTGCAGCACGGCTGCGAGGTGGCGATCGTGGAGATGCTCGACAAGATTGCCGCGGGCGAGTCCGAGACCATTCTGCCGCTGATTATGAGCGACTTTGCAGAGCACAACGTGGAGCAGTACGTGAAGACCCGCCTGACCGCCATTACCGACGAGGGCGTGGAGGCCATTCGCACCACCGAGGACGGCGCCGAGGAGCCGGTGAAGATCGCCTGCGATTACGTGGTGATGGCCGTGGGCTCCAAGGCCAACGCGTTTGACCTGGACGGCGTGACGGTGCCCGTGACCTGCGTGGGCGACTGCTCGGGCGAGCGCACTGCCGACATTGCGAGCGCCATTCGCACGGCGTATCACGCGGCCAACGAGCTGTAGTTGAACATCGCGGCCAGGCGGGGCGGCAGCACGGACCTGCCTCGCCCGACTGCGTCCCATCGGGTGTCAACCGGGGCGGGGTCTGCAAGCGCAGCAGGTCCCGTCCTTTTTGTTTTGCTCGGGTGGATGGCAATGCGCGGTAATCATAAGGAGTGAGGCGTCACTGCCCTGCAGGCCGCTCAAAATTATTGGGGGAGGGGTTAATAATTATTCCCTCTAGACCAAAGGACATAAAGAGATGTCAATTTTGTTGGCAAACGAATGACGATTAGCTGCGAGCTAGCTACCAGCGTAAATAATCGATAAAGAAATGTCGTAAATAGGTGTCAAATGCCCAGATAACGCCGCGTCTATTTTAATTAACTACTTTGAGCAAACAGCAAAATGCTACTATCTAGCGTGCACGTAAGAAAGCAGATTAACGGTTAAGGCTAAGAAGTGGCAGGTATGTCGGAAGCAACTAGGACTCGCACGCATGCGCCCGAGGTTAGGCAGCGCGCCGTCGAGATCCTCCAAGAGGGGGTCGGTCACCGCGCCCTCGCCGCAAAGCTTGGCATTCCCCAGGCCACGGCTCGCCAGTGGGCCCGCGCATATGCCGTGGGCGGTGCCGACGCTGTGCTCAACGCGGGCGCTCGCCATCACACCTATTCGTACGACGTCAAGCTCGCCGTGGTAAAGGATCGCCTGGAAAACGGCCTGACGGTTCGCGAAGCCATGATTAAGCACAAGATTCCCAGCGAGTCTTCGGTCAAGGCCTGGTGTCGCCAGTATCGCGATGGCGGCGCCGACGCGCTTATCGATAAGCCGCGCGGTCGCAAGCCGCGCGTTAAACAGGCAGAGTAGCAAGAGGGTGCGCCCACAGGGGCGCATTTTTCTTGCCGCCCCACTGCTCCAAAGCGGACGTGCCCTTGCCCCGTACGCCTAAAACTCCCCAGTTGACCGAAAACCTGCCGCCGCTGCTCCTCAATTGAACTATAACGTTAAACAATTGCAGCGTTTTTGCATGGGGGAGTGATGGTATGACGCTACTGTATTTCCTTACCCTGTTTCCGCTGGTACCGGCGCTGGGCATGCTGCTCGCGCGCGGTGACCGCGCCCGCGATGCGGTGGGGCTCATAGGTTCCGGCATTATTATGGCGGTGACAGTTGTAGTCGCCGTCATGTTTTTTGGCACGGGTCCGCAGAGCTTTGAGGTTGCCCCCGGCACCTCGCATGTGCTCTCGATCATCAGCTCCGCCATCGATGTCATCCTGTGCGCCGTCATCCTGTACAACGCGTACAAATATAGGAACGTGCTTACCACAGTGCTCGGCATAGTCCAGCTGGTGGGCTCGCTCGCCTTTGCAGCCATGATGCTGCCCATGGCCGAAGCCGTCACGGCGACGCCGCTCTACCTGGACTACATGAGCGTGATCATGGTCCTCGCCGTCGGCATCGTCGGCAGCCTAATCTGCGTGTACGCCCTGGGCTACATGAAGGACTTCCAGGCCCACGATGAGCACGAGGCCGCGCTGCGCGGGCAGACCGCGCCCGACCGTCGCCCGCAATTCCTGGCGCTTATGTTCCTGTTCCTCTCGGCCATGTTCGTCATCGTGACGAGCGACAATCTTGAGTGGCTGTTCTGCGGCTGGGAAATCACCACCGTGTGCTCGTTCCTTATGATTGGCTACACGCGCACGCCCGAGGCCATCAAGAACGCCTTCACCCAGATCATCCTCAACATGCTGGGCGGCATCGCGTTTTTGGCCGGCCTCATGTACCTGCACGTTAACGGCATGCCGCTGACCATCTCGGGCATGATCGAGCTTTCCGGCGCCGGAACCGCGCAATCCGCGCTGCTGGTGATGCCGGTCATCCTGCTATCACTCGCCGCCCTTACCAAGGCCGCACAGATGCCGTTTCACACTTGGCTGCTTGGCGCCATGGTTGCCCCCACGCCCACGAGCGCCCTGCTGCACTCGTCAACCATGGTCAAAGCCGGCGTGTTCCTGATGGTCAAGCTGAGCCCGCTCTATGCTATCTATCCCGTGACGGGCTTTATGGTCACGAGTGTGGGTGCCATCACGTTTTTGCTCGCTGCCCTTATGGCGATCTCGCAGAGCAACGCCAAACGCGTGCTCGCGTACTCCACCATTTCCAACTTAGGCCTCATCAGTGCCTGCCTGGGCGTCGGCGCGCCCGAGGCCGTGTGGGCCGCCATCTTCCTGATCCTTTTCCACACGGTGGCAAAGTCGCTGCTGTTCCTGTGTGTGGGCACCGCCGAGCACCATATCGGCAGCCGCAATATCGAGGACATGGACGGTATGTTCAGCCGCATGCCGCACCTGACGCGCCTGAT
>CAJKQY010000025.1:0-22575 GCA_905202145.1 uncultured Collinsella sp.
CAGCCGCGTCGGGCGCAGATCCAAAGACCAGGTCAAAGCCGTAGCCGTCGCAGCCGAGCTCCACGCCCGTCACGCGACGGACAAGCCCGGGGCGGGCCCAGCCGCACGAAGGGCAATGGTATGCGCCAAGCTGTCCGTACTGCACGTAGTCGTACTCCAGCGGTGCGTTGCACTGTGAGCAAAAACGCGAGTCGCTAATGCGGTCGGACTCGGTGTTGGTGGCGCCGTCGATGCCAAAGGCGATGCTTGCATTGGGAACGCGCACGGCGATTGCGGCACACAGCGGGTCGTCTGCGTTGTAGATGAGCGTTGTTGCCGGAGAGAGCTCCAACGCATGGGCGATGACGTCTTGGGTATGGTCGATCTCGCCGTAGCGGTCTAGCTGGTCGCGGAACAGGTTGAGCAGCACAAAGTACGTCGGCTTGAGCTTGGGCAGAACGCGTACGGTGTAGAGCTCGTCGCACTCAAAAACGCCCACGCGCTTGCCGCTGCTGGTGTGCTTAAGGCCGCCGCGGGCCTCGAGCAGAGCACCCACCACACCAGGCTCCATATTGTTGCCGGCACGGTTGCACACCACGGTAGCGCCGCTGGCAGCAACTGCGTCGGCGATGAGGTTGGAGGTTGTGGTCTTTCCGTTGGTGCCGGTGATCACCACGCTGCGGTCGACTAGGCTTGCGAGGTCGCTTAGCAGCTCGGGGTCGATCTTCATGGCGATGCGGCCGGGAAGCACGCCACCCTGGCGTTTGAGGACAGAGCGCAGTCCCCAGCGGGCGATATCGCTTGAGGTGCAGGCGAGAGATGAGCGGAGGTTCATGAAGCCGTTCCTAACATAGATGATATGGTCGGGGCGATCGCGTCGCTAAAAGCCGTAGCGGCGCGCAAATTCCTGGGCAAGCTGCGACACGTCTTCGCAGGCATTGGCCCAGGGGGCAAAGTCGGGGGTGTCCGAGATAATGCCGTCGGCTTCCCAAACCGCCTGGTGCGAGAGGTCCCAGGGGTCGCGTGGCTCGGGTCGGCAGGGAAGGTACGGCGTCTGGTACATGGGGTTCAGCAAGAAGAACGCGCCGCCCTCGCAACGGTTAGCGAACTCACGCAGTGCGCGCGTCGCCGGGCGCATCTTGTTTGTTTTGAACAGCAGGATCGTGCGGGCGAGCAGGTACCAAGGAGAGTTTTCGAGTGCGTCTGCCCCCATTTGTTCCTCAAGCTGATGTGCCAGGGCAAAAAAGCCGTCCTGGTCTTCCAAGCGGGCGAGGGCGAGCAACACGGTGCCGGCAGCTCGGGTGGGATAACCTTCTGCCTTAAGGACGCGGCGGGCGTAGTTGGCAGCAGCGCGGTAACGAGCGCTCGCCATGCACAGCTGCGAGATGGCCTCGAGCGTGTGAAGCCAGCCAATAAGCGCCGGCTCGCTCACGGTAAGGTCTGCTGCGGTGATACCGTCGGCCAAAACATTATTGGCCCAGTAGTGCGGAGCCTCCATATCAAAACCGGGCACGCTCTGTTGCAGGTAGTCGGCCGTGCTCGCCTCGAGCTTCATCAGGTCGCCCAGGCAGGCATCGACGGGCGTGTCCGCCAGGATGATGGCGAGCAACTGCGCATCGACGGCAAGTGCATCGACGCGGACGATCTTGAGCAGCTCATCGCGCATATCGTCGAACAGACGGTTGCGCGTCTGCTCAAACTCCTCGTCGCTGCCCATGTCCTCGATGCGGCGAAGCTCGTCAAGCAAATGACGATGAACGCCGGCATAGGACAGCAGCGCTTGGGCATGCTCGGTCTGCGCATACTTGTGGGGGTTTGCGCTGATGTCGTTATGGACAAGCTCGCGTGCTGCATCGGTGAGTTCGGGGTGCGACGCCAGATAGGTGCGCTCCAGATAGGCGGGGATGTAGACGCTCGGATCCATTAGAGGTCTCCTCCCTTAAACGGCAATCCCTGTTCGGCCGCGCGCAGGATTCGTTCGTCGATCTGAGAGCGCACGATGTCGTTGGTGGCGACCCAGGCGGCAAAGCTGGCGTTGTCGGGCGCGCCTAGGCCCTCCTGCAGCACCGGCGTCGCCTCGGACAGGGCAAGGACAAGCTCATCGGTGGAGCCCGGACCTACGTTGACGCGGGCATAGATGCCATCGGGAAACTCGGTTTGGAAGTAGAGTGCTTCGGCTGCGTGCGGGCATGAGCGCACCAGGATGCGCAGGTAGTGCTCGGCGCCCTCGTAATCCAGTTCGCGCCAGGCTGCGCTCATCAGTGCGATGAGCGTCCACGGGTCCAAGTCGCGCTCTGCGTCCTTGGGACGGCGGCGCAGCGGCGTGTTGGCAAGATAGGGTACGGAGTGGGCGGAACGAAAACGCTTGAGCTCCTCGGCAGGGTATTCGAGCTTTGCCATGGCAAGCATCGCGGTATGGCGGACGCCAGCGGGGTCGTTGGGCGCAAAGTCCAGGCTGCGATTCGCGGCATCCAGCGACATGCGGTAGCGGCCGCTAATGAGCGCGCGCGATGCCAAGGCGGCAAGCCAGCGCAGGTAGGGACGGCGGGTCAGGTCGCCTGCGGCCTCACGCTCGTAGGGGTCCTGTGCCGAGGCAATCTTGAGCGCCAGGTCGTGCTCCACCTCGTCGCACTTGGACACCAGATACTGTACGTATTCCTCGTTGGATTCGGCGGTGAGCGCCGTCAGCATGCGCTGGGCATCCCAGTTGGCCGGATCGAGCGCGGCTGCCTCGCGGAGCATGTTCTCGGCGGCTGCCTCTTCCTGCTCGGCTTGGGCATCGTCGGGGATAAAGGGAATGCGGTAGTCGACGGCCTCGACCACCTTGGCGATCAGATGCCCGGCGCGGTCGCGGTCGTGCACGATGAGCGGCGCGGGGTTACGGGTGAATTGTTCCATCAGACGCTCGACGGCGGGGCCGTCAGTGAGCGGGATATTGTCGCGGCGCAAGGCCTCAAGAACGAGGCGATGGCAATCCTCTTGAATGGGATCGAATGCCATGGGGCCTCCTTTGCTGCGGTTAGGGTTCAAATGTCTCTATATAAAGTTCTAGTTTACCCGCATGTGGCACACCGGGGGTGCCGCGCTTGGACTTGCACCTTTGCACCACGAAGACGGATGTCGCACAAATGTCGGCACCTCGGTTGCGCGGGTGGTATCACAGTGCCGTAAACGGTCGATTTTTGGCGGCGAACGGGGCACATTTTGGAGGGGCACAGTCCTGCCCGGGATATGTGGTTAACCCTGATAAAACGTTTGCCCAGCTTGGGAGTATGAATGCCCCACAAGGGTCTTCAGGGATAGAAAAAACGTTTCATCATTATCGGCTTTAGGTGAATAACTGACCAACCAGAACGGTAAAATAGTGTTTGTCTGAGCGTTGAGACGTTCAGACATCGCGCATTGTCATCGCCGGCAACGCGCAAAACGGTCCTAACGGAGCCAATCGGGTGCTCCGTTATATACGCAAGTCTAAGAGGGGCTTGTTTAGGAGGCACAGTATGGGACGTTTTACCAATCCTCGCGATCTGTACTTTGGTGAGGGCGCTCGCCACGAGGTGAAGAACCTCAAGGGCAAGAAGGCCATCATCGTTTCTGGCGGCAGCTCTATGCGCCGCGGCGGGTTCCTGCAGGACGTTGAGGCCGACCTTAAGGAAGGCGGTTTCGAGGTCAAGCTGTTCGAGGGCGTCGAGTCCGATCCGTCCATCGAGACGGTCATGAAGGGCGCCGAGGCCATGCGCGAGTTCGAGCCCGACTGGATTATCGCCATCGGCGGCGGCTCGCCCATCGATGCCGCTAAGGCCATGTGGGTCTTCTACGAGTATCCCGAGGAGTCCTTCGATAACATCATCCAGCCGTTCAGCTTCCCCGAGCTGCGTCAGAAGGCTCACTTCTGCGCCATCTCCTCTACCTCCGGTACCGCTACCGAGGTCACTGCCTTCTCCGTCATCACCGACTACGCCAAGGGCATCAAGTACCCGCTGGCCGACTTCAACATCACCCCTGATGTCGCCATCGTCGACCCCGAGCTCACCTACACCATGCCCGCCAAGCTGTGCGCTCACACCGGCATGGACGCTCTGACCCACTGCATGGAGGCCTACGTTTCCACCTGCGCCTCTATGTTCACCGACGCCAACGCTCTGCACGGCATCCGCGAGATCGTCGAGTGGCTGCCCAAGTCCTATGCTGGCGACCATGAGGCCCGTCAGCACATGCACGAGGCTCAGTGCATCGCCGGTATCGCCTTCTCCTCGGGCCTGCTGGGCATCGTTCACTCCATGGCTCACAAGACCGGTGCCGCCTTCGAGAACGGTCACATCATCCACGGTGCTGCTAACGCCATGTACCTGGGCAAGGTCATCCAGTGGAACTCCAAGGACCCGCGTGCTGCCGAGCGTTATGCTTACGTGGCCAAGGAGATCCTGCACCTTCCCGGCGAGACCAACGAGGAGCTCATCGCTGCGCTCGTCCAGAAGATTCGCGACCTCAACGACCAGCTCAACATTCCGCAGTCCATCAAGGATTACGCGAATGGTGGCGTGAAGGTCGACGCCGAGAACCCGCAGATGGTTTCCGAGGAGGAGTTCCTCGCCAAGCTGCCCGAGATCGCCGCGAACGCCGAGCAGGACGCCTGCACGCCGGAGAACCCGCGTGAGACCAAGGCTGCCGACTTCGAGAAGATCCTCAAGGCCTGCTACTACGACACCGACATCGATTTCTAATCGACTCTTGTTATCGTAACGAGGGGCTCCGCACGTATCCGTACGGAGCCCCTTTCTTTTTTCTTTTAGAGAATGGGATAGTTATGGCTGCAATTTTCAATAGCCCCAGCAAGTACATCCAGGGTCCGGACGAGCTCGCCAAGCTCGGCTCTTACGTTGAGCCGCTCGGCGCTAAGGCCCTCGTCATCGTGACGCCTTCGGGCAAGAAGCGCGTCGGTGCCAAGATCGAGGGCGGCTTTGCCGAGGCTAAGGCCGAGCTGCTGTTTGAGGACTTTAACGGCGAGTGCTCCAAGGGCGAGGTCGATCGCCTGGTTGCGCTCGCTCGCGACAACGGTTGCGACATCATCGTCGGCGTCGGTGGCGGCAAGATCCTCGACACCGCGAAGGCCGTCGCCTATTACCTGGAGTCCCCGGTTATCATTTGCCCCACCATTGCCTCGACCGATGCACCGTGCTCGGCACTTTCGGTGCTTTACACCGATGACGGCCAGTTCGATAAGTACCTCTTCCTTAAGGCAAACCCCAATATCGTCCTTATGGATACGACGGTTATCGCGGCGAGCCCGGTGCGCCTGACGGTTTCCGGTATGGGCGATGCGCTCGCAACCTATTTCGAGGCCCAGGCGACGCACGATGCCGACGGCGGCACCTGCGCTGGCGGCAAGGGCGGCATGGCTGGTCTGGCGCTCGCCAGGCTCTGCTACGAGACGCTTATGGCCGATGGCGTCAAGGCCAAGGTTGCGCTGGAGAAGGGTGCGCTCACGCCTGCCGTCGAGCACATCATCGAGGCCAATACGCTGCTTTCGGGCATTGGCTTTGAGAGCTCGGGCCTTGCTGCTGCTCATGCCATCCACAATGGCCTGACGATGCTGCCCGAGTGCCACGGCATGTATCACGGCGAGAAGGTCGCCTTTGGCACTATCGTCCAGCTGGTACTCGAGGATGCCCCGACCGAGAAGCTCGAGGAAGTCTTGGGCTTCTGCATTGAGCTTGGCCTGCCGGTCACGATGAAGGAACTTGGCGTTGCCGAGCTTACGCGCGAGCAGGCCATGATTGTTGCCGAGGCCGCCTGCGCACCCGATGACACCATGTGCAACATGCCCTTTGAGGTGACGCCCGAGATGGTCGCAAACGCCATCCTGGGTGCCGACGCGCTGGGCCACTACTATCTCATGGATGAGTAAATCAAGCTAAGGAAGGGGCAAAGCCAACAGATGGCTTTGCCCCTTTTTGCTATGGTGCAAAGGGGTAAGGTTTCTTTGCACCAATTGTTGTTTGATGAAGGGCGGATTCTCGTATGGCGCTTCCTATGGTTTACGGCGGTCCCGGCCGGTATGTTCAGGGGCCGGGCGAACTGTCGCGTCAAGGCAGGTATTTGTCATGGTTGGGCTGCGCTGCCTATGTCTTGTTTGACCAGGGCACCGAGGATCGGCTGTGCAGGCAGATTGTCGATGGATTTCTGGATGAAGATCTAAGCGAGCCGTTCTTTAAGATTTACAACGGTCCGTGTACGGAAGATGCCGTTGTCGAAATGGCCAAGGAAGCCCGGGCCGAGTATTGCGACATGGTGGTGGGCATTGGCGGCGGCAAGATGCTCGATATCGCCAAGGCCGTTGCGTTTTATGCCGAGTTGCCGTTGTGCGTATGTCCCACGGCGGCGTCGATGGACGGTCCGTGCAGCGCGATTTCGGTGCTGTATCACGAGGATGGGTCGTTCGACCGCTACCTGATGCTCGAGAAGAATCCAGACTTGGTCGTGGTCGATACCAACGTGGTCGCGGCGGCCCCGCTGCGTATGACGGTCGCTGGTATGGGCGATGCGCTGGCAACGTATTTCGAGGCGCGTTCGTGCGCCGCGGCGCACGGCGCCAACGAGCACGGTGGCGCGCCGGGACACTTGGCCTTGGTTGCGGCTCGTGCCTGCTATGACACACTCATGGAGTGCGGCGTCGCTGCCAAGCGCGATCTCAAAAAGGGCCGTACATCGCCAGCGGTTGAGCGCCTGATCGAGTGCAATATTCTGCTTTCGGGTGTTGGCTTTGAGAGTGGCGGTTTGGCGCTGGTGCATGCGATCGCCAACGGGTTGACGATCCTGCCCGACTGCAAGGCCATGCATGGCGAGGCCGTGGCATTTGGCCTGGCGGTGCAGCTGCGCCTGGAGCGTGCGCCCGAGCTTAATCAGGTGCTCGAGTTTTGCCAGCGCGTCGGTCTGCCGACGACGCTCGAGGGGCTGGGCCTTGGCGAGATTTCCGATGCCGACCTGATGAGCGTTGCAGATGCGGCCTTTAGAAACGAACGCAATATGGCTAACGAACAGGCCAAGGTGACCAGACAAAAGCTCGTGCAGCTCATGCGCGAGGCATAGCTAGGCGCTTGATCGATCTTGTGCAATCGAGGCGGCGATAGGCCATAGACTATTTGCCTCAAAGGTGCGCCGCGTGTAATTTGCCCGAGGCGTGGGCCGATAGCGTATCATTATCTCTTGCTTGTTTGCACTGCTCAGGGAGGGGCCGCGCATGGCGCAGGAACACGATCTGTTTGATGACATTATCGAGATCAGCAAGGGTTTCGACTTTCTTAAAAACCCGCTTGGCGGCGTGACCGATGCACTCGATCCGTCGGCGCCGCAGTGGAATCCTGCCGACTACAAGGAGCGCCCGCGCGGCAACACCATTCCGTGCCTGACCTGCAAAAACGAAAAGAGCGGCTGCACCGCGTGCATGGACGTGTGCCCGGTCAATGCTATCGAGGTCGAGGAAGACGCCATCGAGATTCTCGACTCCTGTCGCAAGTGCGGCCTGTGCGCCGCTGCCTGTCCGACCGAGGCGATCATCTCGCCGCGCCTGGCGCCCAAAAACCTTTACGACGACATTGTCTCGGCAGCGACGAGCCACGAGACCGCCTACGTTACCTGCACGCGCGCCCTTAAGCGCATGCCGCGCGAGAATGAGGTCGTCGTCGCCTGCGTGGGCGATATTACTGCCGAGACCTGGTTCTCGGTGCTGGCCGACTATCCCAACGTGAGCGTCTACCTGCCACTGGGCGTGTGCGATAAGTGCCGCAACACCGGTGGCGAGGATATTCTGGGCGAGGCCATCGCTAGTGCCGAGGAGTGGGCTGGTACGGGCATGGGCCTGGAGGTCGACCCCAAGAGCCTCAAGTGCCATAAGCTTCGCGAGTACGAGCGCAAGGAGTACATGGAAAAGATTGCCCGTACCACGGGCCTGACGGTGACCAAGCTCAATCCGGCGACGGCGGCACTGGCCTCGGTGACGCAAAAGCTCAAAGCCCATCGCCATCAGATTACCCAGCTGGAGCGCACGCTCAACACCATGTGCGGCACCACGACGACCAAGCGTCGCCGTTCGCTCACGCACGGGCGGCAGCTGGTGCTCTCGACACTGCAGAACCATCCCGAGCTTGCCCAGAACATGCAGGTGAGCACGCCGGAATGCGATTTTGACAAGTGCACGTCGTGCGGCGAGTGCGTCAACGTGTGCCCCACGTTTGCCTGCGATTTGGTGGGAAGCGGTCGCTTTGCGCTGGAGTCCACGTATTGCTTGGGCTGCGGTGCCTGCGTCAAGGTGTGCCCCGAGCATGCGCTCAAGTTGGTTGAGCATGACGCGTCCAATCTGGTCGTCGTCGATCCCGAAGCCGAGGAAAAGGCTGCCCAGAAGGCCAAGGCTCACGAAGAAGCTGAGAAGGTCAAGGCCGAGGCAAAGGCCAAGCTGGACAAGATGCTCGACCAGGTGGAGAAGCTCGCGGACTAGCTAAAAGAGTGTAAATGATGGCCGGTGGGACAGGTGCTGCCCCGCCGGCCAAAAAAGTTGCGGTGGAATAGTTCCTGTTTTGCCCTTAAGCTGGCCATTCTAGGAACTATTCCACCGCAACTAATAGATGGTTAGCTCATGCTGCTCTGATGGGTCTCGCTGCCGTTATTGCGGCGGGTGACCGTTTCGTGGAGTAAAAAGAAGCTGGGAACCTGCTTTGTCTCGGTGTATTCCATAAGGATGCCGTCGGCGTTGTAGGTCTGTCCGCGTATAACGGCGAGTGCGTTAAAGTCGTCGAGATCGAGCACACGCGCATCTTCGGGCGTGGGATGCTCAATCGTTACATCGCGTTTGCCCGTGGCAATCTTAATGCCAAGATCTTCTTCGAGGTAACGATAAATCGAATCGTTGACAATCTCGGGTGTCAGTCCCGGTACCTGTGAGCTTAGGTAATAGGAGTCGTCGGAGCACACGGCATGTCCGTTTGCATAACGGATGCGTTTGGCGCGCGTGAGCTCGCAGCCTTCGGGAAACCCGGTAATCCTGGAGAGTGCCTTGCTACAGACGAGGAGCTCAAAGACAGTGGTAACCGTTTTGAGCTCAAAGCCTCGGCTGGCTGCGATTTCCTTAAAGGTCTCGAGTCCGCCGCCGCCACGACTCGTCTCGTCACTGATGTTGCGAATGACGCGCATGCCTTTGCCTTGCTGGGGGAGCACGTAGCCATCTGCCGCAAGCATCGAGATGGCGCGACGGACCGTCATGCGCGAACAGTCAAACAGCTGCGTGAGCTCAGTCTCCGAAGGCAGATAACTCTGATAGGCGTATGTGCCGTCGTCAATCGACTGCTTCACGTTGTCATAAATAGTTTGGAAGATGGCTCGCGCCATGACGGTCTCCTAGAGCTGGGTGCGTGAACGACGGATGAGGGCCGTCCGCGCAGGTGTCAATCGATTTATTTGCTGGGGTCGATTATATATTTACCCATGGCACGCAGGGCCGGGTCTGACAGGATGGCGCCGAGTTCGTCGAGGGAAGCCACCTTGGCGACCATCGAGGATACGTCGAGCCTGCCAGAGTCGATGAGCTCGAGCGCGCGACGCTGCGTATAAGGGTTGATGTAGGACGAGGTAAGCACAAGCTCCTTCTGGAAGACCTCGAAGGGCTTGACGGTGATTGTCTCATCGGGCTTGGTGAGACCGAACATCATGACCGTAGCCTTGTGGCCGGCGATCTGGATGGCCTGCTCGATGGTGACGGGCTTGCCAACACACTCGATAACGACATCGACGTTGCCGACGCCCTCCTGCTTCAGGCGGGCCGGGACGTCCTCGTGGATGGAATCAATTGCCAGGTCGGCGCCGAGTTTGAGCGCAACCTCGCGCTTGCCTTCGACAGGCTCGAGCAAGACAACCTTGGTGGCGCCGGCATTTTTAGCAAGCTGCATCATGAGCAGACCGATCATGCCACCGCCGATAACGACAACTGTGCTGCCGGGCTTGATGTTGCACATATCGATGCCGTGCAGGCAGCAGGCGACGGGCTCGGTCATAGCACCCTGCTCAAAGCTGGTGTGATCGCCCAACTTGTAGACTTGCTGCATATCGACGGAGCAGTACTCGGCAAAGCCGCCGTTAACGGTGGTGCCGTAACCGGTCATATGCTCGCAGTAGTGGTTGATTCCGTCGCGGCAGGGTTCGCAGCAGCCGCAGGGATGGTTTGGGTCGATGCACACGCGATCGCCCGGTTTAAAGCCAACGACGTCGCTGCCCACGGCCTCGACAACGCCCGCAAACTCATGACCAAGGATCGTGGGCGGGGTAACGTCGGCTGCACCCTTGTCGCCTTCATAGATATGAACGTCGGTACCGCAGACGCCGCAAGCTTTGACGTTGATCAGAACGTCGCGCCTGCCCACGGCCGGCTTTGCCGATTCCTCGACTCTGAGGTCGTGCTTTCCATAGAAGACCGCGCTTTTCATGGTGACTCCTTAACGTGGCGGTGAATGTTGTAATGAAGTATAGGTATGTCTATAGATATAGACAAGCACATCTAGACAAGTTGAAAAGAAATATATTTTGCGGCCATAAGCTATGTTAGATTTAGCAGGCAAAATACTGGACTTATACCGTTTACGGCCAATAATCGACCGCTGACCGAACATAGAAACCGTATCAACTTGTCTAGATAAGTGATATGATAAAAATAGAAGCGCAAGAAGCCGGGGACACGGGCCCACCCGTCCAATTGCACGAGGTACACGCAAACGGCGCGTCTGCGGTCTCGAGTGAAGCCAAAACCGCAGTCGCTCCGAATGAAGAGAGGGGGATTCCCCGTCATGATGCAAAAGATACAACGTTTCGGCGGTGCAATGTACACGCCTGCAATTCTTTTCGCATTTTCCGGAATTGTCGTTGGCCTGGGTACGTTGTTTACCACCGAGGCGATCTTTGGCGAGATGGCCACTGCGGGCCATCTTTGGTTTGATTGCTGGAATGTGCTGCTCCAGGGTGGTTGGACGCTCTTTAACCAGATGCCGTTGCTGTTTTGCGTAGCGTTGCCAATCTCGCTCGCGAACAAGCAGAACGCTCGCTGCTGCATGGAGGCTTTGGCCATCTATCTTACCTTCAACTACTTTGTAAGCACAATCTTGGGGCAGTGGGGCCCTGTCTTTGGCGTCGACTACTCTGTCGAGGCAGGCAGTGGTACTGGTCTTGCCACTATCGCAAGCATCAAAACGCTTGATATGGGCATCATGGGCGCGCTTATCATTTCAGGTATCGCCACGATGCTTCACAACAAGTACTTCGACACCGAACTTCCTGAGTGGCTGGGCGTGTTCTCGGGCTCCGTGTTCATCTATATGATCGGTTTCTTCGTTATGGTTCCGGTCGCTCTTATCGCCTGCCTGGTGTGGCCGCATGTTCAGGCTGCTATCTCCGCCTTCCAGGGATTCATCCTTTCCGCCGGTACGTTTGGCGTGGGTGTCTTTGCTTTCTTCGAGCGCGTGCTGATTCCTACAGGCCTGCACCACTTTATCTATACGCCGTTCTATTACGACAACGCGGCGGTCAACGGCGGCATCTTTGCTGCTTGGGCCAATATCCTGCCCCAACTGGCTGCCGATCCGAGCATTGCTCTTAAGGATGCCGCACCCTGGGCTGCCTATACCTGCCCTGGTTGGACTAAGGTCTTCGGCTCGCTTGGCGTCGCCATTGCGTTTTATATGACCGCCAAACCCGAGCGCAAGCAGCGCGTCAAGGCTCTGCTGATCCCGGTCACCCTTACCGCTATGCTTTGCGGTATCACCGAGCCGCTTGACTTTACCTTCCTGTTCATTGCGCCCGGCCTGTTCGTCGTCCACTGCGTGCTCGGAGCGCTCGGCTGCATGGCTCAAAACCTCCTTGGCGTCGTGGGCATCTTCGACGGCGGCATCATCTCGATGCTCTCGTGGGACTGGCTGCCCCTTTGGGCCGCACACGGTCTGCAGTACGCCATCTCCATCCTTGTCGGTCTGTGCTTTACCGCTCTTTGGGTCGTGGTCTTCCGTTTCCTGATCGTCAAGTTCGACTTTAAGACCCCCGGTCGCGAGGATGACGATGTTGAGGTCGAGCTCAAGTCCAAGGCCGACTACAAGCAAAAGCAGGGCGGTGCTGGCAAATCGGTCGCCCAGAGTAAAGATGATGAGCGCTTGGTGCTTGCCGAGAACATCCTCGATCTGCTCGGTGGCGCGGATAACATCATCGATGTAACTAACTGCGCTACCCGTCTGCGCGTTAACGTCAAGGACAAGAGCGTCGTTGCACCCGAGGCTTCCTTCAAGGCGATCGGTACGCATGGCTTGGTGGTCCAAGGTCAGTCAATCCAGGTCATCATCGGCCTTACCGTCCCGCAGGTTCGCGAGAAGTTCGAGAGTCTTCTGAAGTTCGAGAGTCTTCTGTAAACCATCGTCTATCGAAACAATCGGCCTTGCAGAGCCGGTATGCACCGCAAGGCCGATTCTAGAGATAAAAAACTCCACTTCTAGGTAACAATTCCAAACCGCGCAAGGCCGCGTGCGGGGACGGATTGAGCAAGCGGCCAGAATGAGGAGGACATCATGTCCAAGAAGAACTATGCCGTGACCATTGCCGGCGGTGGCTCCACCTTTACCCCGGGCATTGCCCTGATGCTGCTCGAGGAGCGCGACCGCTTCCCGGTCAACAAGGTGACCTTCTACGACAACAACGCCGAGCGCCAGGAGACCGTGGCCAAGGCCTGCGAGATCTACTTCCACGAGAACGCCCCCGAGGTTGAGTTTAGCTACACCACCGACCCCGAGACCGCATTCACCGGGACCGACTTCGTCCTTGCTCACATCCGCGTTGGCCTGTACGCCATGCGCGAGCTCGACGAGAAGATTCCTCTCAAGTACGGCTGCGTTGGCCAAGAGACCTGCGGTGCCGGCGGTATCGCCTACGGCATGCGCTCCATCGGTGGTGTCATCGAGATCCTCGACTACATGGAGAAGTACAGCCCCAACGCCTGGATGCTCAACTACTCCAACCCCGCGGCCATCGTCGCCGAGGCGTGCCGCGTGCTGCGTCCCAACAGTCGCATCATCAACATCTGCGACATGCCGATCGACCTCATGGACAAGATGAGCCGTATGTGCGGCATCAAGGATCGTCGCGAGCTGCAGTATAGCTACTACGGCCTCAACCACTTTGGTTGGTGGAGCAAGATCTACGACAAGGACGGCAACGACCTCATGCCGCAGATTAAGGAGCACATGGCTAAGAACGGCTACCTGGACGGCATCGAGCACGAGGCCGGTAAGGAGCAGCATGTCGAGGAGAGCTGGATTCACACCTTCGGCAAGGCCAAGGATGTCTATGCTGTCGATCCCGAGACGATTCCCAATACCTACCTCAAGTATTACCTGTACCCGGACTATGTCGTCGAGACGTCTGACCCCAACTACACTCGCGCCAATGAGGTTATGGACGGCCGCGAGAAGAAGGTCTTTGGCGCTTGCCGCGACATCATCGCCAAGGGTACTGCCAAGGACGGCGGCTTTGAGCCGGATGTGCATGCCAACTACATCGTCGACCTTGCCTGCGCGCTGGCCGAGAACACGCTCGAGCGCTTCCTGCTGATCGTCCCCAACGATGGTGCTGTGCCCAACTTCGACCCGACGGCCATGGTCGAGGTGCCTTGCATCGTCGGTTCCAACGGCTTTGAGAAGATTTGCCAGGGCCCGATCCCACAGTTCCAGAAGGGCCTGATGGAGCAGCAGGTTTCCGTCGAGAAGCTCGTTGTCCAGGCTTGGGTCGAGGGCAGCTACCAGAAGCTCTGGCAGGCGCTCACGCTCTCCAAGACCATTCCTTCGGCAAGCGTTGCTAAGCAGATCCTGGACGAGCTCATCGAGGCCAACAAGGATTTCTGGCCCGAGCTTAAGTAAGGACTACTGTCTCGAACCCTCACGCATCTCTGCTTCATTTGCGCCGCCGCGGTGTCCGGATTCGCCCGGATGCTGCGGCGGCGCTATACTTATGAAGTTTGAAGTACCTGTACCAAAAGGAGCTGTCGTGTCCCTTTCCATCGGTATCGTGGGCCTGCCCAACGTGGGCAAGTCGACGCTGTTCACCGCGCTTACCAAAAAGACCGGCCTTGCCGCCAACTACCCGTTTGCCACGATCGACCCCAACGTGGGTATCGTCGATGTGCCCGATAGCCGCCTGCAAAAGCTCGCCGACATCGTCAACCCCGGCCGCATTGTGCCGGCGACGGTCGAGTTTGTCGACATCGCAGGTCTGGTGAAGGGCGCTAACGAGGGCGAGGGCCTGGGCAACCAGTTCTTGGCAAACATCCGCGAGACCGACGCCATCTGCGAGGTCGTGCGCTACTTTAAGGACCCCAACGTCATGCGCGAGGTGGGCCGCACGGGCGAGTTCGTCGATCCCGCCGGCGATGCCGACACCATCATGACCGAGCTCATCCTGGCCGACATGGGCACGCTCGAGAAACAACTGCCCAAGCTCGAGAAGGAGGCCAAGCGCGACAAGGAGCTCATGCCCAAGTTCGAGGTGGCCAAGCGCCTGCTCGCCTGGCTCAACGAGGGCAAGCGCGCCGCATCCATGGAGATGACCGACGAGGAGCGCGCTGCTGCCAAGGGCTTGTTCCTGCTTACTATGAAGCCCATCCTGTATGTGGCCAACGTAGACGAGGACATGCTCAACGAGGACCTGGCGCCCATCGACGGTGTCAAGCCGCTACCCATCTGCGCCAAGATCGAGGCCGAGCTTTCCGAGCTCGATCCCGAGGACGCCGCCGACTACCTGGAGAGCCTGGGCTTGGAGCAGCCCGGCCTGGACGTGCTCGCGCAAGCAGCCTACAAGCTGCTCGGCCTGCAGTCGTTCTTTACGGCTGGCGAGATGGAGGTCAAGGCCTGGACGGTTCGTCAGGGCGCGACCGCCCCGCAGGCCGCCGGCGTCATCCACACCGACTTTGAGCGCGGCTTTATTAAGGCCGAGGTTATTGGCTATGACGACTACATCGAGCTCGGCGGCGAGCAGGGCGCCAAGGCCGCCGGCAAGCTGCGTATTGAGGGCAAGGACTATGTCATGGCCGATGGCGACGTCGTGCACTTCCGCTTTAACGTGTAAGGACGACGCATATGTTTAAATATGGCAAAAAAGCTGGCTACATGGGTATTGCGCTGCTCGTACTTGCGGTGATTCCGCTGGTGGTTGCAGCGTTTGTGATCCCCAACATTGGCCCCGAGGTGGCAACGAAGTTTAACGCAGCCGGCGAGGTGACGCGCTGGGGTAAGAGCTACGAGCTGCTGGCACTGCCGGTGCTCAACCTGCTGCTGAGCGTGGCGACGTACTTTACGGCGGGACGCCAGGCAAAGAACAACGAGGACTCCGCTGTGATGGCACGTCTTGCGTGCGAGCGCTACCTGCGCAACGGCTGCATCACGGGCGTGTTCCTCAATGTAATCAACGTCTACTTTATGTATTCGGCGATTACTGGAACGGGCTTTGGCTTTGGTTTCTAGCTTGTCCTTTTAGGCAACGAGCCTGCACACATATTCAATGGCTGCTGCGAGGCCGCCGCTCGATCGTGGTTTAAAGACCATGTCGGCGGCGGCCTCGTTTTCGTATCCGGCGCCGCGAAGGGCAAGTGCGATACCGGCTTCCAGGAGAAGGGGCAGACCTCGTTGGCTGGTTGCGATTACGGCAGCCTGCTTGAGCGAGCAGCTGTGCGCTTGGCATTGGATGGCAAGTTCACCTTGCGCCGGGCAAGGGACCAGAACGGCGGCGACGCGACTTGATAGCAATGCAAATGCTGTGCGCTCATCGGGCGAAAGGCATTCTGCTTCAACGACGACGAGCTTGGGCGGCGCGCTGTTTGTGCGAAGCGTGGCTCGGTACATGCGGACCGAAGAACCCGACATAGAAAACTCCTGTGTATTCGGCAAAACGTAAACTATAGTTTACGTTTATGTTCGGCTCCATTTCAAACTCGGCTGCATGGACGAACGTGCGAAACAGATTCTTGGCAGGCGGGTCGAAGAGACACGCAGGGACCTTGGTATCTCCAAGGTTGATTTTTGTGTGGCGACAGGAATCAGCCGACCCTACCTCGACCGAATCGAAGATGGGACGGCAAATTTCACGCTCAAGGTTCTATTTAAGATCGCGCCCGCACTCGGCATGACGGTGTCAGAGCTTCTCGAGGGTATCGAATAGGGCGTTCCCCGCTGCTAATTGACGCTCTTTGGGCGGGTCCCCCTGGTTGCGATGTGCAAAATCGCGAGTATTCAGCACCTGTTCAGCCGTAGATGGTAGCTCGGGCGGCTGGCTTTGCTTTTTTGACAGTAGTTAATCCACACGCTTAATAAAAATGTGGAATAAATATTTACTAGACGGCCTCTTCGCCCTAAAAGTTCGTCTAACAGTCGGCCGATTCTATGCCTCCGGCGGAGAAATTGCAGAATATTCCGATTTTTGCACGGCCCGAGGGGGACCACCTGTCGTTTGAGGCTGCGATAAGTGGAACTGCCTTAGGGATTACGCCATCGGGATGCGGTCGTGGTTGACTTGGCTGTAGAACAGGCGCTGGATTTCGGCGGCATCGCGTGACTGGCCGAGTGCCCACATGGTTTTGGCCACGAGCGTCTCGGTGGTCATGTCGTCGCCGCGCAGAATGCCCGGATGATCGGCGTAAGCACGGCCGACCTCGTAAACGCCCAGATCGAGGCCCTCTTCGGGGACCTGCGTGGTCATAACGACGGTGCGACCCGAATCGACCCAGCGGAAAATAGCCTCTTGGAACGACTCGCCCGACTCACCAAACTCGGGGATACCGCCAATGCCAAAGGTCTCAAGGATTACAGCATCGTAGCTATCGGCAAGGGCGTCGAGGATGCCCGGGTTTACGCCGGGCGTAAGCTTGAGTACAAATACGCGCGGATCGATGCTGTCGTAGAAACGCACCGGGTTTTCGCCCTGATGCGTGCCGTGAAGCCCGTTGCGCACGATGCGGTCATTGCGGATGTAGGCAATGGGCGGATAGTTGACGCTAATGAACGCGTTAAAGCTCATGGTGCGCTGCTTGCGGGCGCGCGTGCCGGCAATGGCGACGCCGCCAAACACAATCGACACATCGTGCGAATGCTCGTCGAGCGCATAGAGCAGGCTCTGATACAGGTTGAGCTTGGCGTCAGTAAAGGGGTTGCCCATGGGCTTTTGCGAGCCGGTGAGCACGATGGGCTTGGGGCTGTCCTGAATCAGGTAGGAAAGCGCTGCTGCGGTGTAGCTCATGGTGTCGGTGCCGTGCAGAATCACGAAGCCGTCGTGGTCGGCATAACCCTCGACGATGACGTCGCGGATACGCATCCAGTCGCTCGGGCGCATATTGGTGCTGTCGATGTTCATGGGCTGCACGACGTTGAGCTCGCAGAGGCCCGAGATCTCGGGGACGCTCTGGGCGAGCTCCTCACCGGTCAGGGCGGGGGAGAGGCCGTTGCCGTCCTCGGTCGATGCGATGGTGCCGCCCGTGGCGATGAGAAGGATGCGCTTCATGCTGGTATTCCTATCGTATTTGCCGCCGCAGAGGCGGAGTCGTTCGGCAGTATTGTGGCACAGGGCAACGAATGTTCAAACGTATTACATCATCTGTAACGTTTGGTAACACTTCAATTGCCGTCAAATAGGGGCCCGGGTCGTGCGTTTGCCGTGCGCTGATGGCTGCGAGGGTCGAGAAACCCCATATAACGTGTACACTATGAAAGTTATTTTTGTTCATTCACGCGGGTGGGCACCGGCTCCCCGCCAACAAGAGGGGGAAACCATGGATCAAAAGGCTTCCGCAAAGGTCCTCGTACTCGACTTTGGTGCGCAGTACGGTCAGCTCATTGCCCGTCGCGTCCGCGACCTCAACGTGTATTCCGAGATTGTCCCCTGCGACATCTCGGCCGACGAGATTCGCGATATGAACGCCTCCGCGCTCATCCTTTCTGGCGGCCCGGCCTCCGTGTACGCCGAGGACGCTCCGTCCATCGATCCTGCCATCTTTGACCTGGGCCTTCCCGTCCTGGGCTTTTGCTACGGCCATCAGATCACGGCCGTGACGCTCGGCGGCAAGGTCGGCCACTCCGAGGTGGGCGAGTACGGCCGCGCTACCATTACGCGCACGGCCGGCGCCAAACTCTTTAACTCCACGCCCATGGAGCAGACCGTGTGGATGAGCCACCGCGACGCCGTTTCCGAGGTGCCCGAGGGCTTTACCGTTACCGCCAGCACCGACGTGTGCCCGGTTGCTGCCATGGAGTGCCCCGAGCGCAAGATCTTCACCACGCAGTTCCACCCCGAGGTCAAGCACTCCGAGTATGGTCAGCAGCTGCTGAGCAACTTCCTGTTTGAGATCTGCGGCCTGGAGCCCAACTGGAGCATGGACAACCTGGTCGAGACCATGACGGCCGAGTTCCGCGAGAAGGTCGGCAACGACCGCGTGATTCTGGCCCTGTCCGGCGGCGTCGACTCCTCCGTCGTGGCTGCGCTGGGTGCTCGTGCCGTGGGCAAGCAGATGACCTGCGTGTTCATCAACCACGGTCTGCTGCGCAAGGGCGAGCCCGAGCAGGTGGAGGAGGTCTTCACCAAGCAGTTTGACGTCGACTTTATCCACGTTCACGCCGAGGACCGTTATGCCGAGCTTCTGGCCGGCGTGACCGAGCCCGAGGAGAAGCGCCGCATCATCGGTACGCAGTTCTGGAAAGAGTTCTTCGCCGTGGCGCAGCAGCTCGAGACCGATGGCAAGCCGGTCAAGTACCTGGCTCAGGGCACCATCTACCCCGACATCATCGAGTCCGGCGCTCGCAAGACGGGCGGTAAGACGGCCACCATCAAGAGCCATCACAACCTGATCCCGTTCCCCGAGGGCGTGCACTTCGACCTCATTGAGCCGCTCGACCACTTCTTTAAGGACGAGGTCCGCGCGCTTGGTCTGGCGCTGGGCCTGCCGGGTCATATCGTGTTCCGTCAGCCTTTCCCGGGTCCGGGTCTGGCCATCCGCATCATCGGTGCGGTCGATAAGGAGAAGCTCGAGATCCTCAAGAATGCCGACGCTATCGTGCGTGAGGAGCTGGATGCCTACAATCAGCGCCTGTTTGAGCAGACCGGCGAGCGCAACTCCGAGCACAGCTGCTGGCAGTACTTTGCGGTTCTGCCCGACATTAAGTCCGTCGGCGTTATGGGCGACGAGCGCACCTACCAGCGCCCGATCATCCTGCGCGCCGTCGAGTCCAGCGATGCCATGACCGCCGACTGGGCCAAACTGCCCTACGACGTGTTGGCCCGCATTTCCGGCCGCATCGTTGCCGAGGTTCCCGGCGCCAACCGCGTGTGCTACGACATCACGTCCAAGCCGCCCGCGACGATCGAGTGGGAATAATTCGCCCCTCAAAACGGTTCGCTACGCTCCTGAGCAAAAAGTAACAAAATAGCAGTTCAACGAAGGGTTTTTGTCCAAGTCGGGCAGAACCCTTCGTCACACTGGGAAACGCTCCGTTCGGGTTTATTCGTACCGGAATTCGTACCGCCCTGAGGGCCCTGGAGCCCCAGGGGAGGAGAAAAGGAGCGCAAGCATGACCGACTGGAAGGCACTCGAGGACGCCGAGGACCACGCCTACTTCATGGCGGATCTCATGGACATCTCGCCCGAGAGCTTCACCCTCGAGGAGAAAAAGCAGATCCTGCGCGACATGATCGAGAGCTCCACCGCCATCGAGAACGCGATACGCGACGAGTTCGCGGAGCTCGACGAGGTCACCCAGACCCGCCTGATAGACGACCTCGCGGCGGACAGGCCCGAGGAGCCGGGAATGGTGGTACGAGGTGCTCGTGGACGGCCCCAGGCACCGCGACTTCCCGACGCTTACCGACGGCCCGCGCCGGAGGCGGTAGCGACGGTGGCCCCCGTCCCGACAAAGGGGCGAGGGCCTCTCCTTGTGTAGACCTTCGTGAAGCGACGGAACGCTACGGATCGAGCCTGCCCGCGAGCCAGAGCAGCGGCACGAGGGGCAGCGCGTCCAGGCGCAGCAGCACCGCCAGCGCCGTGGCCACGCCCCAGCGGGCGTCCTCCCGCGTCACGACAGGATCTCGTTCACGCGGGCCTGCACGGCGTCGTAGAGCGAGCCCAGGCGGCGCTTTCTTTCGGCCCCGCTGCCGTAGTCGCCGCGGATGACGGCACGAGCCAGGGCGTCGACGTCGGCGTCGCCAGACGAGCCCCCCCCCGAGGAGCCCCTGGCGCCCAGCACCTCGTTCACCCGCGTCTGGACCTCCGCGTAGCGGTCGCCCAGCGCGGCCTTGCGCGCCACGCCGTTTCCGAACTAGCCGGCGATCACGCGGCGAGCGAGCTCCGCGACCGTGCCGCCGGGCGCGGCCGGGGTCGTGCCTCCAGAAACAACGCCGCCCGTGATCGCCGCCTTCAGCGCCGCCCACTTGGACGCCGCCACGTAGGGCGCGGGGCAGAGCTTCCCCGTCACGTCGTAGTGGCGGATCACCCCGGATGCGCCGATGCCGTACTTGGCCATGAGCCTCTTGACCAGCCAGCCCAGCTTCTCGACCTCCGTCGCGCTGAAGTCATCGCCGGCAGAGACGACCTCTATGCCGACCGCGCGGCAGTTCATCTGCCAGTCGCCCGCGTGCCAGGCGGTGCCGCCCTCCGCCACGCTCTGGTAGATCTCGGGCGTGATGTCGTCGACGAAGTAGTGCGCGGAGGCGCCCTGGCCCTCGTTCCGCGCGAAGTACGTCGCGTTGTTGCGCGCGGACGCCAGGGTCGCCGTGAAGTGCATCACGATGCGGTCGATCGCGCGGGAGCGCCCGCGCGTCATGTGGTCGCTCCCGCACTGCTTGAAGAGGATGCTATACGCCATCGGGCACCTCCTCGAAGCCGCCGTCCTCGCCCTCGCCGGGCTCCCAGCCGTCCGGCGCGGCCGCCTCGACGCCCTCGCCGCGCCGAGCTCCGCCATCACCGGCGACAGCACGGCCATCACGAGCGCCACCACGACCGCCCGCCACTCGGGCTCCAGCACCGCGCAACCCACGAGCATGTCCACGTTGGCCACGACCACGCCGAGCACGCCCTGAACGATTGTTCTCACCAGGCGCCACGGCCACTCGTTGGATGTCAGGAAAGCCTTCATCATTGCCCCTTCCTCAGGTTGTCGATCTTCGCCTTAACGACGGCGATGTCCTGCTCCAGGGCGTAGGTGCGCTCGACGAGGCAGTTGCGCCTCTCGACCTGCCTCGTCAGGTTGTCGATCTTGACCTCCATGACCGCGCGGCTGCGCGAGTTGGACACGAGCGCCACGGCGAGGGTGAGAACCCCCGTCACGAGCGCCGCGACGACAGACTCCATGCGCGCCTCCTTCCTCGAGCGGGAACGCCCCGCCCCTCGGGAGAAGTGTCCGATGCGGTCACAAACGCCTATTTCTAGCTGCGGAAATGTTGCGAAGCGTCGCCTTCCGTCGCTTCACAAAGGAGTTCACACTCGAAGTGTGGATACCGTGAATATAAGATTCTGACAATACGTAAAGATTCTTTACACATAGTATAGATGATGACAAGACGTTAAGAAGGAGGAGCAAGATGGGGATGGCGGAGCAGGAAAAGATAAATCGCATGCAGAAGAACCTCTCCGTGATCAGGAACGTCGCGCGGTGGACAACAGAGCGCCTAGGCGAGGAGATTGGGGTCTCAAGGCAGACGATCAACAGCCTAGAGCACAACAAAACAAAGATGACGAAGACGCAGTATCTTGCCCTGAGGGCGGTGTTCAACCATGAGGCTATGATCAGCGAAAACACTGCTCTCGCTCAGGTCATTCAGTCTCTGGTGGACGAACCGGTGGAGGAAGCTCTCTCCGACGAGACGGAAGAATCCAACGGCGCAGAAGACGAGGTGCAGATGGACGCAATGGATGGAATGAGCGTGGCGACGAACGTGCTCGCCGATAGAAAGATGGCAGCGGCAATCGCGGAGGCACTGCCGACGGCAATGGCGGCGGCAATGCCACCGCTGACAAGTCTTGTTGTATTGCCAATCGTGAAGCAAATGATGAAAAGGGGCGGTGAAACATGCGTGAAAGAGATACGGTGGCAGTGGATGGCCGATCCGAGCGTGAAGAAGGCCCAAGAGCAAGAGGGCAAAAGGCACTAGCGTTCGTAAAGAGCCATGGGATAGAAATCGCATTTGGAGTTGGATGTCTGGTGCTGACGGTGGTATGCGTCAAACAGGGGAGAACAATTGAGCTCCAGAGAAAACTACTTGAAAAGAAAGACACACTGCTGAGCGCGAAAGACTGGAGGATTCGCGACTTGACCGAGCTCTGCGCGGAAAAGGACAGGCGCCACCTGGAGCTAGCGTCGGCAGCCCTTAGAGACGGGTGCTCGGAAGGCGGAAGGACGTTGGCCGACTATCGATACCAACTCAGTGGTCAACTCTAAACCAAGAAAAGTAGAGTAGGAAAGGAAAAGACATGGGAAGGCGCAGAAACAACCCCGAGCGATTGAGGTTGCTGACGTCGAGGCTACAGACGGGGCCACACGCTTTACGATG
>CAJKQY010000026.1:0-22513 GCA_905202145.1 uncultured Collinsella sp.
TCGAGAAGATGACGAAGCGCTTGCTAATGCCGCTCCAGCATAGGAGCGCCACGGGGATGTTGAGTGCGAGCATGCCGAGCGAGATGTCGATATGAACGCCGCCCAGCAAGGTAACGCGATCGAGCAGGACCGCGACGCCGGTGAGACCGCTCGGGAGCAGGTCGGCGGGCTGAATGAACGCCTGGATCAGAAACGTTTGAAGAATGGCGGATATGGTGACCGCCACAGCGGTAATGGCGCGGCGGACGATGGTAAGGCGGCCGAGCACGAGCACGCGGTCCGTGAGCTGATCGATGGCGTTCGCCACGTAGGCTCCTTTCGAAGGCAAATCTAGTTGTGAGGCATGTCGGCGATTGTAGCACGGAGCGTGCGAGGGCGCTTCAATTCGCCCTCCCTCGACAACCAAAGCGGGACCAACAACCCCCACGACCAAAGGCCCAAATTACAAGTGAGTAGACTTTTTATGATCTGCCGAGCACGCCCAAAACCGCCAACTCTGTGACCTGCGGTTTTACAAAGAAAGATATGCATTGTGCTCGGCCCGCGCTAAAAAGTCTACTCACTTAGCCCGAATCGAAGCCAAACGGATCAAAATCGAAACCAAATTGAGCCAGTCCACCACAAAAAACGCTTGAACCCGTGCTTCTCGCGGCGGATTGACACTACAAAGCGGCCAAAATGTCGGACAGGTTGTCGATGACAACGTCGGCGGCGGACTGGTCCAGGTTAACGCCCTCGTGCGGACGCAGCGCCAGGACGCGGGCGCCGGAGCGTTTGCCGGCCTCGATGCCTAAAGGCGAATCCTCGATAACCAGGCACTCGGCAGGCTCCACCCCCAGCGCCTCCATGGCACGCAGGTAAATCTCGGGGTCGGGCTTAAACGCACTGCACTCGTGGCCGCTGATGGTGTAGTCCAGCACGTCGGCGATGCCGGCGATCCCCACCAGCTCATCAATCAACTCGCGATAGGACGAGCTCGCGATGGCACACTTCACGCCGCGCTCGTGCAGCTCACGCATCACCGGCTCCGTCTGCTCGTTAAGCAGCTCGGCATACGGAACGGGGTGGACCGGGCTGTAGACCTGCTTGTACTCCACGCGCAGACGCTCGCGCAGCTCAACATCGTCGGGCACCAGCGCCTCCCAAATGGCAGGCTCGTTAGACCCCGAAAGATCGGGGATCTCGTCAAAGTGGAACCCCTTCTCCTCCATAAACGCCACGCGACGACGGTTGTAGAACCACTCGGTATCGACCAGCACGCCGTCCATGTCAAACAGCACTGCTTTGATCATACGCATCTCCTCCCACCTGCCAAAAAGGGACAGGTTTATTTTGGTAGGTTTTATCTGGGGTTTTGCGACACGACAGACACGCCCTCCCCAGAGCAAAAAAGGGGACGGGGCGCAAACCCCATCCCCTCTCAATCAACCCGTAAGGTCTACTTACTTGTGATTAGTAGGAAAGCTTCCACATGTAGCGACGCATGGTCAGCGGGTGCTGACGGGCCTCGGCGATCTGGTTGCCGTACTCACGCATAACGGCGAGGTGCAGCAGCGGGTTGAAGTAGGTGACGACGCTCGCGGGCACGGCGTCAGCCAGGCCGTAGTCCTTGGAGTCGATCAGAGCGACCTTGGCGCCCATGCGCTTAAGGAAGGTGAGGGCGCGGGCGTCCATCGGACGGGTGGCACCATCGGACATGAAGAAGACGTAGGGCTTACCCTCGGTGGAAACCTCGAACGGGCCGTGGAAGTACTCGCCGGTGTTGTAGGCGGCGGCGTCGATCCACTGCATCTCGGTGAACAGGAAGGCGGCGTGAGAATAAGCCATCTTCTCGGAGGCACCGGAAGCCATAAAGTAGATCATCTTGTCGTCCTTGAAGTCCTCGGCGAACTTCTTGGCGAGCTTCTTGCAGTGCTGAGCGGCGTTCTCGCAGAGCTCGAAGACGTTGGTGAGGCCGGTGATCATGTCCTCGTAGTGGTCATAGCCCTCGGTCTGCTGAAGGATCTCAACAGCAAGAGCGATGGCGTAGCCGGGCTTCTCGCACTTGGCAGCGAAGTTGGCGTGGAAGCCGTGAACGATGACGTAGTCAGCGTCGACGGTCAGAGCAGAGCCAGCCTTGTTGGTGAGGGAGACGACCGGGCAGTTGTGCTTCTTGGCGGTCTTGTTGGCCTCGACGGTCTCGGGCGTGGAGCCACCGAGGGAGCAGGTGATCACGAAGGTGTGCTCGTTGACCCAGGAAGGCGTGTCGTAGTTGAACTCGTTAGCGGTGAAGATCTGAACGTTCAGCTTGTCCGTGTTGTTGGCAAGGAAGTACTTGGCGGGGTAAAGGTCGGACATGGAAGCACCGCAGCCGACGAAAGCGACGCTGTGGATCTCGTGGTTGGACAGGACGTCAGCGACGATCTGCTTAGGGAGGTTAAGGTCGATCTCGTACATCTGACACATTCCTTTCGATTTTTGCGGCGCCACATTGCCGGGCGCTCGCAGGGTTACCGTGGTTTGGACCGAGTCGCCGGCCCGTTAAGGATGCGACAAAGGGGCTGTCCCATTGTCACGTATAGGGATGGAAGCCTGCCTGGGGTATGGGATGCCAGGCAGGCCCCCGGGGGAAAGCGGTTAGGCGCTTGGTCGCGACTAGGCCAGGATGCCGGCCGCGGAGAGGGCGATGCCGCCCACGATGGCGATCACGAGAAGCCAACCGGTGTTGACGTTCTTCTTGATGAGCCAGTACATAAGGCCGGTGAGGCCAAGGGAAATCATCTGGGGCATCATGCCGTCCAGGATGTCCTGGATAACGACGGTGCCCTCAGCGAACTGCAGCGGGGTGGTGGCGCCGATCAGCGTAGCGATCATGCCGCCCACGGACATAAGGCCCACGATGCCGCAGACATACATGAGCTTCTCCATGAGGTCGCCGCCCTGAAGCTTGCTCAGGTACTCGTGGCCGCCCTGATAGCCCATCTTGGCTGCGAACCAGGTGATCAGCACAGAGGGGACGATGGAGATGAGCATGGCCAGGATCGGGCCCATGATGGAGCCCTGCTGAGCCAGCTGAACGCCCAGGCCAAAGGCGATAACGCGGATGGTGCCCTGGAAGAAGGAGTCACCGATGCCGGAAAGCGGGCCCATGAGGGAGGTCTTGACCGCGTTGATCGAATCGGGATCGAAGTTCTCGGGATCCTTGGCGTACTCCTCCTCCATGGAGGCAGTGAGACCCAGGATGAAAGCGCTCGTCTGCGGGGTGCAGTTGTAGAACGCCATGTGACGGTGGTAAGCCTCTTTCTTAGCAGCGAGCTGCTTGGGATCGGACTCATCCGGATAGAGGCGATCGAGCGTGGGAACCATGCCGTAGAGGAAGCCCATGTTCATCTGACGCTCGTAGTTCCAAGAGGCCTGGATGGCCCAGGAGCGCCAGAAGAACTGGCTGACCTTCTTGTTCAGGGACACGTCCTTGGTTGCGGTTGCCATAGTGTGTTCCTCCTTAGTCTTCGTCGTCTTCGAGCGGATCATAGTCGGAATCGACACCGGCGGCTGCATGGGAGCCGTTGAACTTGAAGCCCATGAAGACGACAGCCAGGCACACACCGATCAGAGCGACCGCGATGACGGACAGGTTGAGGTAAGCGGCGAGCAGGAAACCGATGAACAGGAACGGAGTCATACCCTTCTTGATCATCATGGTGAGCAGCAGGGCCAAGCCGTAGGCGGTCATGATCTTGGTCGAAACGTTAAGACCAGTGGACAGCCACTCGGGAACCATGTTGACGATGGCCTGAACCAGGTCGGTGCCAACAAAGACGGCGAGGAAGATCGGCAGGAAGTACATGACAGCGTACAGACCGGAGCCGGCGCAGATGTGCATACGGTAGGCGGTCTTGAACTTTCCGTTATCGATCGCGCTATCTGCCACATGGGTGAGGGCGGCGATGATGGAACGGAACACGATGCCGAGGAGCTGACCCAGGACGGCGACCGGGATGGCGATCGTCATGGCGGTCTCGGCGGAAGCATCGGTCAGGCACGCAAAGGCAGCGGCCACGATGCCGCCCAGGACCATATCGGGCGGAACGGCGGCGCCGACCTGCACCAGGCCCATGGACACGAGCTCGACGGCGGCACCGACGGCAAGGCCGGTGGGCACATCGCCCAGCAGCAGACCGACGAGCGTAGCGCCAACGAGGGGCTGCTCGAAGTTAAGACGACCGAGCAGGCGGGAGTCCCACATGCAGAACACGCCGACGAGGCCGACGAGCACCGCACTGATGAACGTATTCATACCCTTCTCCTTTCAGTCAGGCAAAAGCCTGGTTGATTACAGCTTGGCGTCGATGTCGACGCTCTGATACGTAGGGGTCTGCTGGACGTAGAGCTTGATGCCCATGTCGAGCAGCTGGTTGACGTCGGCCTTCTGGGTGGCGTCGAGGAAGACGGAGCTGTCCTTGCCTCCGACCTGATCGGCACCGTCGTGGTTGGCGGTGGCGCCCAGGTTGATGGCGTCGAGCTTGTAGCCCTGGCAGAACTGCAGCATCTCGGCAGTGTTGCCAAAGACGAACATGACGCGCTCGCCGAGGGTGTTGAGCTTGTCCATCTTGGCGAGGGCACGCTCGACGGTGAAGACGTTCAGACGCACGCCCTGGGGCTTGGCCAGCTTAAGAGCGCCCTTCTTGATGTCATCGTTGGCGGCGGCGTTGTCGACGACGATGATGCGCTCGGCCTGAACCTTGGTGGTCCAGGTAAAGACGACCTGGCCGTGCAGCAGACGGTAGTCAAGACGTGCGAGGACGATCTTGGCGGGACCGGAGCTGTGACGGGGCGCCTTAGCCTTCTTGGCGGGAGCCGCGGCGGCCTCGACCGGTGCGTTGGGGTTGGTCAGACCGGTGCGGGCCTCGTTGATGAGGGCTGCGAGCTCGGCGCCCTTGACGGGGACGGGGCTCATAGCGAGCGTGAGCGCCAGCGGGATGTTGAAACCGCTGACAACCGTGAACTTCGTGCCGTTCTTGGAAAGCTCGACCATGTTGTTGTTGACCGAGCTGCCGAGCATATCGGTCAGCACATAGACGGTGTCGTCCGCGTTGAACGTGGCGATCATAGCCTCAACCTTATTGGTGATGGGCTCCTTGTCGTCACGAGCAAGCGACACGACGTGGACGTTCGACACGTCGCCGAGAACCATCTCGAGCGTGTCTTTGGCGCCTGCGGCCAGGCCGCCATGAGATGCGAGAATGATCTGATTCATCTTGCCTCCTCCTTTTCGTTATGGTCATTATAACGTCTTATACGTTGCCTATATTGCTAATTAGTATAAAGACCGTTCGCGGGTGAAAATCGACCGTTGACGGGTTTAACGTACTTGAAACGTTGGGGCTGGATAGGCCGGCGCTGGCTGGATAACCCCAGGTCAGACGCCGCACACAATCCTCTATCGCACGAAGTACCAGGGGCTTTCCTGCACGGTGGGTTCCAGTGCGATGCCGGTGCGTTCCTTAAACAGATCCATGTCCTGAGATTTTTCGGTCCACCACGCGTTGGGCTTAAAGGTCATGCTCTCAACAACATGACCGACAAACACACTGTTGCGCAGCTTGGAGAAGTCGGTGTTCATAATCAGGATGGACGCGAGCACCAGCACAATGCCCAGAACCTTGATCGCGCCGGCGGACTCGGCATAGACACCAATGCCCACCAGTACGGTGACGACCGTCTCGAATGACATTACGACGGGAACTTTCGACGTCTCGAGCCCCATGGACAGACCCTGCATATATAAGACATAGGCCACGGCTGTGGGGATGAGTCCAAAACCAAAGAACAGCAGCAGCAGCTGTGGCGACATTGCCGCGGCAACATCTGGCCACGGAGCCGCGATAGCCGCCATAACCGCACCGCCAAAAACAAGGCCCCAAAACGTGACAGCCAGCGGGTGGACCGTCTTGGTTGCTATCCGGCTAAACACCGCGAGCGACGCGCCGCAAAAGCCCGCAATCACGCCCGACGTGACGCCCCAAACCGAAAAATGAAAACCGGAAAGGTCGCCATTGGTCACTGCAAGTACACAGCCACCGATATTAAAAACGATGGCAACGAGCTTGTTGGGAGTCACATCCTCGCGATAAAGCACGCGGCCGAGCATGACGCCAAACACCGGCGAGGTGTAGAGCAGTACCGAGGCCGTGGACATGCCCACCTCGCCCATGCACTCGTAATAAAGCGTGTTAGCGGTGGCGAGGCCGATAATGCCAAGAAGCGCGCAGGGAACAAGCTCTTTAGGACTTGCCTTGAACAGTGCCAGGGGACCCGATGCTTTTCCCTCACGAGCACCTCGCTGGCAACCCATGAACGCCAAGACCGGAGCCATTAAGACGGCACCCGACAACAAGCGAAAGGCAGCCATGCTCTGGGACGAAACGCCCATGGCCGAGATGCTGTTTACAAAGATTCCGATGCTGCCCCACATAAGCGCGGCGATTAGCACCAGCACATAGCCCAGATTGCTTTTCTTCAACGCAGCCTCCTCGGTATTGTTTCCAATATGTTTCGTACTACGTTATAGTCGTTATATACATTTTTCAAGACACAAATCGCCGAACGGAAAAATCTGCTCGCCCACATAGTCATTGGGTACTCATTGGGGACGTACTTAAATGACTAGTCGTTGGGGACGTTCCTGAATGACTACTCATTTAAGAACGTCCCCAACGACTAGGACTTGGCGGTTGCGGTGAAATAGTTCCTGAATAGAGGCTTCAGACCCCCAAACAGGAACTATTCCACCGCAACTTATGAGGACATCGAGCTGTTAGGCCGCTCTATCCCCTAGTAATCGAGCTTCCACATGTAGCGGCGCGTCATGTAGTCCTTGTGGGTGACGGCGGAAAGCGCGCGCATGTAGACGTTGTTGAGGATCGGGGCAAAGATCAGGTGGTTGAAGTACTCGCTCACGCTGTCCTTGATGTCGTTGAGGCCGAGCTCCTTGGCGTCGAGCTGATAGACGCGCTCGCCACCGTACTGGTTGACAAAGCGGATGCCGCGCTCGTCGTTGCAGCGGCTGCGGCCGACGCTGATGAGCTGGAACAGCGAGGTGCGCTTGTCCAGGATCTCGAAGGGGCCGTGGAAGAAGTCGCAGGTGTTGATGGTGCAAGAGTCGATCTGCAGCATCTCCTGCACGTTGCAGATGCTAAAGACGTAGGCGGCACCAAAGAGCGGACCCTGAGCCATCACGTTGATGCAGGGCTTGTCGGCGTTCTGCTCGGCCCACTTGGCAGCGAGCGGACGGGTGTACTCGACGGCCTTGCGATAGATGGGGTCGACCAAGTCGAACGCGGCCATAGCGGTCTCGTACTCGGCATAGCCCTCGGTCTGCTGCGTAAGCTCCATGGCGATCATGGTCACGACGGCGGAGTTGGTGCGGCCCATGCAGGACTCGTCGACGGCCAGACTGTCGTACTGGATCTTGTAGTCGCAGACCTCGGTGAGACAGGACTCGTCAACATAGATGGCGATGGTGCTGGCGCCGTGGTCCTTGGCGACCTGAGCGGCGACGATGGTCTCCTTGGTGCCGCGCATGGACACGACGACGGCCAGGGTGTTCTCGTTGACGTAGGCCGGGGTGGCATGCACGAACTCGTTGCTGGTGTAGCTGGAGCTCACGACCTGTGTGGCCTCGTGCTCCATAAAGTACTGAGCAGGATAGTTGCCACCGTTGGATCCGCCGGCGCCAATCCACACGACGCGCTTGATGCCGCCCTTGTCTGCCTTGTCAGCCAAAACCTGGGAGACGACATCCTTAACCTGTTCCTGAGTAGTCATCGCGAATCAGCCTTTCTTCTCGTTTGATGCTCATCACAGGCATACAAGTTACATACATGTTTTGGTTATGTCGACTAGTTGTATGCTATATTTGTCTTAGAAATTCTGCTGCTAAGGTTTTCGATTACTCGTTACCAGCGATTTTATTGTTGTGTTGAATACATGCTTGCTTAGTTAAGCATACAAGTTAGATATAGGTTGGCAATATGAGCGTCTCATCTAAAAAGAAACTGAGCCAATACGAACGCTTGGCGGGTACGCTTCGCGACCGCATCGCCGCCGGCATCTACGCACGCGGAGACAAGCTGCCGTCCGAGATGGAACTCATGGACGAAACGGGCCTGTCGCGCAGCACCGTGCGCCACGCCCTTAAGGTGTTAGTTGACGAGGGCCTGGTGCGCACCGAGCGCGGACGCGGCGCCTTTGTGGCCGACACGCCGGCGCTCCACGAGAACAACCTGGTGTTTTCGAGCTATACGGCGCAGGTCCAGGGTCAGGGCATGAAGCCCACCACGCGCACGGTGGACTCGGGCTTTACCAAGGCGGGCGGCAGTATAGCTAAGTTCTTTGACGCCGCCGTGGGCAGCAAGCTCGTCAAACTTGTCCGCCTGCGTTATCTGGACGATGCGCCACTGTGCCTGGAGACCACCTATTTACCACCGAGCTTTGAGGCGCTCATCGATCGCGATATCAACGGTTCGCTCTACGCCACGCTGCGCCAAGAATTCCATCGCGCGCCGGCACAGGGGCACAAGACCTTTGAGGTGTGCTACGCCTCGCAAAACGAGGCGTTTTTGCTCAACGTCGAGCGCGGGCAGGCGCTGATCCTAATCACCGACTACGTCTACGATACCGACGGCCGCCCGCTCCACGTCTCCAAGCGCATCCAACGAACCGACCGCGCCAAATACACCGAGCCCATCGGCTAACCAACACCAAAACCACCACAATGGGGACAGGCACCTTTGTGGTGGTTTTAGGCGAGGAGGTCGGGAAACCAGATTGGTTTGGGTTGGTTGGGTGTGCGCTCGGCTAGGACCAGCTCCATCCAGCACATGTCGTACCAGCGGCCGAACTTTTGGGCGCAGCGGTCGAAGGCGCCCACCAGGCGATATCCCATATGGGCATGGAAATCCTGGCTGTTGTGCGTCAGGTACTCGTCGTCCTTATCGTGCGGCACGGCAATGAGGGCGCACATGTTGGTGATGCCCATCGCGATCAGGCATTGCTTGAGCGCATCGTGCAGCTTGCGGCCCAGCCCGCCGTGGCGTACATCGCGCGCCAGGTAGATCGACGTCTCGACCGACCAGTCGTACGCCTCGCGGCTGTTAAGCGGACTCACGTAGGCATAGCCTACCGGACGCCCGTCCAACTCCATCACCAAATACGGATAACGCTTGAGCGTACGCTCGATGCGCCCGGCGAACTCCTCAACGCTCGGCACCTCGTATTCGCAGGTAATCGCCGTCTGGCGCACATACGGCTCATAGATGGCAAGCAACGCCGGCGCATCATCAGGCGTCGCCAGGCGAATCGTCGGCTCGGACATCTCGGTCATACAACCCTTCTCCCCCAAAAGCAAAGGCCGCCCTGCGCCAAGCCCAGGCGCAGGGCGGCCCCTTGTCATTACATCAGGCTACAGGACAGTCGCCAACGCGTCGATATCCTCCTGCGTCGTGGCCCAGCTGGTGCAAAAACGCACCACCGTGTGGGTATCGTCGTACTTTTCCCAGTACTCAATCGCCGCATGCTCGCGAATGCGGGCCATGTCCTCGTTGGGCAGAATCACAAACTGCTGGTTTGTGGGCGTCTCCAAGAAGAACTGGTAGCCGCGCTCGTGCAGCACGCGACGCAGCGCCTGCGCGGTTTCGATTGCCTGGCGACCGATCTCAAAGTACAGGCCATCGGTAAAAAGAGCCTCAAACTGCACGCCCGTCAGGCGGCCCTTGGCCAGCAACGCTCCGTGCTGCTTAATGCGCGGAATGGGATGCGCCGGGGCGTGCATGCCGCAAAACACCACGGCCTCGCCGCACAGCGCGCCGCACTTGGTGCCGCCGATGTAGAACACGTCACACAGCTGCGCCAGCTCGGGCAGGGTAATGTCGCACTCATCGGCCGCCAGCGCATAGGCCAGGCGAGCACCGTCCACAAACAGCGGAATCTCGCGCTTCTGGCACACCGCATGGATCGCCGCGAGCTCGGCCTTGGAGTACAGCGTGCCGTACTCGGTCGATAGGCTCACGTACACGGCGCCTGGGAACACCGTATGCTCGTAGCTCTCGTTTTCGTAGAACACCTGGATATAGTTCTCGAGGTCCTCGGCGTGCATCTTGCCCTCGTAGCCGGGGATGGTGAGCACCTTGTGGCCGCCAAACTCAATGGCGCCCGCCTCGTGGCAGGCGACGTGGCCAGTCTCAGCAGCAACGACGCCCTCGTACGGCGCGAGCAGCATGTCGATCACCGTCGCGTTGGCCTGCGTGCCGCCCACCAGAAAAAACACGTCGGCATCGGGGGCCTGGCAGGCCTCGCGGATAAGCTGCTTGGCACGCTCGGTGTGTACATCGGTACCGTAGCCGGGCTGCGGCTCCATGTTGGTATCGACGAGCGCCTGCAGCACTGCCGGATGTGCGCCGTGGGAATAGTCGTTGTTAAACGCGAGCATGGCAATCCTCTCTTACCGGGTATCGGCCAGATGATTCAAACGGAGCTATTGTACGCCGTTGGGATAGGCAATGCGCGCAGCAAGGCACTCGAGTGCCAATACCAGGGCAAAGCCGCAGCTCACGTCACTCAAAAAGTGCGCACCGATCACGATGCGGCCAAACGCGACGAGCGCCGCGACCACAGCCGCCGCCCAAAAGATCACGCGGCGACGCGAAGGTTTTTCCTTAAAGGCTGCCGCGGGAAGCCCGGCGAGCATAAGGCCGATCGCCGCATGCGCCGTGTGTCCGCTCGCAAACGACTTGAACCCGTCCTTGATCACGCCGGCGGCGATATAGGCCCACTTGTCGGGGTTGCCGATCACCCACCACGGCTGAAAATTGAGCCCCGGCGTGACCTCGATCACGCGCATGCGCGGGCGCGACCATAACGGCTTAACAATGACGTTGAGGATGATGGCCTGAGCGACCCACACGGCCAGCACCATCAACGCCCAGCGCGTAAGCTCGTCGGGCTCGGTCGTGCGCGTGAGGCGGTAGGCGATGAAGTTGGCTGCGATGACCAACGCAAACGTCAGAACCAGCTGAAACGCAATAAGCTTGCCGCCGACGCGCAGCGATCCGATAATCTCGTAGCCGACCAGACCCACGTTGATCAAAACGCCCAGCGCAGCGAGCCACTTGCTCGCCTTGGAGTCGGAACGCACCGCGCGCACGAGCATAACGCCCGCGACGCTCGCCGTCAGCTCGAACGGTAGCTCGCCGGCCGCCTCGACAAAGCGACCGTACATGCTGCCGATGTTGAACAGCGCACTCGAGATCTGATAATCAAAGAAGCTGCCCATGCCCAGACAAAGGCACAGGACAACCGCGATAATGGCGGCATCTTTCTCATAGATGTACCCGAGCATAGCTTCCTTTCAGTCGGGTGAAGGGCGATCAACCTGCAAGATGACGGGGAAATGATCCGTTTTCCTCCGTCCCCTTCGGATCACTAATCATCGTCAGTCGCGCCCAGCTGCTGCAGCAGCATGAGCGCGGCCGCCACCGGGCCGGTGCCGTCGTTGGCGTCGAGGCCACGACCCAGGCCGCTGCCCGCACCGGCGCCCGCCTTGTAGGGCACCGACAGCTTGCGGCTCTTGGGGAAGTTCACCGCGCCATAGCGGGTCTTAAGCTCAAAGGCCACCTTCTTGGGCACGTCGACGCCCAAAAACGTGATGCGGCCGCCACTGAGCGTGACGCTCTCGAGCCCCAAGCGCTCGCCACGGATACGGATGCGCGCGCGATTGAACAGGTTGAGCCCCGCCAACGGCAGCTCACCGTGCGCAGCCTCGGTCTCCTCCTGCACCTCGTCGATACTCTCCAGGTCCTCAGCAGCCGCGAGCTTACGGTACACGAGCACGCGCTGGTCCACCGCCGGCAGGTACTCCTCGGACAAGAAGTAGTCGGCCGGCAGGTTGATGCCCACGCTCGCCGCCTCCACGCCGGCATCGTCATCGCCGCGCGCCTCGGCCACTGCCTGACCCAGCATCTGCGTAAACAGATCAAAGCCCACGCTCGACAGGTTGCCGTGCTGCTCGGCGCCCATGAGCGAGCCGGCACCACGGATCTCCAGGTCACGCATGGCAATGCGCATGCCGCTGCCCAGGTCCTGGAACTCGGAAAGCGCGGTCAGGCGCGCCGTTGCCTCCTCGGTGAGCGGCAGCTCGCCCGGGAACATAAAGTACGCGTAGGCCTGCGTGGCAGAGCGGCCCACACGGCCCTTGAGCTGGTAGAGCTGCGCCAGGCCCAGGCGCTGCGAGTCCTCGATGATGAGCGTGTTGGCGGTCGCGTTGTCGATGCCGCTCTCCACGATGGTCGTGGCGATGAGCACGTCGATCTTTTTGGTGGCGAACTCAATCATCACGTCCTCGACCTCGCGCGGGCTCATCTTGCCGTGCGCCACGCCCACGCGTGCCTCGGGCGCGGCCTCGTGCACGCGCGCCACGGCGTCGTCGATGGTCTTGACGCGGTTGGACACGTAGTACACCTGGCCGCCGCGGCCCACCTCCAGGCGAATCGCCGCGCTCACCACGTCGGGGTCGTACTCCCCCACGTGCACGATCACGGGGCGGCGTCCGGTCGGCGGCGTCGTGATCAGACTCATATCGCGCACGCCACTCGTAGCCATCTGCATGGTACGCGGGATGGGCGTCGCCGAAAGCGTAAGCACGTCGATTTGCTCGCGCAGGTTCTTGAGCTGCTCCTTGTGCTGCACGCCAAAGCGCTGTTCCTCGTCAATGATCACCAGGCCCAGGTTCTTGGGGTTCACATCGGCCGAAAGCAGACGGTGCGTGCCGATGAGCACGTCGATCGTGCCCTCGGCAAACGCCTTGAGCGCGCGCTTTTGCTGCGCCGGCGTGCGGAAGCGGCTGAGCACTTCGACCTCGAGGCCAAACGGGGCAAAGCGCTCAAAGAACGTCTCGTAGTGCTGCTGGGCCAGAATGGTCGTGGGGCAGAGCACCATGACTTGGCGGCCGGAGTCCACGCACTTAAACGCCGCGCGCAGGGCGACCTCAGTCTTGCCGAAACCCACGTCGCCGCACAGCAGGCGGTCCATGGGCTTGGGCGCCTCCATGTCGGCCTTGATGTCGGCGATAGCCTCCAGCTGGTCGCGCGTCTCGTCGTAGGGGAAGCTCTCCTCCATCTCGATCTGCTCGGGCGTATCGGGCGGACAGGCGATACCGGTAATCGACGAGCGGCGCGTATACAGGTCGACCAGGTCAAACGCCAGCTTTTTGGCGTTCTTGCGTGCCTTGTTGGTGGCACGCGTCCAGTCGGCGGTGTTGAGCCTGGTCAGGCGCGGCTTGTCGCCGTCGGGGCCAACATAGCGCGTGATACGGTCGACCTGCTCGAGCGGCACGTAGAGCTTGTCGCCGTCGGCATATTCCAGCAAGAAGTAGTCGCGCTCTTTGCCGCCCACTTCCTGGCGCGCGATCTCGCTAAAGAGCGCGATGCCGTGAGTGGCGTGCACCACGTAGTCGCCCGGCTTAAACGGGAACGTGATCTGCGTAATGTCCACCTTGCGGCGGCTGCGCGCGCGGTTGGCGTCCATGCGGGCGTTGAGGTCGGCGATCGAGAACACGGCCAGGTTGGCATCGGGCACCACCACGCCCTGCGGCAGGGCGGCATCGACAAAGGTCACGCGTCCGCGCGAGATGGTGGGCACGGCGGCGCCGGCGACAGCCTGCGCGGCGCCCGCCTCGAGCGAGCGGGCGTTAAGTGCGTCGGCGCGGCGCTCGCGGATTGCAGCATGGGCCTCCTGGCGTGCGGCACGGTCGGCGGAATCCGCCGCTGCCACGCGCACGCGGTCGCCGATAGCGTCGGCGTTTTCGGGCGCGGCCGTTAGCGATTCCTCAAAGGTAATGCCCTCGTCACCAAAGGTGAGCTCCATCGACTCGCGCGCACCGCGGTCAGGGATGGCAAACACGCAGGCGTAGCGCTTGCCCACGACTTCCTGAATGCGCGCCATAAAGCGATTGTCCGAGCCTGCGATGGCCGGCTGCTCAATCTTGAGCTCGGCCATCACCGCACCGCCGGCACGGATGAGGCTTACGTAGTTCAGGCGCTGCTGGGCACCAAAGTCGAGCTGCTGGGCGCGCACGTACAAGCCGTCTAGACGGTCAACCCCCGCCTCGCCGGCACGGGCCTCGATATCCTCGTAGGCGCGCAGGCAGTCGTCGAACAGCGAGCGCGGCTCGGACAGCACCACGAGCGCCTTGCCACTCACGTGCGACAGCGGGCTCACGGTTTGGCCGTACATCACCGGCAAAAAGCGGTCGAGCTCGGGCGTGACGATGCGCGCATCCACCATCTCGAGCAGCGCTGCCAGTTTGCTGTCGTCCTGGCTGGCGCGATAGAGCGCCACATGCATGTTGTGGACGGCCTCGTCGGTGAGCGCCAGCTCACGGCAGGGGAAGATCTCAATACTGTCCTCGTTGCCGATGGTCTGCCCCGTTGAGCTCACCATGCGGCGGATGCGGTCGATCTCGTCGCCAAAGAACTCAATGCGCACGGGCGCCTTTTCCTGCGCGGGAAACACCTCGACGGTGTCGCCGTGCACACGGAACAGACCGGGCGCGTCGGCGGCGCCGGCATTCGTGTAGCCCATGCCCACCAGGCGCTGCGGCACCTCGTCAAAAGGGATCTCCTCGCCCACCGCGAAGGTCGTGGACTCCCAGTAGCGGCTCTCGACCGGCGGCACGCAGCGCAGCAGCGCGCGAGCCGAGGCGACCATGATGCAGTTGTCCCCGCGCACGATGCGCCCGAGCGCCTCGCAGCGCTGGGCCACCACGGCGTCGTCGGGCGCCTGTTCGCGCCAAGGGTAGTCCTTACGCTCGGGAAAACGGCACACGTGTGCCAGGCCCACATAAGCGGCAAGGCTGCGCGCGGCGCGATCGGCCGCGTCCTCGCCGCTCACAATGTAGACCGTGGGGCGCGGACGGCGCGCAAACTGGGCTGCCGCCATAAGCGTGCGACCCGACTGCGACACGGCCAGCGTCACGTCCTCGCCGGCATCGAGTCCGGCCTCGACGGTCTGCAGCGCCTCGGCAGTGTAGAGCTGCGCGGCTATACGGTGAATGAGCATGCTGGTCCTCCGGCATCGCAACGCCAAAAGCCCGCCGAGGCAAGCTCGGCGGGTCGTTCGTCAAAGTTCATTGATGTTTATGGTACCGCACGACCCCGTGACCAAAAGCCAAAGCGACATCATGCCAAATGTTGCCCACAACGGTCTTGCTAACGCGTTTTCCCAGCTTATTAATCCACTCTCCGCTTTTTGATTTGCTGTCTTCCGGCAGCGATTTACACCGTCCGCGCCCCCTGGCGAGCATTTCGAGCTGCAAAGCGCCTATAATTGATATTGCTTACGTATTCAATGTCACTTTTTGAGGAGGGGGGGGGGTAAAAACAAATGGCCGACACTCCATCTTGTGCACTGTACGCCGGACTTAAGTCACTCGGTCGCATCAACAACGGTAACGCCGCGCAAATTCTCATGGCCGGCAACGCCCGTTACGGTGGACGTCCCATCTCCGAACGCTTGACGGTCCCGTCGTTTATCTCACGCGAAATCGTTCACGCTAAGCCCGGTGACCTTCCCGAGCTGCTTTTTGCACCCTTTGAACAAAGTGCGCGCCAGATACTCAACCTCATCATGCAAAACCGAGGCTCCGACCCCCAATCGCTGAGCAAGGTCGCTAAACGCTATATGGAGTTGTGCGTCCCAGACATGCAGGATGCCCTTACCAATTGCGGCGTCGACGGCATGCTCTTTAGAAACGGCGTCGAGCGCATCGAGACCGCTGACGATAGTGACATCAAAGATCGCCTCTACATCCATCTGGTCTTTTTTATCGTTACCGGCTGCCTTGGCGACCCCGCCCGCGCCATCGAATACACCGAGTCCTTTGTTTCCGACCAGATGCTCTCAACACTCGGCACGGTCGAGACGACCGTCACCTCGTTTTTCTCGACAACCGCGCGCCCCACGGGAGACATTCGCCTGGGGCTGCTGCGCGTCGTGGGCAACTCGGCACGACCGCCGTTGCGCCCCCTTACAACGGACCCGGCGGGCAGCATTATCGGGTCGCTGACGGGCGACGAGAACGCCATCACCGACGTCGATTCCGATGTCTCGCGTCAGCACCTGCGCATTTGGTTCCAAGACGGACGCTGGCTTGCGCAGGGCCTCGACTCCACCAACGGATCGTTTTTGATCTCGGGCGTCGACCGCTGTCGACAGGCTATCGAACCGCCCCGTCGCGAGCGCTCCGCCAACTTTGCCAACACGCCCGTTGAGATTCACAACGGAGACACGCTTTGCTTGGGCGCCACGACGCGTTTTTTGGTCATTCGCATCACAGGTTAGTTCATACACACATCTTCGACGCACAAGGTGCCGTTATTTGCATCAACCACTGCAAATAACGGCACGTTTTCGATTAAGGCAACGGTTGCGCTACCTTTTCACTAACATTATGGCTATGCACTTTTTTCTCGAAAGGATCGCCCCGTGACGTACGACACGGACATGGATATCATCGCGTTGTCCCCCTTTGAACCAAATGCCATGTTTGCGACCACCGAAGACCCCGATACTATTCGCCGCTTTACCACCCTGTTGGATTGCGGGACAGTCGGCGGAGGCTCCCACCATCTTCGCAAGGTCGCCAACACCGAGGGCGAGACCTTTGCGCTCAAGACGCTATGGCCCCTCGGCAGTTGTGAGGAAAACGGCCCCGCCATCACCCCTTGCGGCATCAAGACGCTTACCGAGGAGTATCGCAATCTTGCAGCCGTCTCGCTGTTGGGCGGCTTTCCCAAAACCTATGGCTACGGTTATACCGGCTCCGTACCGGCCATCCTTATGGAGTGGATTGAGGGCCTGCCCCTTCGCGATGCCGTGGCAGAGCTAACCGACCCCGCCGAGGGCGGCCGCATTCCCGCAAACACCGTCGCCGCGATTGGAAAACGCCTGGGAGAGATCCTCCTGAGTGCCCAAATGCTCGATGTACCTTTTGTGCACCGTGATATCTCCTTGCGCAACATCATTATTCGCACGACGCGCCGGCCCCTTGCCCAGCAGATTGCACACTGCAGTTTTGACCTTTGCCTGGTCGATCTGGGCAGCTCGAGCATCAAGCGCTCGGACCCCTCTTTTACCATGTCGACTGGCATCTGGCGCAACGGCACCCCTGAGTTCGCCCCGCCCGAGATGCTCTCCAACGACATCCCCGAGCTGGCGCCGCTTCGCACGTCGCCCAGCATCGATACATATGAGCTCTGCAGCGTGCTCTACACGCTCTATGCCGGTCACACGCCATATCGCCTAAACGAGCATATGGACCAGTCGCCCTACCTGTACAAGATCGAGCACGAGCCCGAGCCGCTCGAGGCGCGCTTTCCCGGCGACCAAAAGCTCGTCGATGTCATTATGAGCGGCATCCATAACGAGCAGTCCCAGCGCGCGCCGCTCTCTACGGTCACGGGAAAGCTCGATGCCTGGATCAAGGACATCGATTTTGAGCCGCGCACGCCGCTGCCCGCTCCTGTCGATTTTAGCCAACAACCGAAGCCTTCCGGCTCCGACAAGGCTCAGACGCGCCACCCGCTCATCTCGCGTCGCGCTGCGCTCGCGCTCGGCGGCGTCTGCGTTGCCGGCATCGCAGCTTCTGCCCTTGCCACGGGGTGCTGGGGGCTCATCGACCTGTCGCATGGCATCAAGCCGTCACTCGACGATTACACCTGGGAAGAACTCGCCCTGATCTCCCGCAAAATCCAAGAGACATCTTCCAACAAAAAGGCGCTCGAGATTGCCGAAACCTACCACCTGGTAAACAGCAAGCAGTCGCTCGAAAACGAGAACACCAAGACCGTCAGGCTTTCCGACGGGATCACCAAGGCACAAGTCCAGATCGCGGGCTTTAAGGCAGACACGCTCACCGATGACGGCCTCCCCGCGGGCATCACCTTTATGTTCCGTACCCCCATCGCCATGCGCGCCGTAAATGACAGCGCCGCTACGGGCGGTTGGGAGCAATCGTCGCTTCGCGAATGGTTGGCGGACAAGGGCATGGCTACGCTGCCCGACGATCTCCGTAATCAGATCCGCCCGGTGCGAAAGCTTACCAACAACACCGGCGCCACTAAAGACGTCTCCAGCATCACCGCCACCGACGACATGCTCTGGCTGCCGTCCATGAGCGAGCTGTGCGGCTACCAAGCGCCCGAAACGTTCACAGAAGGCTGCGAGTACCTTTCTGACCTCTACAACGGAGAAGGCGAGCAGTACCAGCTCTATCGCGAGCAGAGTGTGAGCGGTCTGACCACCAATGATGCCATGATCCGCACCGTCGCCGGCCAAAAGATCTGCTACTGGGAGCGCACCCCCAGCGCCGACTGCAGCGAAGGCGCTGACTCGACGTACTTTAACCGCGTTGGGAAAGACGGCGACGTGTTTAGCTGGGCAACGCCCGGAAATAAACCGGACCAAATGACCTATGTCCTGCCCGGCTTTTGCATCTAACACCTTCCCCGGATACCAGAAAGGAGCCTTGCATCATGCGTGCGGAAACACCTTCCGAGGTGCTCTTTGATTTCCTTAAGTGCGACCTGCAGATCAATAATCGCGAAGCGGCGCGCATCTTGATTTCGGACAAGCCGATGGGCTCCAAACCGGCCCCAAGGTTTCGCATTACCGAAAAGACGTTCCTATCGCGACGCGTGGTGCACGTCGTTCCGGGCACCGACAAGATCGACCCCGAGATGTTTGCCGATTTTTCGCAGAGCGTCCAGAACTTGGCTGCCGCTGTAAAAATCGGCAGCGGCAGCGGTCCAGCGGCCGCCGACGCTCGCCAGCAAGCCATTACGGCGCATGCCCTCGAGCGCATGGCAACGTCGCTCGAACACTGGGAGCTCGATGGTTCCATCCTGCGCAATATCTTTGACCGCATCGCCGTCATGCCGGGCCTCAAGCAAAGCGACCGGCGCCTTTTGGAGCTCCTTGCGCTAACGGTCTGTGGATGCCTGGCCAATCCCAATGCCGCCGCCTCCGAGGTCAAAGACTTTGCCATAACGCAGCTAGCCCAGACCTTTGGCACGCTCGAGACCACCGAGGTCGTCCAGGCGCAGGATACCAACCACAAGGTCAACGAACCTCCTGCAAAACTGGGGCTGCTCAGGCTTGCAAAAGACGGCTCGGCCTTACCGCCAATCTATCCCTTGAGCCTCGATCCCGAGGGTACGGTTCTAGGCTCATTCGCACACGACCGAAACGCCATCACCAACGTAGGACCCGATGTATCCCGCCGGCACCTGCGTGTAGCGTTTTCTAACGGCACATGGCTCGCAAGCGGCCTTCATTCCACTAATGGAACGGTGTTGGTGACACGCAGCGGCGCGACCACCGTTATCGAAAAGCCGCGCTCGCTGCGCACCGCCGATGACGAGGGCAAGCAGATTCCTATCCACGACGGCGACCTGCTCAAGCTGGGCTCCTCGACCGAGTTTTTGGTGCTGAAGACCTCTTCGAACGTACGCGCGCTGGCCTAGGGCCGAGCTCGCCCAACAAGAATCAACGCAAAAGAGCGCCGCTGCACACATCGCAGCGGCGCTCTTTTATTTGCCGCGGATATCTATACACGGATGCAAGAGCCGACAATGCTCACGCAAGATAACTAAAACATAAAAGCCGCGTGGGAGTCGGGTCCCCACGCGGCTAACAGGTTTGGGCTAATTAAGCCCGGAGGTAAACACTAGTAGAGATTAGTGCTCGCGACGCTTGGTCATGTACATGCCCACAGCGACAGCCACAGCGCCGGTAAGGGCGGCAGCGGAGGTCACAACAAAGGTCGGGTCACCAGTGGTAGGAAGGGCAGCGGCGTTCTTCTTGCCCTCATCACCCTTCTTCAAAGGATCGGACTTGGGGGTCTTAGCGGTGAAGAAGGCGTAGACAGTGGTGTCCTCGGTGATAGGAGTAGAGAAGTCAAACTTCTTGAAGGACTCCTTGGAAGAAGACCAGCCGACAAAGTTGAAGCCATCAACGGAAGGATCGCTGGGCTGAGCAACAGTCTTGCCGTCCTCGACCTCAACAGTGGTGATGGAACCATTAACGTAGAAATTGACCTTGTGGGTCTGGACGGCAGGCGTCTCGTTCTTGGTCCACTGGGCGTAGAACGTCACGTGGTCGCCGCCGCCCTGGACGGGCTTGCTGAAGTCGACCGGATCGTTACCGTCGCGGTCATAGGTCCAGCCGGCGAAGGTGTAGCCCTCGCGGGTCGGGGCCAGGGGCTGGCGGGCGACGCCGTCGCCGTCGGTAACGCCCTGGAGCGTCTCGTTGCCGTCGAAGAACACACCGCCGTTGGCGACGTAGAGGACGTCGATGGAGTTGTCCTCGACGACCATGTCCCACTGGGCGAACAGGGTGGCGTGGTCGCCGCCGCCGACCAGCGGCTTGCTGAAGTCGACAGGATCGGTGCCCTCGCGGTCGTAGGTCCAGCCGGCGAAGGTGTAGCCCTCGCGGGTCGGGGTCAGGGGCTGGCGGGCGACGCCGTCGCCGTCGGTCACACCCTGGAGAACTTCGTTGCCATCTGCGAACACACCGCCGTTGGCGACGTAGAGAACATCCTTCTCATTGTTAGCAAGCTCTGCCCACTGAGCGTAGAGCGTAACGTGCTGACCGCCACCCTTGATGGGATTGGTGAAGTCGACAGGCTCGGTGCCAGCAGCATCGTAAGTCCAACCGGTAAAGGTGTAGCCCTCGCGGGTCGGGGCAAGGGGCTGGCGGGCGACGCCGTTGCTGTCAGTGACACCCTCCATGGCCTCATTGCCATCGGCGAAAGCGCCGCCATTGGCAAAATAGAGAACCGTCTTCTCGTTGTTCTGCTTCCACTGAGCATAAACAGTCGCGTGACCGCTGCCCGCAACAATAGCCTTCGTGAAGTCTACGGGGTCATTTCCGTCACGATCGTACGACCAACCAAGGAAGTCATAGCCCTCGCGGGTCGGCTGAAGCGGCAGACGTGCGATACCGTCGGTATCGGTTACGCCCTGCATAGTCTCGTTGCCGTCGAAGAACGTACCGCCGTTGGCAACATAAAAGATATCGACAGTCTTGTCCTGCTTCGCAGGCGTCCAAGCGGCGAAAAGGGTCACATTCTTGCCGCCACCGACAATCGGCTGGTTGAAGTCAACCTGGTCGGTTCCATTGCTGTGATAATACCAACCGGCAAACACATAGCCGTCGCGCGTAGGAGCAAGCGGCTGACGAGCAATACCATTGCTGTCAGTCTGGCCCAGCATGACGTTGTTGCCGTCGGCGAACTGACCGCCATTGGCAGCGTAGGTCACATTAAGCACCTTCGAGGGAGCCTTAGTCCACTTGGCGTACAGCATAAAGTTAGCTGCACCGCCCTGAAGGGGCTTGCTGAAGTCGACCGGATCGTTACCGTCGCGGTCGTAGGTCCAGCCGGCGAAGGTGTAGCCCTCGCGGGTCGGAGAATCCTTGAGCGGATTAATCTCGCCGTTCTCATTCGTTTTATGATCCATTGAGATGGGGCTTCCGTCAGCAAAAGTGCCCCCGTTTGCATAGAAACTAACCGTCTTTACGCCAGTGGCGGCAGCAGCCGCTTCCCCACTCGTGTTCTGGGCAGTCTCCGCCGCGATAGCAGCAACCGGCGTGGAGCTGAGCACCATACTCAAGCTCAGACCGGCTGTGATAGCAGCGTTAAGCTTCCTATTCATGTGGTCGTCCTTTCCCGACTTGCTTCTCCGCGACCACTTCGCGAAAGAAGACATTTGAATTGCATGATTAATTCAAGCCGAGAAAATCCTAAAAAGGTTGCGCAACCAAGCTATATCTAAGGTTTGAGACTTTTTTGCAAAAAAGTTTGCAAAAAGCTATTGCACCACCCGTACGCTGGGGCAAAGGTCTGCCAGCGGGCACTCGTCGCACTTGGGTTTGCGGGCGTCGCAGATCTCACGGCCAAAGGTAATCCACTGGTGGTTGACCGACTCCCAATACTCGTGCGGCAAAATCTTGAGCAGATCTTGCTCGGTCTTGAGCGGCTCTTTGGCATGCGTTTTAGGACTCAGCATCAGGCGATGCGCGATGCGGTTGACGTGTGTATCGACCGCGATGCCCTCGACAATGCCGTACCCCACGTTGAGCACGATGTTCGCCGTTTTGCGTCCCACGCCCGGCAGCTTTACAAGCTCCTTCATGTCGGCCGGTACCTCGCCGCCGTAGTCGGCGACGATCATCTGCGCGGCCTCCACGGCATGCTTGGCCTTACTCTTATAAAAGCCGAGCGACTTGATGGTCTCGGCCACATCGGCCACGCTCGCGCCGGCCATGGCCTCGGACGTGGGCCACTGGGCAAACAGTTGGGGCGTCACCTTATTGACCTGTGCGTCGGTCGTCTGTGCCGAGAGCAGCACCGCGATGAGCAGCCTAAAGGGATTCTCGTGGTCCAAAAAGCACTCGACCGGGCCATAGCGACGGTTGAGGC
>CAJKQY010000027.1:0-21557 GCA_905202145.1 uncultured Collinsella sp.
ACGCTTTCCCTCGACCTCAAGGCGGATATCTAATATGACCGAACGTTCCCGGAGCGGCAAGACCGCTTGGGACAAGGAGAAAACCCGCGAGTTGTTTCGTCGTTATAAGGAGACCGGTGATCCGGATGCCCGCGAGCAGCTCGTCATGTCCCATATGAACCTGGTAAGGTTTCTTGCCAACAAATTTAAGAACCGCGGCGAGCCGCTCGATGACCTTTTGCAGGTCGGCTATCTGGGCTTGCTCAAGGCTATCGACCGCTTTGACCCCGAACGCGGGCTCGAGTTCACCACGTTTGCCACACCTACTATTCTGGGTGAGATTAAGCGTCATTTCCGCGACAAGGGCTGGAGCGTGCGCGTGCCGCGTCGTCTGCAGGAGCTCTCTGCCAAGGTCAACCAGGCTACCGACAAGCTCACCAACGAGCTTCAACGTTCGCCCAAGGTTGAGGAAATCGCCGATTACCTGGGCGTGACCGTCGACGAGGTGCTCGAAGCCATGGAATCGTCCTCGGCCTATACCTCGGTGCCCATCGAGGCTCCCGGCGCGTCCGACTCCGACGATGCGCCTTCGATTCTCGATCGCTACGCCGACGACGACAACGAGCTCGACTTTACCGATGATCGCCTGGTGATTGAGGAGGCCATTCGTGATTTCTCGCCTCGCGAGCGCGAGGTTATCGAGCTGCGCTTCGTAAAGGGCATGACCCAGATCGAGATTGCCAAGAAGCTGGGCATCTCGCAGGTGCAGGTCTCGCGCCTGCTGCGCCGTACCCTTAAGAAGATTCAAGACAAGATTGACCCCGACGGAGTGATGGTTCGTTCATGAGTGAGCACCCCCAACAAACCGACCGCACGCTTCGCGATACCCGTATTCTGACGCTGCGCATTTGGGGCGTCGTCGGCTGCATTGTCATCGCCGCCGTCATCTTTAACCTTATGGGCATCCTGGCGCCGGTTATCGAGTTTCTCGCTGTCGGTTCCATCATCGCCTTTGTGATGTCGCCGATAACTAATTGGCTCGAGCACCATGGCGTAAATCGTGGCATCGGTTCGTTTATCGCGCTTATTGTGGTCGTTGCTACTCTCGTCGGCGTTGTTTGCATCTTGTCGCCCATTCTCTTTGGTCAGATCATGGAAGTCTTGAGCCGCCTGCCCGAGCAGCTTCGTGTTGCTGGTGGCGACCTCAACGAGATGATCTCGCATGCCAAGACGCTCAATAACACGCCGCTCAAGGAGTATCTGGACGATAACCTTTCTTCGCTCGTTACGGTGGCGTCCAAGTATGTCTCGCAAATCGCTGCCGAGCTCGGTCGCGGTGTATTTCCGCTCATTACCAACACGGCCTCGCAGCTGTTTGTTATCTTCCTGGGCTTGGTGCTTGCCTACTGGCTTGCCTGCGACTATCCCCGCATGCACCACGAGGTCTGCACCATCATTGGTCAGGAAAAGGAGACCTCGTACCGTTTTATGGTCGCGATTCTTTCGCGCTCGGTCGGCGGCTACATGCGCGGTATGGTCGTGACGTCCATCTGCGGTGGCATCCTCGCCTTTATCGGCTTTACGCTCATTGGCCATCCATACGCAGCACTCATGGCTATCTTCACCGGCATCATGCATTTGGTTCCGGTTGTCGGTCCCTGGGTGAGCGCGGCGATCGCCACGGTGCTCGGCTTTATGTTCAGCCCCATGTTGGCGTTGTGGACGCTTGTCGTGACCATGGTGGCGCAAAATGTCACCGACAACGTCATTTCGCCTAAGGTTATGCAGAGATCGGTGCAGGTGCATCCCGTTATGAGCCTGACGGCCCTCGTTATTGGTTCGGCACTCATGGGCCCCATTGGCATGGTCATCGCCATCCCCTTGTGCGCGGCCCTCAAGGGCATTTTCGTCTACTACTTCGAGAACGAGACCGGCCGCCAGCTCGTGGCATATGATGGCGCCGTGTTTAAGGGCACGCCGTATCGCGATGCCGAGGGCAACCCGGTCGCCGCCTATGACGCGCTTGGTGACGACACGTTTATCTACGAGTCCGAGCTCATTGGCAACGAGACCGCGCCCGAAGCCAAAGCTATGCCCAAGCCTGAGCTCGATAATCCCTGGATCAAGCTCTCGGGTCTTCAGCCCGACGCGACGGGTTTCTTTAAGAACCCCTTCGCCAAGGACGATGATGCCGACTCGAATGACGACACCAAAACCGGCATCGACGGCTCCATGGATGATTCGGATTCCAAATAGGCCCTGTTAGCGTTTCTTGATGTTGTAAAAGACAAGAAACACGAGCAAAGCGATTGATAAGGGGCCGGCTACATAGAAATAGAGAACGTCAATTGCGCGTAGAGGGCAATAAGCGTTGTCGCCGGACGTCACTGCATACAGTACGTAGCCAAATGCTGGTTGGTTTGCGTACCATTGGGAGAAGGCCAAGAGCGCTAAAAGTACTACTACCAGAAGTGCATTCAGGACAAATCGTTTGCTTTTCATCGATCGCTCCTTCCGGGTGATTCTTATATGGTATTTTACCATACCCGTTTTTTCAAAGGATTGTATGGTCCTAAATAACATGCACTTTCGCTGGAGGGTCGCTGTTTGGCGGCCCTCTTTTTTGCGCTGGGGCGGTGGGATGGTAATATCGTTACGTTTGAACTGTTTCGATGTGAAACCGAGGAGATTCCCTCTATGAGTGCTGATTACCCGTCAATGACTACGGCCGAGATTCGCTCTAAGTTCCTCAACTTCTTTGAGGAGCGCGGTCTTAAGCTCTATCCTTCTTCATCCCTCGTCCCCGACGATCCTTCGCTGCTGCTTGCCAACGCCGGCATGAACCAGTTTAAGGAGTACTACCAGGGCAAGAAGACCATGAAGGAGATCGGCGCGATCTCCTGCCAGAAGTGCGTCCGCACCAACGACATCGACTGCATCGGCGAGGACGGCCGTCACCTGTCCTTCTTTGAGATGCTCGGCGACTTCTCCTTTGGCGGCGTCTCCAAGCAGCAGGCCTGCGCTTGGGCCTTTGAGCTCATCACCAAGGAGTTCAAGCTGCCGCTCGACCGCCTGTACTTCACCGTTTTTACCGAGGACGACGAGACCCACGACGTGTGGCGCTCCCTGGGCGTTGCCGAGGACCACATCTCCCGCTTGGGCGAGGACGACAACTTCTGGGCCGCTGGCCCCACCGGCCCCTGCGGTCCGTGCTCCGAGATCTACTTTGACATGGGCGAGGAGGTCGGTTGCGGTAGCCCCGACTGCAAGCCCGGCTGCGACTGCGACCGCTTCCTTGAGTTCTGGAACCTCGTGTTTACCCAGTACGACCGCCAGGAGGACGGCTCCATGCCGGAGCTGCCGCACCGCAACCTCGATACGGGCATGGGTCTGGAGCGCATGGCCGCCATCATGCAGCACAAGACCGCTAACTACGACGGCGATCTGATGCAGCATCTCATCAAGCTCGGTGAGGAGATCAGCGGCAAGACCTATGACGCCGACGATTACTCCGGCGCCAGCCGCTCCCTGCGCATCATCGCCGACCACTCCCGTGCCGTCGACTTTATGATTTCTGACGGCATCCTGCCCGGTAACGAGGGCCGCGAGTACGTCCTTCGCCGCCTGCTCCGCCGTGCCGTGTTCCACGGTCGCCTGCTGGGCATCGAGGGCGCCTTCCTGACCAAGTTTATCGACGAGGTCAACGCTCAGATGGGCGAGGCCTATCCCGAGCTGCTCAAGAACGTCGCGCTCGTTAAGGGCATCGTCGCATCCGAGGAGGAGCGTTTCTCCACGACGCTCGACAACGGCCGCGTTTACCTGGACGAGGCCCTGGCCGCACTCGCTGACGGCGCCGTCCTTCCGGGCGATGTCGCCTTTAAGCTGCACGACACCTTTGGTTTCCCCATTGACCTGACTGTCGAGATCGCCGGCACCGCCGGTCATGACGTCGACATGGACGGCTTCACCGCCTGCATGGAGGACCAGAAGGCACGCGCTCGCGCCAACGCCAAGGGCGATGCCTGGGGCAGCTTCAACGACGTGTGGGTCGAGCTTTCCGACAAGGTTGCCGCGACCGAATTCGACGGCTATGACAACGACGTCATCGAGGGCGCAAAGGTTGTCGCCATCGTTCGCAACGGCGAGTCCGTCGAGTCCGCTGCCGCTGGCGAGGATGTCGAGGTTGTGCTCGACCGCACCCCGTTCTATGCCGAGATGGGCGGCCAGCAGGGTGATGCCGGCGAGCTTTGTGCCGATGGCGTTTCGCTGACCGTTTCCGATACCAAGAACCACAACGGCCTGTATGCCCATGTCGCGCATGTTGCCGAGGGCACGCTGACCGTCGGTGCTGCTGTGACCGCCGCGCTCGACGCCGAGCGCCGTGGTTTCCTGCGCCGCAACCACACCGCCACCCACCTGCTCGACGCTGCGCTTAAGCAGGTCCTGGGCGAGCATGTCTCCCAGGCCGGCTCGTTGGTGACGCCCGAGCACCTGCGCTTTGACTTCACGCACTTCGAGGCCCTGTCCTCCGAGCAACTCAAGGCTGTCGAGGGCCTGGTCAACCAGCAGATTTTCGCCTCCAAGCCGGTCGTGACCCGTGTCATGGGCATCGACGAGGCTAAGGCCGCCGGTGCTGTCGCCCTCTTTGGCGAGAAGTACGGCGACGTCGTCCGCGTCGTCTCCGTAGGCGCCGAGGACCAGCCGTTCTCCCGCGAGCTCTGCGGTGGTACGCATGCCGCCAACACCGCCGAGATCGGTCTGTTCAAGATTATCTCCGAGTCCTCCACGGGCTCGAATGTCCGCCGTATCGAGGCTGTGACCTCCAAGGGTGCTCTCGATTACATGGCCGACCGCCTGGCGCTCGTTGACGCCGCCGCCGCTGCACTCAAGTGCCGCGTGGACGAGGTTCCCGCCCGTGTGGAGAACCTGCAGGCCGAGCTGCGCGAGACTTCCAGCAAGCTCAAGAAGGCGCTCACTGGTGGCTCCTCCGATGCGATCTCCAGCGCCATCGACGGCGCTGTCGAGCTGAATGGCTATAAGCTCGTTGTCGCTGAGCTTCAGGGTCTCGAGGCTGCCGACCTGCGCAACGTTTGGGATACCGTGCACCAGAAGGTCGCCGGCCCCGTCGCCTGCGTTGTTGCCAGCGTGACCGAGAAGGGCACCCCGGCCCTGCTCGCCGCCGGCTCCGATGACGCCGTGAAGGCCGGTTTCCACGCCGGCAACGTGATCAAGCAGATCGCGGGCCTGGTCGATGGCCGTGGTGGCGGTCGTCCCAACATGGCCCAGGCCGGTGGCAAGAACGCTGCCGGTATCGCCGATGCCCTCGCGGCCGCCAAGACCGCGCTCGGCGCCTAAGAACCTAAGTAGTCGCTGTGGTCGCGCTCGCACTGGACATAGGGGAGACCAGGATTGGCATTGCCATCTCGAGCCGTGATGGCAAGATGGCGATGCCTGTCAAGGTGCTTCCGGCTGCCGAGGTCACTGGTATGGCAAAGACGTTTCGCTACCTGGTCGAGGACTATGAGCCCGATATCCTGGTAAGCGGACGCCCCTTGACCATGGCCGGTGAGCCCGGCCCCCAGGCCGAGCGCGTCGCCGCCGTGGCCCAAAAGATTGCCGACGAGCTCGATCTGCCGCTGGAGTTTGAGGACGAGCGTCTGTCCTCGCAGGAGGCCAAGCGAATCCTGCGAGAGCAGGGGCTCAACGAAAAGCAGATGAGGGGCAAGATTGACATGATCGCCGCCAGCCTGTTCTTGCAGACATGGCTTGATCGTAAAAACGAGGAGGTTCAGCATGCCTAGCGCTTCCGATCCGCGCCAGCAGAGTCGTCAGGGTCAGCCCGCGCCGCGCCCTGCTCAGCCTGGTCAGCGCCCGGCGCAGCCGACGCAGCGTTCGGCTCAGCCTACTCAGCGTGCTGCTCAACAGCCCGCCGCTCGTCCCGCGCAGCCCGCTGGCGGCGCTCGTTTTAAGCAACAGGCTCCTGCCCAGCGCACGCAGGGACAGGCCCCGCAATCGCGCTCCCACGCACATCATGCTCATGGCTCGCACGGCGTTGCTCCGGCCACGCGCTCGAGCTATAACACGCACGCCCGCCGTGGTGCTCAAAAGAAAAGCTCCCCGGTGCCTATGATTATCGGTGGCGTCGTCGCCGTGCTTGCGCTTGTCGCGATCGTTTTCTTTGTCGTGCCGGCCGTCAAGGGCTTCTTTGGCGGTAAGGATGCGAAAGTCGCTGCTGGCCAGCAAGTTACTATCACGATTCCCGATGGTGCCTCGGGTGACAGCATCGCTTCGATTCTCTCCGAGAACCATATCGTCGAAGATCCCAAGGATTATTACGCGGCGGTCAAAAAGCTCAACGCTGACATGTCGCTTAAGCCTGGCACCTACTCGTTCACTACGCTCATGGACGCGACCAAGGTCGTTCAGCAGCTCATGGAAGGCCCCAATGCGGGCTCCGATGCGCTGACTATCCCTGAGGGTCTGACGGTTGACCAGGTCGCTGACCGCGTGGCCAAGGCTTACGACAGTATTTCTAAGGAGGACTTCCTTAACCAGGCTAAGGCGAGCAATTATGTGAATGATTACGCTTTCCTTAAAGACGCCGCGAACGATTCGCTCGAGGGTTTCCTGTTCCCCAAGACCTATTCGCTTGGTAAGGACCCAAGCGCTGATGATGTGATTCGCGCCATGCTTGACCAGTTCAACGCCGAGTATAAGTCGCTTGACTTTGCCAGCTGCGAGGCCAAGATCAAGGAGCGCTATGGCGTGGAGATGTCCGATTACGACATCGTTAACCTTGCCTCCATCGTCGAGCGCGAGGGCCTCAACGCCGACCAGCGCGCGCATGTGGCCTCGGTCTTCTACAACCGTCTGGCGGGCAAGCTCGATGGCCTGCGCTACCTCAACAGCGACGCGACCATGATGTACGTCACCGGTGGCGAGGTTACCGCCGACGACCTGCAGAGCGATAGCCCGTATAACACCTATAAGCACGAGGGCCTCCCGCCCACGCCCATTTGCTCTCCGTCGCTCGAGGCGCTCAAGGCCACCCTTGAGCCGACCGACTCCGACGACCTGTATTTCTACATTACGCAGGACGAGGAGTATTTCTCGAAGACCTACGAAGAGCATCAACAGTCTTGGAATTGATCATGAGGATTATTAGCCCCAAACGATATGTTGCCTCGGTCGATCGCATCGACCTCGATGCCCTCTGGGCCGACGGTAAGCGCGCCATTCTGCTCGATCGCGACAACACCCTGGTGCCACGTGATACCGAGCAGGTACCCGCTGCGGTCTCCGCCTGGCTCGAGGCCGCCCATGCTAAGGGCTTTAAGCTGTGCATGGTGTCCAACAACTGGCATCGCGACCAGGTTATGGCGTCGGCGCGCGAGTTGGGGCTCGAGGCCATCAGCCACGCCATGAAGCCCGCCCCGTTTGCCTTGAAGGCGGGTCTTAAGCGTCTGGGCGCCACGGCCGATGAGGCTGTACTGATCGGTGACCAGCTGTACACCGACGTATGGAGCGGAAACTTTGCCGGCGTTGACACTATTCTGGTCAAGCCACAGGCAACCCAGGACCTGTGGTACACGCAGATCTTCCGTATCTTTGAGCGCCGGGCCCTGCGCGACCTTCCCTGCGAGGAATAGGTCTCGCCATGTCTCAGCACATCAAACACGGCTGCGACCATATCTTCTTTATCGGCTTTTTGGGCGCGGGCAAGTCGACGCTTGCACGCAATGTGGGCACTATGTTCAAGCGTCGATTCATCGATACCGATCGTTTGGTTGTGCGTCGATGCGGCAAGTCGGTGACCGAGATATTTAAGACCGAGGGCGAGGATCGTTTTCGCGAGCTCGAGACCTCGGCACTTCGTTCGCTTCAGAGCGAGCGCAGCCTGCTGGTATCGTGCGGGGGTGGCATCGTCGAGACGCCGGTAAACATTGAGCTGATGCACGAGATGGGTACCTGCGTGTACCTCGAAGGCGACTTTGAGGATTCGTTGCGCCAGATTCGCCGCTCCGATACCCGACCCGATTTCCGCTCGCCCGAGCATGCTGCGCGCCTGTTTGAGCATCGCCGTCCGCTGTATCGCCAGGCCGCCGATATTACCCTTGATATTCGCAACAAGTCCTTCGAGGACGTTTCCTACCTTTGTGCCGAGATGCTTTTGGAGCGTGGACTGCTATGATTCGCCGTCAACTTATCAATTTCCAAAACCGCAGTGTCGATGTTCGTGTCGGTCTTGGCGCGTTTGAGGAGCTGTCGCGCATGTTTGCCTCGGCTGTGGGCAAGCCTAAGCGCGCGATGGTGGTTTGGAACGACGCCACATCCGAGCGCTTTGATGAGGTCGTCGAGCATGCGCTGGTCGACGCCGGTTTTGCCGTGTCGCCGCTCGTCCTCGAGGTTTCGCCTGCCGGTGCTACGCTGGCCGATGCCGATACCGTCTTTGGCGCCCTGTCAGCTAACGGCATTACCTGCGACGATCTCGTTGTCGCTGTCGGCGACACGGCGACCTGCTCGGTCGTTTGCTGGTGTGCCAATCAGTGGTGCGGTCGCACCGAGTGCGCCTTGCTGCCGACGACGTTCGATGCCATGCTCACGGTCGCGACGACCATGAAGCCGCTCGTCGCCTCTTCGGCGAATGCACTTCCCGCTATCGCGTTCCGTCCCGAGCCGGGCTTGGTCGTGTGTGACCTCGACCTTGTTCGCGAGGCGGATCCCGAGGACCTCAAGCTCGGCTATGCGGTACTTGTTGGCACCATGCTTTCGAGCAGCAAGTCCCGCTGGAATCAGTTTACTGAGACCGTCCCCGAGATTCTCGCGGGCGAGGAGGTCGCGCTCGTTAATACCGTTCAGTGGTCTCAGACTGCCCGCAAGGACGTACTGATGGCCACGAACCCGAGCGCACGTCATGCGCTCGATTTTGGTAAGACGGGGGAGCGCACCCTGCGCGCCTGCTTGGGCGATGCTGCTTCGCAGGTCCCTGCCTACCAGCTGTTGTCCGAGGGCATGCGCTTTGAGGCGCGCGTTGCCCACGATGCCTGCGACTTCGATATCGATTACGTTTTTGAGGTCGATGACTGCCTGGAGGACTTTGGCATCGAGGAGCTTGCCTTCGACCTGGAGCCCACCGCGTTTATCGAGGAGTTCCGTAAGCAGCAGTTCGCCCGCTCGAACCGCAGCATGTTGCCGCTGCCCGCGGTACTCGGCGCCATTCGTCTAACGAACGTTGAGGACGAGGTTCTTGAGCGTCACGCTCACGCCTACTTGGCTTCTCGCAAAGAACTTCTCTAAGATTTATTGACATCCATCGTCTTTCGTATCATGTTGAGGGACGGGTTTCCAATCGGTTGCGGTTCGCATGCGATTCCGACGTTCGGTTGAGACCCGTCCCGCACTTTTTGAGACAATAAGAAAGGAATCCGCATGTCTGAGTTTGCTGCCGGTCCTGCCGGTCGTATCGAACGTGTCCGTGCCCTGATGGTCGAGCGCGGCTACGACGCTATCGTGGTACGCGACGAGGCCAATCTTCGTTGGCTCACGGGCGTGAAGGGCGTCTTTGACTACACCTTCGAGTTCCCGCACGCGGCGTTTATTACGGCTGACCAGTGCCTGTTCCATACCGACTCGCGCTACCTCAACAGCTTTGAGGAGAACACGCCCGCCGGCAGCCCTTGGGTCTACGACATGGACGAGGGCACCATCCCTGGTTGGGTCGCCGGTAAGATCGCAGCCAACAAGTGCCGCGTCTGTGCTGTCGAGGACGACATGCAGATCAACTTCTACCAGGGTATTCAGCGTGGCCTGGAGGACCGTTCCGTCGCCTGCATGTTGCCGCTGATGCATGATGACATCCGCAAGATGCGCGCCATCAAGGACGCCGAGGAGATCGAGCTCATGCGCCATGCGCAGTCGATCACCGATGCCGCCTTCCAGCATATGCTCGGCTTTATTAAGCCCGGTATGACCGAGAAGCAGGTTCGCAACGAGCTCGAGAACTTTATGTTCGCCAACGGCGCCGACAGCCTGGCCTTTGGCTCCATTGTGGCGAGCGGCCCCAACACCGCCAACCCGCATGCCGTACCGAGTGACCGTGTCATCGAGAAGGGCGACTTCGTCCTCATGGATTACGGCGCGGGCTACTGCGATTATCGTTCCGACATGACGCGCACCGTCGTGATGGGCGAGCCTACCCAGGAGCAGCTTGACCTGTACGCGCTCGTGCGCCGTACGCACGAGGAGTGCGTCGCCGCCATCCATCCGGGCGTCGAGGGCAACGACATTTTTAAGCTTTCCAAGAAGATCATCGGCGATGCCGGTTATGGCGATTACTACAACCATGGTCTGGGCCACGGCGTGGGCATCGACATCCACGAGCTGCCCAACTTCAACCGCAGCAAGAACACCATCGAGGTCGGCTCGGTTATCACCATGGAGCCCGGCGTGTATCTGCCCGGTGTGGGCGGCGTGCGCCTGGAGGACTACGGCGTGGTCACCGAGAACGGCTACGAGCCCTTCACCAAGACCCCGCACGACCTGCACATCATCGATTGCTAGCCCATTTCGATAGATTTTTGGGGCGGGGCGTCCGGATCGATTCGGACGCCCCGCGTTCTCTTTTTATGCGCTCGCTGCAGGCGCCGTCTGCAAGTGTATAATTTCGGTCGTATGTAATTTGGACGCTTGTGCGTTCTGCCCATAACAAGAAAGGTCGCTATGCCTACCATTTCTACCGCCGACTTCAAGAACGGCCTCGGTCTCCGCATTAAGGACAAGGTCTACACCATCGTCGAGTTCCAGCATGTCAAGCCGGGCAAGGGCGGCGCGTTTGTGCGCTACAAGACCCGCGACATCAAGAGCGGCCGCGTCGTCGAGAACACCTGCAACGCCGGCACCAAGTTCGAGAGCGTTATGCTCACCACCCGTGAGTTCCAGTACCTCTACAACGATGGCGCCGACTACATCTTCATGGACAATGAGACCTATGAGCAGGTTCCCGTTCCCGAGGACATGGTGGGCGAGAACTCCAAGTGGCTTCGCGAGAACGACATCTGCCAGCTGCTCTTTGCCGACGATGAGCTCATGGGCGTGACCCCGCCGATGTTCATCGAGACCACCATCGTCCAGACCGACCCGGGCTTTAAGGGAGACACCGTCCAGGGTTCCACCAAGCCGGCCACGATCGACACCGGCGCTGTCATCCAGGTCCCCATGTACCTCAACGAGGGCGAGGTCATCAAGGTTGACACCCGCGACGGCAAGTTCGTCTCCCGCGTCTAGCATCCAACTCTTCTAGGAGGACTCATGCCCCAGGAAATCAAGATTGACGGCATCGGCATTTCGCCCGATGTTCTGACCGCCATCGTCTCGCGCGCCGTGTCGGATGTCGAGGGCATCGCCTCCGTTGGCGTCAAGGACCTTGCCACCAACCTTGTCTCCATGATGCTCTCGTCCAAGGCCCCGGCTTCCGAGCCGGCGGTCGAGGCCGAGGTCGTCGGCGACAAGCTCGCACTCACCGTGCGTGTCGTGGTGTTCTTTGGCTATCCGTTCAAGAAACTCGCCGAGGCCGTTCGCGCCGCCGTGGTCGCCGCCATCGATGCCCAGGTGGGCGTCGAGGTCGAGCGCGTTGACGTTTGCATCGACGGTCTCGTTTTCCCCAAGGAGTAACCTTTGAGCCTTAAGGTTTATCGCGGGCGCACGCTTGCCCGCAGTCAGGCGCTGCAGCTGCTGTTCCAGGCCGAGGCCACGGACAGCCCGCTCGAGCGCGTCCTCGAGGGCGATTTCCTGATCTCGAAGGGTCCCCTCGACCCCTATGCGCTGGAGCTTTGCCGCGGAGCCTACGAGCACATTGATCGCATCGATTGTGCCTTGCGCGCCGTCGCCAAGAACTGGGATCTTATGCGCATGCCCGGCGCCGACCGCAACCTGCTGCGTATCGCCGTCTACGAGATGCGCTTCCTCAACGACGAGGAGGTCTCGGACGCCATCGTCATCAACGAGGCTGTCGAGATTGCTAAGGCTTATGGTACCGACCAGTCCGCATCGTTTGTCAACGGCGTGCTGGGCAAGATCGCTCGCAGCGAGGAGCTGCCGGGCGAGGACCTGTACCAGGAGCTGCTGGCCGAGGATCGCGCTCGCGAGGAGGCACAGGCTGCCGAGGCGGCCGCCAAGGTCGCTGCCGCTCAGGCTGCTGCCGGTGTACTTGCCGAGGATGCGGACGCTGCTGAGGCCGTCGAGGCCGACTCCGTCGAGGAGTAGCCATGCCAGAGGGTTCCGTCCGCAACTTCGATGAGATCTCGGATCGCTTGGACCAGATCATTGCCACCGTTCGCTCCAAGGATACGTCCTTGGAGCGTTCGCTCGATTTGTTTGACGAGGCGATTGAGCTGGGCTCCCGAGCGGTCGATATGGTCGACAAGTTTGAGCTGACGCCGCGTGAGGCCGACAAGCTCGAGCAGGAATACGATGAGGATGCGGCAAACGAGTCCCAAGATAGACAGGCTGCATCTCCGGATACGAATGGTTGATGGCATTCATGAAACGCGTGCGTCTCGATGACGAACTGATTTCACAGGGCATCTGCGCCGATCGCGCGGATGCCCTTCGCACTCTTATGGCCGGCTTGGTTTCGAGTGGCGGTGAGCGTTTGACCTCTCCGGGGCTCAAGGTGACGCCGGGCCTGCCACTGCACGTTAAGGGGCGCATCCCGTATGTTGGGCGCGGCGGGCTCAAGCTCGAGGGCGCGCTCGATGCGTTTTGTATCGATCCTACGGGCCTTGCTTGCCTGGACGTAGGCTGCTCTACCGGCGGCTTTACCGATTGTCTGCTCAAGCGCGGCGCCGCGACCGTTGTCTCGGTCGACGTGGGCCGTGCCCAGTTTGATTGGTCGCTGCGCCAAGACGATCGCGTGACGCTCCACGAGCGCACGAATGTGACGCAGTTGCCCGAGCTTGGCTACGGCGCTGCTATCGACCTGGCTGTGTGCGATGTGTCGTTTACGAGTATCGCGAATATCATCGACGCCGTGCTGGCGTGTCTGAAGCCTTCGGGTTCGTTCTGCACGCTCGTGAAGCCGCAGTTTGAGGCGCCGGCTGCGCTGGTGGGCGAGGGCGGTATCGTGACCGACCCCGCCGTGCGTGTCGACACGCTTGTTGCGGTAATCGAGCTGTTTGCCGCGAAGGGCCTCTTCCCGGTCGACGTGTGCGTGTCGCCCATCCATGGCGCTAAGGGCAACGTTGAGTTTTTCCTGTACGGCACGAGGTTTGCCCCCGGCGAGCGCGCCGAAGATGAGTTGCAATCCCAGGTATCGGCTTTGAGCGAGAAAGCGGCAACGCTATGAAGGTCTTTCTGGTTCCCAATTACTACAAGCAAGAGGCGGTCGAGAGCGGCCTGATGCTCGAGCTCTGGCTGACGCGCCAGGGCTACGAGGTCGCATGGGCGGCCGATCAGCGCTCGAAGATTCAGAGCACGCCCGATGTTGACGATGCCGACTTGGTCATCACGCTCGGCGGCGACGGCACACTGCTGCGCGCCGCCCGCATTCTCAACTACCGCGAGATTCCCATTTTGGGTCTTTCCTATGGCCACCTGGGCTTTTTGACGGCGGCCAGTCCCGAGGAACGCGATATTTTGCAGGTTGTGAGCGATGCCCTGTCCGGTGAGCTCCACGTGAGCCGCCGCGCCACCATCGCTGCGGATATCGTCTCGGTGCGCGATGACGGCACGAAGGATGTCGTGCGTTCGTTCGCCCTCAACGACATGGCGCTCACGCGTGGGCCCCTGTCCGACATGGTCGAGTTTGACATCACGGTGTCCGGCCATCATATCGATCGCCTGCGCGGTGACGGTGTCGTCGTTTCGACGGCGACCGGCTCCACCGGCTACGCGCTATCCGCCGGCGGCCCCATCGTCAGCCCCGATTACACGGGTATGGTCTGTGTGCCCATCGCCCCGCATACCATTCAGGCTCGCGCCTTCTTGACCTCGCCGAGCGATGTCGTCGAAATCTTTATGTCCGATGATCGTCCGAGCGTGCCGGCCATCGCCATCGACGGACAGTTTATTACCTGCGATGGCACGGTCGAGAGCGTGGCTGTGCGTCGCGGTCCCGGCGATGTGCTGCTGCTCGACTACGGCCCCGAGAGCTTCTATAACTCGGTGAGCCGCGTGTTTTACGGAGTGCGTCATGATCGATGAACTGCAGGTTTCCAACATTGCACTCATTCGCGAGGCGACGTTGGTGCCGAGTGCCGGCTTGACCGTCCTGACCGGTGAGACCGGTGCTGGCAAGACTGCACTGCTCTCGGCGCTCAAGCTTATTTTGGGCGAGCGCGCCGATTCGTCGACGGTTCGCGAGGGCGAGGCGCTTGCCAGCGTCGAGGCGCGCCTGTTTGACGGCCCGCACGACACGGAGGGCTTCACCGTGCAGCGCAGCCTTTCTGCCGAGGGCCGCAGCCGCGTAAAAATTGACGGCCGCATCGCCAGCGTGCGCGAGCTTTCGGAGCGCGTCGGCGTGATGATGGATCTGTGCGGTCAGCATGAACACCAGCGCCTGCTCGACCCGGCGCACCATGTTGCCATGGTCGATGCTTGGGCTGGGCGCGCGGCGCTTGAGGCGCTCGAGAAGTATCGCACCTGCTTTAAGGCTTCGCGTGCCGCCGCCAAGGAGCTTCGCCGTGTGGAGGAAGCCTCGCGTGCGCAGGGGAGTCGCGTCGAGGAAGCACGTTTTGCCCTCGAGCGTATCGCCGAGGTCGACCCCAAGCCAGGCGAGTACGAGGAACTCGAGGAGCTGCTGCCTCGCTCGGAGCACGCCGAGGTCTTGGTGGCGACGGCAAACGAGGCCCATGAATCGCTTGCTGCCGAAGGGGGAGCGCTCGATGCCGTGAATGGCGCCGTGGCCGAGCTTTCACGCATGGCGACCGTTGACCGCAAGCTCGGTGACATCGCCGATGCACTTTCGGACGCCTGTATCTCACTCGAGGATTGCGCCAACGAGCTGCGCGCCTATCGCGATGGGGTCGCCTTCGATCCGCGCGAGCTGGCTCGTATGCGCGAGCGGTATTCCGACCTCAAGGGACTTCTGAGGCAGTGGGGTCCCACCATGGACGACGTGTTTTCCATGCGCGATCGCTCGCAAGAGCTGTTGTCGCTGGTAGACGATGGTGATGAGCAGATCAAGAAGGCGCGCGAAGCGCTTGGCGCAGCGGAGCATGAACTGTTCGCCGCCGCCAAGGCGCTTAAGCGTGCACGCAATACGGCGGCCCCGCGCTTTTGTCACGAGGTTGGCCGTCAGATGGCGCGCCTGGAGATGGGCGGCGCCGAGCTCGTCTGGGAGTCGCGCGATCTTCCGCGTGCCGAATGGACTCCGGCGGGTCCTTCGAGCTATGAGCTGCTATATCGCAGCGGTGCCGGATTGACGCCGCGCCCCCTGCGCCGTATTGCCTCGGGCGGCGAGCTGAGCCGCGTTATGCTGGCGAGCAAGGTGGTTTTGGGTAATGCTGATGGTGTCGATACGCTCGTGTTTGATGAGGTCGATGCCGGCGTCGGCGGCTCTACTGCGCGTGCCCTCGCGAGCGTGCTGGCAGATCTCGCCGCTACGCATCAGGTGATTGTCGTAACCCACCTGGCGCAGGTCGCCGTCATGGCCGCCAAGCATTACGTGGTCAGTAAAGAGCCCGGCGACGTTCCCCAAACGCATCTGGACGAGGTGACCGGCGATGCTCGTACCGCAGAGATCGCCCGTATGCTGAGCGGCGATCAATCGGAGGCAAGCCTAGTGCACGCCAGGCAGATGCTGGAAGAAGCGCGTGCTTAGGCCGTGCCGCCACATGCATGTCCGACCTGTCCGCCACGAAACCGACCCATCTACTACGTTTAATAGGCCATCGGGAACCACGTCAAGAATTGCAAAAAGAAAACCGCAGGTAGAGCGCCTGCGGTTTTCTCTATTTTCAGTATGTGGTTGGGCCATACGGATAAAACGTAGTAGATAGGCCGGTTTCGTGGCGAATGGCGTTTATCGGCTCCCTAAAATGTCTACTCCACGACCTTATCCGGCTGGATGAGCTCCTCGTAGTAGCTGATGTGCTCGCGCGCATCCTCGATTTCGGGCAGCAGGAAGTTGTAGATGACCTCTATGATCATCGTGGCGCTCATCTTGGAGAACGCGAAGTCGCCCGTTGTCAGCAGTGCCTCGTGATTGACGGTATTAAAGGTGTAGTCGGCCAGGCGCGCAAGTGGAGACTTGCTGTCGCTGCTGATGACGACTACAGTGGCGCCGCAATCGCGAGCTGCTTTTGCCATGCGGTTCAGTCGACGCGACTTGCCTGAGTTCGAGATCAGCACGATGGCATCACCAGGGCGCAACGTGAGCGCGAAACCAATCGAGGTCTCACTAATGGTGCTCGCCATGCAGCGTAGACCCAGCTGCGAAAACTTAAATGTCGCATCGAGCGCGACCGCGTTCGTATTGCCCACGGCGGCGAACTCAATAACGCCGGCATTCTTAAGCGCGTGCACAACTGCGGCCAACGTGTCGTGATCAATGCCGTCGATGGTCGCATTAAGCTCGCTCACCTTGGCGGCGAGGATATTTTTAAGGCTCTGCTCCATGTTGTCGAGCGAGACCTCGTCGGTCAGGCCCTCGTTGCGCTGACTCTCTAAGTCGCGAGCCAACGAAAACTGAAAGCTGCGGAAGCTGCCAAAGCCCAGCTTGCGGCAGAAGCGCGAAACCGTCGCCTCGGACGTGGCAGCGGCTCGAGAGAGCTGGGCGGCCGTCAGGCGCGGCGCCTCGGACTGGTGCTCCAATATATAGTCGACAATGCGCTGCTCGGAATCGCTGTACCCTTTGTGCGTGCTAATAAGGGAGAGCGCGCTCTTGCTGCTATCGGTCATGGATGGCTCCTGGTTGGCATTGAAAATCGGACTCGTTTTTCAATGCCATAGTATACGGGCATTTTCAATTACAAGATACACCTTGCCGTTTCAAGTGTTGATGGTAAACTTTCACTTACCGTTTACGGTTATGAAAGAACCTTTCACCGGAGAATTGCGCCTTGTCTCTTCTCACGCGGACGGTAGGTTGGTATCTTTCAATTGTGGAAAAACGCGCATTGAAGCACGTTTAGGGGAGCGCCTGCGGGCGCAGTACTCAAGAAGGAGGGACACATGGCTAAGTTTGACATCATCGCCGCGACCGGTTGCCCGACCGGCATTGCGCACACCTTCATGGCGAAGGAGGCGCTGGAGAAGGCAGCTGCCGAGCGTGGTCTGACCATTAAGGTCGAGACTCATGGCCAGGTCGGTGTCGAGAACGAGCTCACCAAGAGCGAGATCGCCGGTGCCAAGGCCGTCGTCGTCGCAGCCGATAAGGATGTCCAGGCTGAGCGTTTCGCCGGTAAGCCCATGGTTTCCGTCGGTGTTTCCAAGGCCCTGTCCGTCGAGGCCGCCGGAAAGCTGATCGACCGCGCGCTCGCCGCCAAGGGCGACGACACGGTTGCCGCTGCCGCCGATGTCGAGGACGAGGTCGAGGAGAAGGAGTCCATCGGTCACGTCATCTACAAGCACCTCATGAACGGCGTCAGCCACATGCTGGTCTTCGTCGTTGCCGGTGGTGTTCTGACCGCCATTTCGTTCCTGTGGGGCATCACGTCCTTTGATTCGACGGCTGCCGACTACAACAGCTTTGCCGCGATGCTCAAGATTATCGGCGGTATCGCCATGAACCTCATGGTTCCGGTGCTCTCCGCCTACATCGCCGAGTCCATCGGCAAGCGCCCGGCGCTCGTCCCCGGCTTTGTTGCCGGTATGATTGCCATCCAGGGTCTTCCCATCAACGCCGATACCGGCATGATCGACGCTGGAGGCTCGGGTGTGGGCTTTGGCTTCCTGGGCGGCATCGTCGGCGGCTTCCTCGCCGGCTATGTCATTTTGCTGCTCGAGAAGGTTTTCTCTAAAATTCCCGCGAGCCTTAATGGCCTGAAGGCAATCTTCCTGTATCCGCTTTGCTCTACCGCCATCGTCGGCCTGGTCATGCTCGGTATTTCCGGTCCCATGGCTGCCATTAACCAGGGCATGATGGATTTCCTGCAGAGCCTCGGTAACTCCGGTCCGGTGATCCTTGGCCTGGCCATCGGCTGCATGTGCGCCTTTGATATGGGCGGCCCGGTCAACAAGGCTGCTTACGCTACTGGCACCTTCCTGCTCGGTACCGCTCTCGAAGCTGGCGTCGGCACCGAGACCTACAACTTCGGCACCAACTTCATGGCTGCCGTCTCCGCCGCTTGCATCGTTCCGCCGCTGATCACCACCTTCGCCGTCGTTGTCGGCAAGAAGTACTTCAGCCAGGAGGATCATGACGCCGGTATCGTCAACCTTATCCTTGGTTGCACCCACATCACCGAGGGCGCCATTCCGTTCATGACCAAGAACATCTGGCCCGTCATGCCTATTATGATGGTCGGTTCTTCCATCGCTTCCATCTTGACCATCTTCTTCAACGTTCACGATCCGGCGCCTCACGGCGGCTTCCTGGTCCTGCCCGTTGTCGAGAACGGCCCGCAGTGGGTCCTCGCGATCCTCATCGGCGCCGTGGTCGGTGGCATCCTGTTCGTGGCCTTCAAGAAGTACGACTTCGAGAAGAACCAGAAGCCCGCTCCTGCAGCCAAGCCGGCTGAGGCCCCTAAGGCCGCTGCTGTCGAGGCCCCCAAGGCCGAGGCTTCCGACTTCGTGAAGGTCGAGAACGTCTTTGTCGCCGAGGACTTCGCTTCTCGTGACGAGGCTCTGAGCTTTGTCTCCAACCAGGCCGTTAAGGCCGGTATCGCCGGCGATGCCGACGCCGTGATGAACGCCTTCCTGGCCCGCGAGGCCGAGGGCACCACGGGCATGATGGAGGGCTTCGCCATTCCGCATGCCAAGTCCGACGCCATCACCGAGGCCGCTGTCATCGTCGTCAAGGACGACTCTGGCGTGACCGGTTGGGACACCATGGACGGCGCTCCCGTCAACGTTGCCATCGCCCTGCTCATCCCGGGCGCTCAGGCTGGAACCACGCACCTCAAGATCCTGTCCAAGGTCGCCGAGGCGCTTATGGACGAGGACTTCCGTGCCACCGTCAAGGGTTCCACCGACGCCGCCGAGATCGCCAAGACGATCAACGCCCGCCTGGTCTAATCCAGCAGTTAGCGAATAATATCGCCCCTTGCAACAAAGGCGGAGACCCTCTCCAGGGCCTCCGCCTTTTTTCATCCCCTCCCATAAGTTGCGGTGAAATAGGGACTGTTTTAACGATTCAACTCCAAAATCAGTCCCTATTTCACCGCAACTTACAAAAGGGCATAGATAGACCTCATCAACTAGATCAACCAGGCGAACAAAAACTCAGCCAGAATTCCGTTCGCACGATATTGCTCTGGACCGACCGAGTTTCCGCAGCTTGCTCGCCCACAGGGGGCCGGGCGCGGCCAGTGAGATTTATCGCGAGTTCCGCACGAGCCGAAGAGCACTTAATGTGCTCTTCGTGCGAGCAGGACTGTAGAGCAGGAAATATCACTGGCCGCGCCCGGCCCCCCTGTGGGCGAGCAAGTGGACGACAAACACATCTGTCCAACAATTCGTCCGAAACATAATGAAAAACAGTTTGATGTGAGTTAATATAAACAACGTCGTGAATCTGACTCCTGCCGCATGCATGACAGGGGTTAAACACAAAAAAGGAGTCAATTATGGTTTCTGAGAAGGCAACCCTCGTCAATCCGCAGGGTCTTCACATGCGTCCGGCCGGCCTCTTCGCCTCCACCATGGGCAAGTACGCCTGCGACGTGACTGTCGTCACCCCCGAGAAGGAGGTCAACGGCAAGTCCCCGATGGCCCTCATGGCTGCTGGTATCCCTTGCGGTACCGAGGTCGAGGTCAAGTGCGACGGCGCCGACGAGGCCGAGGCTCTGGCTGCTGCCATCGAGCTCATCAAGAGCGGTCTTGGCGAGTAGAACTCAAACGGGTCGCATGTTGAACAATTAAGTTCATACTTGGGGGCGCAGTGACCTGTTCAAGGTAGCTGCGCTCTTTTGTCATGGATATGGCAAAACGCTTTATCACATGACACGGAGAGAGGAATGGGAATGTATCAGGGAGTCAACGCATCCGAGGGCATCGGCATCGGCACCGTCATGGTGGCCGTCGATCCCGACTTGACGTTTGAACCGCACGAGGTTGCTGATTCGGCAGCAGAGAAGGAGCGTTATCAGTCCGCTCTTTCGGTCTTCTGCGAGAAGACCCAGGCTCAGGCCGACCACATGAAGGAGACGGTGGGCGAGGCCGAGGCCGAGATTATGAGCGGACACATTGTCCTGGCTCAGGATCCGGGCATGACCGACGCCATCAACGCTGCCATTGATGGCGGCACCTGCGCCGAGCAGGCGCTCATGGACACCTCGACCATGTTCGAGAACATGTTTCTGTCCATGGACGACGAGATGTTCCGTCTGCGCGCGGCCGACATCGCCGACATCCGCACCGGTATTCTGGCCGAGCTGCTGGGCAAGGAGGTCGTCGACCTCTCCGTCCTGCCCGAGAACACCGTCGTTGTCGTGCACGACCTTACGCCGTCCATGACCGCCACGATCGATAAGGCCCACGTTGCCGGCATTGTCACCGAGACCGGTGGCCGCACTTCGCACTCCGCGATCATCGCGCGCGCCCTCGAGATTCCGGCCGTCCTTTCGGTCTCTAACAGCTGCACCGCGCTTCGCAACGGTATGACCGTCGTCGTCGACGGTGGCAAGGGTGTTGTCGAGGCCGATCCCGACGAGGAGACGCTCGCTGCCTACACCGCTAAGGCCGAGGCCTTTGCTGCCGAGAAGGCAGCCCTCGAGGCCTTCCGCGGCAAGCCTTCTGTGACTGCCGATGGCATCAAGAAGATCATCGCCTGCAACATCGGTAATCCCGATGACGTGCCCAACGCGCTCGATCATGATGCCGAGGCTATCGGTCTGTTCCGCTCCGAGTTCCTGTTCATGGACTCTGCCGAGCTTCCTTCCGAGGAGGAGCAGTTCAACGCCTATCGCAAGGTCGCCAGCGCGCTCAAGGGCGCTCCGGTCATCATCCGCACGCTCGATGTGGGTGGCGACAAGGAGATTCCGTACCTGCACATGGTCAAGGAAGACAACCCCTTCATGGGCTTCCGCGCCGTGCGTTACTGCTTGGCCAATCCCGACCAGTACAAGGTCCAGCTCCGTGCTCTGCTGCGCGCCAGCGCCTTCGGTGACGTCAAGATCATGATCCCTCTCGTCACCTGCGTCGAGGAGGTCGTGGCTGTCAAGGAGCTCGTCGAGCAGTGCAAGGCCGAGCTGACCGAAGAGGGTCGCAAGTTCAACGAGAACATCGAGGTCGGCATCATGGTTGAGACGCCTGCCGCTTCGTTGCTCGCTGACCGCCTGGCCGAGGTCGCCGACTTCTTCTCCATCGGCACCAACGACCTGATCGGCTACACCATGTGCGCCGACCGTGGCAACGACACCATCTCCAACCTGTACCAGGTGTACTATCCCGCCGTGCTCCGCTCGCTCAAGAACATCATC